>JBEIGX010000044.1:0-14376 GCA_040381675.1 Aphanothece sp.
CAGCAGTGGCGCCCACAGGAGGAGATCCTCGCCGATGGTTCCACCCGTTACCTGTACAAACGCCGGGAAGGCGAACCTGATCTTTCCGTGGCTGAATTGCAGCGATTGGTGGATTCACCCCCCACCTTTCAACAGGAGCGGCAGGAGATTACCGGGCTTCTTCAAGCTCTCAAAACTGCCGGGGCAAAGGTTCTTATTGAGCACACCTTGAAGGAAGGCGCCGCAGCGGAGTGGGACCACAGCGCGAACACCCTGAGGATTCAGCCAAAAATCATCGAAAAAGGATCCGTGGATTTCCTGAAAGTGCTCAGCCATGAGGCAATCCACGTGGCCCAAAGCTGCAAAGCCGGCTCCTTGCGAGCAAAACCTGAAGCCCTTGGCATTAATGTTGCCAATGCCAGCGATATCCAAGCAAAGCTCAACGACCCTGTTTACTCGAAGGCTTCTCAATGGGAACAGCTTCTTGAAAAGGAAGCCTACGCCGCTCAAGATTATCCTTCCATCGCCTCCTATCATCTTTCTAAGCATTGCAAGCCAGCCTGAAGCAATAGCTTATCGGTTGATGTAGCGAATCAAATCAACACACTTGCTTGAATAACCCCATTCATTGTCATACCAGGCCACAAGCTTCATGAACGTATCGGTCAGAGCAATTCCGGCTCCTGCATCGAAAATCGAGGTGCAGGTTTCTCCTAGAAAATCAGTAGAAACCACCTCATCCTCTGTATAACCAAGGATCCCCAACAGCTCTCCTTGAGAGGCAGCCTTCATGGCCGCTTTGACCTCTTCATAGGTGGCTCCACGCTCCAGGTTGACCGTCAGGTCGACAACGGACACATTGGGGGTGGGAACCCTGAAGGCCATCCCGGTGAGCTTGCCATTCAGGGCAGGAATCACTCTGCCGACGGCCTTTGCAGCACCCGTACTCGAGGGGATGATGTTCTGTGAGGCGCCCCTCCCTCCACGCCAATCCTTGACCGATGGTCCGTCCACAGTCTTCTGGGTGGCCGTGGTGGCATGAACGGTGGTCATCAAGCCACTGGCGATGCCGAATGTTTCATGAATCACCTTGGCCATGGGGGCCAGGCAATTGGTGGTGCAGGACGCATTGGACACGATGTCCTGACCGGCATAGGTCTGGTGATTCACGCCCATGACGAACATGGGCGTGTCATCCTTTGAGGGAGCCGAAAGAACAACCTTTTTGGCCCCGGAAACGAGATGCTTGCGGGCCAGGACCTCGGTCAGAAAAAACCCTGTTGACTCCAGAACGGTATGGACACCCGCTTGATCCCAGCGGAGATTCTCTGGATCACGTTCGGCCGAGATGCGAATTTTCCGACCGTTGACAACCAGGGCACCGTCCTGCACATCCACATCTCCTTTAAAACGGCCATGGGTGGAATCGTATCGAAGCATATAAGCGATGTAATCGACATCAATCAAATCATTAATCGCCACCACTTCCACATCGGTGGACTCAACAGCACGGCGAAAAACCAACCTTCCGATGCGGCCAAAGCCGTTGATGCCGATTGGGATGGTCATCGTGCCTTCTGTCCATGCGATTGGGGGTGATTTTACGCAAGGGGCTGGCCATCAACCGGCTGGATAGGGCCCAACAGCTCCCCTTCCAGCAGCAGGTTGAAGGCCAGCAGCTGCTCATCGCTCAGATGCTGGCGGCTTGAGGCGCCGAACTGTTGTTCCAAAGCCTGGCGGGCCTGATCCGTCGACCATCCCAGACGCTGCAGCAGCCCATCGCACTGGGAGAGAAGATCGGAGCGTCTGATGGGCAATGGGGCACTGGCGGGTTGGGCACCAGGGCTGAGGCCCTCCAGAGCCCTGCGAAACAGGAGCAGATCGCCATAGCGAGTGAGCCTGCTGCGATTTGGATGACCAAACAGGCGCTGCAGAACCACCCGCTCCTCCTCCTTCCCCCAGCCCAGGTGGCGCAGGAGTAGATCCAGCTGGGCAAGATCCGCACTCCAATCCTCCGGATCGTCCGATGCATCGTCGGGCTCCTCCCGGGGCCGGGAGGGTGAGGGTGACGGGGACGGGATGGAAGGAACAGGGAGAGCAGCATCAGGCCTGGGTTCTGCCGAAGCCGCAGGGGGAGATGGGGAGCCCGGGACAGCAGGCGCCAGGGGTTTGGGCATGGGCGGCTGCAGGCGTTGCTGCAAACGCTCTCGAGCCCGATCCTCGGCCTCTTCGGCACTGGACGCTTCCCCAAGGGCTGAACCCACAAGACGATCCCCCTCGAAGGCCTCGACATGCACCACACGCTGGTTCGCATCCGCATGGACAAGGCGAACCCGAACATCCATGGGGCTTCCTTGGTTTTGGACTCCCTTTTTAGGATGTTGGGTTGTACGGCGCCGCAGAGATCTCCCATGCAGGTGGAACTTCGCTTGGCCGGAACCCAGCGCATCCTTGCCCGGGTTGAGATCCCCGAAACGCAAGCCATTCCCCATCCTGGGCTGTGGCTGGATTGGGGCTTTGGATCCTTCCTGGTGTTACTCCGCCGACACCGATACACCTTCCGCGCCGGCCGCTACCAGCTTTCGTCCATCGCGCTGGAAGTCAAACAACAAGTGCAGCCTCCGGATTCTCAATGGTGGAGGGGCCAATGGGTGACCGGAAATCCAGATTGTGTGTTCAATGCCCACAGCCCCTTGCTGCGCTGCGCAGTGCTGCCTCAAGGGCCCTGCAGCACCTGCAGCCATTTCAAGAAACGGCCCCATTAGCTGGAATCAAGGACATCGACTAAGCATGGGTACTCAATTTCCTTAAATTGTTGACGTTGCTACCACAATCGTTCTCCTCGAACCGTTTGCGTGGGTGAAAGCAGCCGTCTCGCCTTCATGACCCCCAACGCCATGACCGCTCCCGTTCCCCCCAGAACAGCTCTGCGTCCAGAAGACCCCACGCCCCCTGCAGCTCTTGATGCACCAAGTGCGTTTGCAGCCATCGCCCTGGCTGCCGTCTCCTGGGATGGAGTCTTGAGCATGGCGGGGTCTCGGGCCCTGCGCCACGCCCTGGATTACCGCCATCCCTTCTGTGACTTTGGGGATGCGGGGATGGTCCAACTGATGGACCGCCTGCTGCGGGACATGCGCCAGAAAGGGGCTCAGCACCTGATGGTGGAATCGGCGGCAGCGCTCAATCCCCGCCAGAGAGCAACGGCCTACGCGGTGGCTGCCGAAATCATGCGATCGGATGGTCCCCTAGCGGAGGATGAAAAAAACATTCTCGGCAACCTCGCCAGCATGCTGGAGCTCTCTGAGGAGGAAACCCAAAAGGTGCTCTCCGTGATGGATGTGTTGCACGCTGACGTGATCAGCGGTTGAGTTGCAAGCTCCCAGGGCAAAAGGGGTTGATGGCGGCATGGTGCGCGATGATCGGGTATCGCAACGATCTGAACCATGCCCACTGACAACCCCAGAGTTTTTTTTGACATCAGCATCGGCGGAAAACCAGCGGGCCGATTGACATTTGAGCTATTTACGGACGTTGTTCCCAAAACCGCTGAAAACTTTCGTGCGTTGTGCACGGGCGAGAAGGGAAACGGCCGCAGCGGCAAGCCACTGACCTACAAAGGATCGTCCTTCCACCGCATCATTCCTGACTTCATGTGCCAGGGGGGTGATTTCACTGCTGGAAATGGCACGGGAGGAGAGTCGATTTATGGCATGAAATTTGAAGATGAAAACTTCAAACTCAAGCACGAACAACCGGGGTTGTTGAGCATGGCCAACGCGGGACCGAACACCAACGGTTCCCAGTTCTTCATCACCACCGCGGTCACCCCCTGGCTGGACGGCAAACATGTGGTGTTCGGAGCGCTGCGGGAGGGTCTGGAGGTTCTCCAGGCGATGGAGGCCTGCGGAACAAACAGCGGAAAACCGACAGCTGCTGTGGCCATCACCGATTGCGGCGTGCTCTGATCTGAAGCGTTTGTCCCGGCCCCTTACAACACCATGGGCTGGGACGGTGCTTGCATAGAGGATGGGGCGTGATTCAGTCCTAAGTGGTGCAGCCACATCGCTCCCAGAAACCCGGCCTGGAGGATGACCACCACGCCAAGCGAAGGAAGGATTTGCTTGATTCGGGAGACCATGAAAGTGTCCGAGAAGCAGGCTGATTAGAACCTGTCTTGCCATGATTGCTAGGTGATCGCCATCACATCGCCGCAACGACTGGACGACTCACCCGTTCGGCATCGTGGCCCTTGCGGGAGAACCCTGAAGCCTGCGGCGCAGGCGATCGGAGAGTTCTTCCCCCAGGAGGGTTAAGGCGGCGTAGACCACCACCAGGGCGAGGAGTTGGTCCCAGGCAAACGCTGTGAGACTCTCCAGCAGCTGGCTTCCCAACCCCGTGGCCCCCACCAGGCCCACCACCACGGTCTCGCGGAGCATCACATCTGCCCTGTAGGCCCCATAGGCCAGATAGGGCCGAGCCACGGCGCTGAAGGAGCCGTAGAGCAGCCCCAAACGGGACCCACTTCCCATCATTTCCAGAGCCTCCCGAGGCCCTCGCGGGGCCTCCTCCACGCTTTCCAGCAGCAGACGCCCCAAGATGCCGAGGTTGTGGAAGCCCAAGGCCAAGGCGGCCGTCAGCAGGCCGGGTTGCAGCACAAACAACAGCAGCAGAGCCGAAAGCGGGGGGGGCCAAAGCCGGCCGAGGGCCCAACCAAACCGCAACAGGCCCCGAGCGGCGGGCCATGGGGCCACCAGCAGAAGGGAGAGGGGAGCCAGACCGATCGCCAGAGCTGCCGCCAAGAAGGTGAGCAGAAGGGTGTTCGCCACCAGGGTGAACCAGGGCAGGGCCAGCACCCGCGGCCAATCGGGAACACCCAGCGCAGGCAAGGGCTGAAACCGGAGCAGATCGCTCCCGTGCACGCCCAGCTGGGACGCCAGAAACCAACACAGGGGGAGGAGAATGATGAGTCCAACGAGCAGTTCCTGCCCCGCCGACTCCAGGCGACGATCGCTGCTGAGCGGCACGGGCTGTGACAACCGCAAGCGCCTGGGGGCCAACCAACGGCGACGCAAGGCCGCCAGCGCCCCCTCCAGAAGGACCATGGCAAGGAAGAGCAACCAAAGCCCGGTCCATAACTCTCGAAACTCCAGCGACTGGAGCGTGAGCCGCAGCTCGGTGCCCAGCCCCCCCAGACCAAAGACCCCCAGCAGAGTGGCGCTCCGCAGGGCACATTCCAGGCGATAGCCGCCATAACTCATCAGACCCGGCAACAGGGCCGGGCCGAGAGCCGTGAGCAAAGCCGCAGGAGCGGGGGCTCCCGCACCACGCAAGGCTTCCAATCGGGTGATCTCCAGGCCATCCAGCAGATCCGCCACCACCCTGGCCACCAGCGCGCTGTAGGGAATAGCGATGGCCGCCACCGCCACCACCGGTCGTAACCCCAACAGCTGGAGCAACAACAACCCCCACAGCAACTCATGGATGGAACGGGGAAAGGCCAGCAGGCGGCGACATCCACTGGCGGGCCAGCTCTGGCCTGTGGCGGTGGTCCAAAGGGTGCGGGAACTGGCCAGACCCAGCAGGATCCCCCCCAGCAAGCTGACCGCCCAGCCCAGAAGCGCCACGGCCAGGGTGACGGCCAAGCCGGAGAGGGCGGCGTTGAGCACCGACGCTTCGAGGGACGGATGGAACGCCCCCAGGACAAAACGGCCGATCAGATCCATGCCCCCTCCGTGCACCAGGCGAGGAACCAGCCAGCCGATGGGCAGCAGCACCAGGGACGGGAGCAGGAGGGTCAGTGGGAGGGCCAGGCTCCAATCCCTCCAAAAGGGTCTGCTGGCTTGGGAAACCTCAGTCATGGCTGAGGTCGGAGCCGGCGTAGAGCTCCCGAAGGTGGGCCTGCTGCAGCGACTGGACAGGAAGGTCAAAACACAGTCGGCCCTGGCGCAGCCCGATGACCCGATCAAAGCCCTCCAGCAGGTCGGGGCGGTGCAGGCTGAACAGCAGGGCACGAGGGGCCCGCCCCAGATCCAGGATCAGAGCCAACACATCCCGAGCCCGGCGAGGATCCAGGCTGGCCAGGGGCTCATCCAACAGCCACAGCAGGGCGTCCTGCCGAAGCAGGCGGGCGATGGCCACCCTTTGGCGCTGCCCGCCGGACAGGGCCGCCACGGGAGCGGCCAGGAGATCGGGCTCCAGATCCACCTGGGCCAGGGCCTCCCGGTTGGCCTGGGTCTCGAGGGGAACCAGAAGATTGAGCCAGGCGCGATGCCAGGGCCAATGGGCTAGGCGGGCGCTGTTGAGGTTCTGCTGAACGGTGAGCTCCTCAATCAGCCGCAAGTCCTGCCAGAGGGTGCCGATGCCCGCTTGCTGGCGGCGACGGAGACGGCGGGAGGTGGAGGGGGGATGGCCCATCCAGAGCAAACGCCCGGCCTGGGGGGAAAGCAATCCATTGGCGACGGACAACAGGGTGCTTTTCCCAGCACCGCTCGCTCCGAGCAGGGCCACTCGCTCCCCTTGCTCCAGCTGGAGGCTCACCCTCTCCAACCGAGGGCCATCCCGACCGGGCACGGTGATGGCTTCGAGAGTGAGCAGGGGCTCCATGGGACTGGCCTAGCGGATCAGACCCACCTGGCGGCCGACCTCTTCGATGCGCTGATAGTCCTGAGGACGGGCCGTGGTGAATTGCTGGGCCCCGAAGAGCTCCAGAACCTTCTTCTGATCCGGATCGTTTTGACGCCAGGCGAGGATCGCCCTCTGAAGGCGAGGGGTGAATCCAGCGCCAAAGCGCTGATCCAAATCGGGCTGGCCCAGCCAGTGGTAGTCGGGATAGCCAGGGGTTTTCCAGATCACAAACACCTTGTTGCGATTGGCTTTTCCGCTACGCAGATTGGCTTTCCATACCTGCTCATTCACCGCTCCCACCTGGTAGGCACCGCTTTGCACCAGGGCGATCGTGGCATCGTGACTGCCGCTGAACCCAGCCGCACCGCCGGCGAAGTCTCGGGGCTTGACCCCGGCCTGGGCGAGAAACCATTGGGGCATCAGCCGACCAGAGGTGGAGCTTTCCGAGCCAAAGGTGAAGCGTTTGCCCTTGAGGGCTACCAACCCCTTCTGGGGCACGAACGGTTGCAGACCGCTGCTGGGATTGGCGATGAACACGCTGTGGAACGTGGCATCGATATCCCGTTGGGCAATCACCTTGGCCCCCGGCTTCTGCAGCCTTGCCTGCACCCCCGTCAGGCCCCCGAACCAGACCAGATCCAGATCACCCGTTCGGAAAGCACTCACGGCTGCCGCGTAATCCACCATCGGCACGTAGCGCACCGGCACCCCCAGTTGTTTGGAGAGCACCTTGGCCACCAAGGGGTAGAGCCGGTTGAGTTTTTCAGGGTTCTGATCCGGAATCGCACTCAGACGAAGGGTGGGAGACCCGGACGGGGCTGCCGAAGCGCCAGCCGAGGGAGATCCGGAAGTCAGCAGGCCCGGAAGCAGGGGCGTCAGTCCTGCCGCCAGGATCAGCAGCAGAAGCCTTCTACGTTGCATCGAGCATCCATGATCAAGCTAAGACTGTAGAAAACCGGCGGATGGGGAAAGCGGCTGGGTCTGAGACGTTAAAGGTCGAGCAGTTTATTGATCGTCAGGGAGCGATCATTGATGTCCGTTCTCCTGCTGAGTTTCAGCAAGGGCACATCCCCGGAGCCATCAGTCTTCCCCTCTTCAGCAATGCTGAACGGGAAGAGATTGGTAGGATTTATAAACAATCCGGGCGCCAGTTCGCTGTCCAGGCGGGCCTGGCTCTGGTGGGTCCTCGCATGGGGGCCATGGCCGAGGCCCTGATCACCACCCAATCGGCCCAGCCCGACCTCCCCCTGCGGCTGCATTGCTGGCGCGGCGGATTGCGATCGGCCAGCGTGGCCTGGTTGGCCGCCACCCTGGATCTTCCGGTGGTGCTGCTGGACGGCGGCTACAAGGCCTATCGGCGCTGGGTGCTGGAGGTGATGACCCAACCCTGGCCCATTCGCCTGCTGGGGGGACGCACCGGAGCTGGGAAAACGGAGCTGCTCCTGGCGTTAGCAGCCCAAGGCGTGGCCGTGGTGGATCTGGAGGGGTTGGCCCACCACCGGGGAAGCAGCTTCGGCGGGCTGGGGCAGCCAGCCCAACCCAGCAGCGAGCACTTTGAAAATCGCCTCGCAACCGCCCTGCACCGGCAGCGCACGGCCCGGGAGATCTGGCTGGAAGCCGAGAGCGCCCAGGTGGGTCGATGCCGGATCCCCAACGAGCTCTGGCGGCAGATGAAAACTGCCCCCCTGCTGGAGGTGCGGCGCCCCCTGGAGGTTCGGCTCAACCATCTAGTGGCCATCTATGGCCACCAGGACCGTGAAGCCCTGGTGGAAGCCACCCAGCGCATCAGCAAACGCCTGGGACCCCAGCGCACCGCAATAGCGGTGGAGGCGATCCGCCTGGGCCAGATGGAACTGGCCTGCCGCCAGATGCTCGACTACTACGACCGCTGCTACGACAAAGACACTGCGGCCCATCGGGCGACAGCGGTGGATCTGGGCGAGCGATCAGCAGCCGAGGGCTCTGAGCACCTCCTGAAGGAAGGTTGGGTAGCCCCCGCAGGGGGCATGGGTCTCAGGAACGGGCCCGCACCCGACCAATGAGAGCGGCCTGAGCAAACCCCGCTGCCTTGAGGGCTTGAACGGCCTCCGCAGCCCGCTCCTCCGGAAGGGCGGCCAGGAGGGGCCCACAGGTTTGGGGATCGATGAGGAGGGCCTCCAGATTGGAGTCGTGAAGCCCTGGGCCCAGAAGGCGCACCGGCCCCCGGAGAACTTGCAGGGCCTCTTTGTTGGCGGAGGCCAGGGTGCTGGCATACCCCTCAGCCAGCAGTGCGAGAGCTCCAGAGAAGGAGGGGATCACAGCTCCTTCAAGCTCCACCACCACGGGCGGGGCCAGGCCCACGCCGGCGTCTCCAGGGGAGGAGGACCAGGCCAGCATCTCCCCCAGATGGCCCAGAAGGCCGAAACCCGTGATGTCCGTACAGGCGCGGCATCCATAGGCCGCCAGCAATTCCACGAGGGGCGCCTGGCTCTCTTGCATCACAGCCAGGGCTCCATCCATCCACTCAGGATGGCCAGCTCCCGCCATGGCGGCCGCAAACACCACCCCACTGCCGATGGGCCGACTGAGCAGCAGGGCGTCGCCTGGACGCAGGGGACCCTTCGCCCAATGGCGCCCGGGGGGGGCCAGACCATTCACCGTGAGGATCAGGGCCAGTCCTGCTCCATCCCGCCCCTCTAGGGTGTGGCCCCCGATCAGCCGGGCGCCCAGGGGATCCAGCACAGAGCGCACTCCCGCCAGGGTCTGCAGCAGCAGTTCTTCCTGAAGGGAATCGGCCGCCACAGGAAGGGTGACCACGGCCTGCAGACTCTCCACCTTGGCGCCGCTGGCCCAGAGATCGCTGCAGGCATGGAGCGTCGTCAGGCGGGCATTGAGCCAGGGATCCGCCACCAGGGCTGGGAACCCATCCACGCTCTGCAGCAAGCGCTGCCCGGAGGGCAACGCCTGGACAAGGGGCGCATCTTCCGGCTGAGGAGCCACGGAGGTTCCCTCCAGGCTGCCAAGACGGGCCAGGGCCGCCTGGAGCGGGCGGGCGGGGAGTTTCGCCGCACAGCCCCGACAGGCCATCGGCATGGCGGCAGCCTTCTCGCCCCGGGAGCCCATGGGCTGAAGGGTCGAAAAGCCATCCAGGAAACGTTGATCGAGACGCTGCTTCCAGCGCCACAACAATGGAGACGGTCCCATGGCCAGAGGTCCCCAGAGAGCCAGGGCCCTGGGTCGGCCCGCAATCAGCCCCCCATCCCCCAGGAGTTGCAGGGCCCAGCGCTGGGGGCGCCAGAGCACCAGCGGGCGGTTCTCCAGGCTTCGGTTGAGATTGGCCGCCAGCACGGGCGCCGCTCGCACAGCCCACACCCCCGACGGTGGCCGGGGATGGGCGGCCACGAGGCCACAGTCGCCGCTGGCGAAGAGCCCAGGGTTGTGGAGCACCTGCAACGTGGGATCGGTCAGCACCCTGCCCGTGGTGGGCTCGACTGGCAGGCCCGCCTCGGCCAGCCAATGGGGGGCACGGCTGCCGGTGCAGGAGAGATCGGCCTTGAGCCCCTCCTCCGCTTCGCGGTGGAGGGGAATGGCGGCTTCCGAAAGGAGCTGTTCCGCCAGCCGATGGGCGGCAGGGCCACCGAGATGGAGGCCCTTGCCCCGCAACAACAGCTGGGGCCGCAATCCCCGCGCACGCAGCGCCAGGGCCACTTCCACCGCTGAGGCTCCTCCGCCTCGCACCAGGGGCTCCGGGGGCGGTGGGCCTTCGATCCAGGCCAGGAGGGAGTCGAGGGGCTTCACCGCCATCTCCCCTTGGGCAGCGGCGGTGATGGAGCCCACATCCAGGCTGAGACGATCAAAGGCCTGGGGGGGGCGACCCTTGAGGTGGAGAAGCCTGCTGGCGGGATCCAGCCCCTGGATCTCCGCCAGCACAAAGGCCACCTGGGCCAGGGTGCAGAGGTGGCGGAGATCGATGCGACAGGCTTCGGGCGGGATCAGACCCGCCACCACGCTCGGCACCGATCCTGAATAGCAAAGGGTGCTGTGGCGACTGACCAGGGTGATCTGAGTGCCCGGTGGGCGACTACCTGGATGCATGCACCAGCGGCGCAGCACCAGGGCATGGGTGTGGCCCCCGCCCGCCAGCACAAGGTGATGACGCCAGGGGCTGGGATCCAAGCCGTTGTTCTGCGAAGGGCGTGCATTCAATATGGTTCGATCTCAGCGATCCGCCTTGGCACCCTCGTCCGTCCTGGCCACAGCCATGGCCCGCCTGGATCAGTGGCGGCGCCATCTCACCGTGCCCCAGTTCACGGTGGTGACTGGGTTGCTAGTGATCACGCTCGGCACCGTGATTCTGGCCACCCCCGCCTGTTCCGCCGATTCCGTGGGGCTCTGGGAGGCCCTATTCACCGTGACCTCCGCCATCACGGTGACGGGCCTCTCGATCATTGATGTGGGGAAGGAACTCACCCTGCTGGGCCAGATGGTGCTGGCGGGGCTGATCGTTGTCGGTGGCCTGGGGTTGATGGCCATCACCACCTTCCTGCAGGGATTCGTGCAGGGCCGATCTGGCCTCCGTCACCGGCTGGATCGGGGGCGGGCCCTCGATGAATTCGGCGTGGGGGGCATCGGCCCCACCTTCAACTCGATTCTCCTCACCGCAGCGGTGATCATGGGCCTGGGCACGGTGATCCTCTACAGCTTTGGCTTCACCGACATCCAGAACCCGGCCTCCCGGCTGTGGGCGTCGCTGTTTCACTGCATCAGCGCTTACAACAATGCGGGCTTCGGCCTCTTCTCCGACAACCTGGTGGGATATCGCTCCCAGCCCGTGGTGAATGTGGTGATCGGGAGCCTGATCGTGATCGGCGGCATCGGCTGGCGGGTAACGAACGATCTCTGGACCAAACGGTTTCAGCTCCATCGGCTCCAAAACCTCAGCCTGCACACCCGATTGGTGCTCAGGAGCACCGCCCTGTTGATCATCCTTGGGGCCATCGGCTTGCTGTTCACGGAGCAGTTTGCGCCGGATGGGGTCATCAGCACCCTGTCGTTCTGGGACAAGCTGCAGGTGACCGTCTTTCAATCCATTACCACCCGTACGGCAGGGTTCAACACCGTCCCCATGTCGCTGGAAACCCTTTCGGATGCTGGCTTGCTGCTGATGATTGGCCTGATGTTCATCGGGGCCAGCCCAGGCGGCACCGGCGGGGGCATCAAAACCACCACCTTCGCCCTGCTCCTGGGCGCCACCCGCTCCACATTGGACAACCGCAAGGAAGTGGTGATCCGCAAGCGGCTCATTGCGCCGGAGCTGATCCTCAAGGCCATCGGGGTGGCCGTGGCCTCCGGGCTGTTCGTGGTGGGGATGACCCTGCTGCTGGGGCTGGGCCCCACCGCCGGTGGGGAGGAGACCGTGGCAGGGAGCTTCAGTTTTTTGGAGAAGTTGTTCACCTGCATGTCGGCCTTCTGCACCGTGGGCCTGGATGTGGGGGTTACCAGCCAGCTCAATCGCTGGGGCCAGCTGGTGCTCATCGTGGGGATGTTTGTGGGACGACTGGGAATTTTGCTCTTGCTTTCCGCGATCTATGGACGAAGCTCAGCCAAGCGGGTGGGGTACCCAGAGGAGGAGGTGTATCTCTGAGGATTCCGCACCCACGGATACCAAAGCACCCCAGTGAGAGCCCGCTGATGGTTCACGGCAGGCCCTGGGCCTCCAGGAAGAGCTCAGCCTCCCTGGTGTAGTCGCTGCGGAGGCCCTCCTCCATCCGATCCACCTGGCGCACCATCATGGCCATCCGCGGATGGCCCCGAAAGCGATCCGCATGGCGGCTGTGGAACGACCAATACAGGGCCTGGAAGGGGCAGGCCTCAGGGCCCGTCTTCACCTTGGGGTTGTAACGGCAGTGGGCGCAGTGGTCGCCCATGCGATCGAGATAACTGGGGCCGGCGGAATAGGGCTTGGTGGCAAACCAACCCCCATCGGCATAGAGCACCATGCCGAGCACATTCGGCACCATCACCCAGTCGTAGGCATCGCTGTACATCTCCAGATACCAACGCAACACCTCCTGGGGGGCATAGCCCCCCAGGAGGAAGTAGTTGCCCAACACCATCAGGCGCTGGATGTGGTGGTTGTAGCCCAACCGGATGGCATCCCCGATGGCCCGGGCGATGCAGCGCATCTCCGTCTCCCCCGTGTAGGCCCAGCGGGGCAGGGGGCGATGGGCGTCGAGGGCATTGACGCTCAGATAGTCGGGCATGTGGCGCCAGTACATGCCGTGGATGAATTCCCGCCAACCCACGATCTGGCGGATGAAACCCTCCACCGACGCCAATGGAGCCCGGCCCTCCGCCCAGGCCGCCTCCGCCGCACGCACGCACTCCATCGGCGTCAGCAAGCCGATGTTGAGCAGGGGGGACAGCACCGAGTGAAACAGCACAGGCTCCTGATCCACCATCAGGTCTTCCCAGGGGCCAAAGCCCGCCAGCCGCTCCGCCACAAACCGCTCCAGCCAGGCCAGTGCGCCGGCCCGGCTGGCCGGGAGCCACAGATCAGCGGCCCGGCCAGGATGGTCGGGGAACAGGCGCGACACCTGCTCGGCAACCTCCCGGACCACCGGATCGGGTGCCGGTTCAGGCCACCTAGGAACCAGCGGACGGGACTTGCGGAACTGGGAGCGGGTCTGACGGTTCTCCGCATCGGTGTTCCACACCCCACCCACCGGCTGGCCATCGGGGGCCATCAGCACCCCGAGCGCCTTGCGCATCCGCCGGTAGTGCTGCTCCATCACCAGGCTGCGGCGGCCCTTAGCCCAGGCGAGAAAGTCCTGCCGGGGCAGCAGAAACTGGGGGCTGGGATGGGTGTGGATCGGCACCCCCAACTCTTTCGCCAGGGCGGGCAGAGCGGCCTGGGTGTGGAAATCGTTGGGCTCCAGCAGGTGAATCGCCTTCACCCCATGGAGCGCAATCCAGGCCGCCAGTAGAGCAGCACTGTCGGGGGGATCGGCGGCTGCGGGCGACGTTGCGCCAGGGGGGGCCGGCAAGGGGGCCTCGAGGCGGTGAACCAGCACCCGGTGGCCAGCCCGTTGCAGGGCCGCCCCGTGGTGGCGCATGGCGGCAAAGAGCAGGGTGAGCTTTTGCTGGTGATAGCGGAGTCGGCGTGCCCTGGGCACCGATTCGATCAGGGCCACCACTCGCCCGGGATCGGGCCTCAGCAGCAAGGGGTGCTCAGGGAACAACTGGTCTCCAAGGATCCATACCAGCTCCATGGCTCCAGCTCGAAAGGTCTGGGGAGATCCTCGCCGGGCCCTGGCCCCAGACCTGCAGCAGGGGACAATCGGCCCACACCCTTCCACGCCCCCTTGGCTGCACCCGCCTTCCCGTGGCCTGCTCCGCTGCAACCCGGTGGCCCCGCCGTGGTGATGGGCGTGCTCAACCTCACCCCCGATTCCTTCAGCGACGGCGGGCGGCTGGCCACAGTGGAGGCAGCCCTGGCCCAGGCCACCCGCCTGCTGCGCCAGGGAGCAACCGTGCTGGATCTGGGGGCCCAGAGCACCCGGCCCGGTGCCAAAGAGGTGGGCCCTGCCAAGGAATTGGAACGCCTGCTGCCGGCCCTGCAAGCCATCCGGGCGGCCCATCCCACCGCCCTGCTCTCCATCGACACCTTCCATGCCGCCGTGGCGGAGGCCGCCCTGGAGGCCGGCGCCAATTGGATCAACGACGTCCGAGGCGCCAACGCCATCGCCGAAGCCCCGGAAGACAGCCTGCGGGATCCGGCCATGCTGCCCTTGA
>JBEIGX010000045.1:0-14142 GCA_040381675.1 Aphanothece sp.
CGCTCCCCTGCCACCTCCGTTCCATTTGCACCCCACGCCATGACAGCCAGCCTCCACAAGCGCCCATTGCGACTCACCCTCCACCCCAACGACGTGCTCCCTGAAGCCATGAGCTGGCGCGTGGTGGAAGGGTATGTGCGCTCCCTCACCTGGGATTGGGAAGGGGAATCGATCACCCTCGGGCTCTGGGGCCCGGGAGATGTGATCAGCAGTGAAGACCCCCCCCCCTTCAGCCCCTGGAACTCCATTGCCTCACCACCGTGGTGGTCGACCACCTGGAACCCTCGGCCGAGGAAATCGAGCAACATCTGCGGCGCGAACGGCAGATGCTCGCCGAGCTGGCCGTGATCCAGAGAATCCGCTCGGCGGATGCCAGGTTGCTCAACCTGCTGCTGTGGATCGGCCGATCTTTCGGCCAAGTGAACAGCCACGGCTGCAGGCTCTCCCTGAGCGAGCTCAACCTCACCCACCGGGGCCTGGCAGATCTCTGCGGCCTCACCCGAGTAACGGTGACCAAGATCCTCAGCCGCTTCCGGGCCGATGGCCAGTTGCTGGCCATCGGTGAGAACGACCTGCTCATTCCTCCCCTGCCATGAACCAGTCCCTCCCTCCCTGGAGCTTGCACTGGAGCAGTAACGGCGAGCTGAGCCCCATGGATCGGGACGATCTCGCCCACCTCTTCCTGGCCCTCCATCACCCAGGAATGGGCTCCCCTCCCCGCGGGGCCTTCCCTACGGGAACGCTCCAACAGAGGGCCACACGAGCCACCGCAGAAGATCTACTATTTCCCTATCGTTGAACCGTAGCTTCGGCCTCTTCCCGCAACCTATGCCCCACCCCCAGCCTTCCGCCGCGGCTCCCGCCCGCCGGGTCAGCCCCCTGGTCTGGCCGCAGTGGCTGCGGCTGAGCTGGTCGTGGCGTATCACCTGGATCTATCTGATCCTGGTGCTCTTCCTGCCCCTGGGGGCCATGGCCCTCAAGGCCCTCGCCGTGGGGCCCGTGGAATTTTTCAACCTGGCCACTACGCCGGAAGCCCTGGCCACATACAGGATCACCTTTGGGCTGTCGCTGGTGGCCGCCCTCCTGAATGGGGTCTTCGGAGTGGTGATCGCCTGGGCCCTGGTGCGTTGCCGCTTCCCAGGCCAGCGCCTCCTGGATGCCCTGATCGATCTTCCTTTTGCCCTGCCCACTGCCGTGGCGGGCCTGGCCCTTGCCGGGCTCTACAGCACCAACGGCTGGCTTGGTGCCCCCCTGCAAGCCCTTTTCGGTTTGAAGGTGTCGTTCACCTGGCTGGGGGTCGCCATTGCCATGGTGTTCATCTCCCTTCCCTTTGTGGTGCGCAGTGTGGAACCCGTACTGCGGGCCATGGAACAGGATCAGGAGGAGGCCGCCTGGTGCCTGGGGGCCTCCCCCCGGCAGACCCTGCTGCGGGTGGTGCTACCCCAGCTGATGCCCGCCATCCTCTCCGGAGTGGCCCAGGGCTACAGCCGGGCCGTGGGGGAATACGGCTCGGTGGTGATGATCTCCTCGAATGTGCCCTTCCGGGATCTGATCACGCCCACCCTCATCATCCAGAAGCTGGAGGAATACGACTTCGCCTCCGCCACCGTGATCGGCATGGTGATGCTCGGCTTTTCCCTGCTGAGCCTGCTCGTGATCAATGGTCTGCAGGTGTGGGGCCGCCACTGGGAAGCCAATCCGATGGTGGGCGGCTGACCCCACCCCTGTTCTTGATCCATTTTCCCTGCCATGGCTACGTCTCGCCGCCTTCGCCAACAGATCCTCTCCCTGCCAAAGCCCAGTGCCTCGGTGTTGGTGCCGTTGATTGCCGGGATCTACGTGGCCGTACTGATCCTGCTGCCGGCCCTTCAAGTGGTGGCGGGTGCCTTCGCCGAGGGGCTGGGGCCTTTCCTGGAGAACCTCACTTCTCCTGACCTGATCTCCGCCGTGAAGCTCACCCTGCTGATGGCGGCCATCGCCGTGCCGGCCAACACCATCTTCGGCCTGGCGGCCGCCACTGCCATCGCCCGGCGCCAGTTCCCCGGCAAAGCCCTGTTGCTGAGCGTGATCGATCTGCCGTTTTCGATTTCCCCCGTGGTGGTGGGCTTGATGCTGGTGCTGCTCTACAGCCCCACCCATGGCCTGCTGAAGGATGGGATGGGCCTGCTGGGTTGGAAGATCATCTTTTCCTGGCCTGGCATGGCCTTGGCCACGATCATCGTCACCTTCCCATTCATGGCGAGGGAGGTGATTCCGTTGCTGGAGGAGGAGGGTTGGGATCAGGAGGAGGCCGCCCGCACCCTTGGGGCCACCAGCTGGCAGGTCTTTCGCAAGGTCACCCTGCCCACGGTGCGCTGGGCCGTGCTCTATGGCCTGGTGCTCACCACCGCCCGGGCCCTCGGAGAATTCGGTGCGGTGGCCGTGGTGAGCGGCAACATCGCCGGCCAGACCCAGACCCTTCCCCTTTTTGTGGAGGACAGCTACAAGCAATACGACACGGAGCTGGCCTACGGCGCCGCCCTGGTGCTCGGCGGGGTGGGCCTGGTGTCGCTGCTGTTGAAGATTTTTGTGGAGCGGCTCGTGGGCGGGGTGAAGGAAACCAAACCCATGAATTGAACCAAGCAGGCTCAAGAAGACAGCAGGGCATTGGAAAACAATGTGCCCTGAACGAAGGAGAGATGCGGCGAACGTCTTCGAGGGCGCGACGCCTGAGGTTTCCGGGGCCATGGGAGCGATTGACCGGGGCGCGGAAGCGCCAAGTCAGAAACCTGGGACGCTGGAGCAATGGGGGGCACCATGGGCCAACCCAGATCGACGGCTCGGAAAACGACGTAGGGGGAGGAAACAGCCATGGAACCCAATCAGTACGGTTGTACTATAGCTGCTCGAGTCGGGCTTGGGGTTTGCGGCCACAGGTGAAGACTCCCAGGGCACGTCTACGGAAGAGGCGCTACAGAGACTGGGAGGTGATGCCCAGCTGCTGGCCAATCACCCAGTTGGTGGCCGCCTTCTGGGTGTGCCAGGCCTGGAGCAGCTGCTTGGCGATGGCCTTGAGTGCCTCGGGATCGGCGGTGGCATCGATGGCCCGACTGAAACGCTCGATCTCAAACTGCTGGCCGATCGACAATTCCATCGTGGAAGACATGGCAGGAGGTATTGCGGAGTCACCCATGGGGCTTTTCATCAAGAGTATTTAACAAATCTAAAGATAGTCCGGGCTTCCAAGGGCCCCGTAGCGACGGATACCCGCCTCCCTCCCTGTCAGTATTTCGAAGTATGAAGCCACCCCATTGATTAGTTTTTTGTATCACTAGCATTAAGGTTCTGCGAATTTGGTGGAATGCGACTGTCCTGGCCCCAGCACCTCGAAACCGCGCGCACCCTGGAGCTCACGGGGGATGGCCAGCGGGGTGAGGCTCTGGCGCTGATGGGAATCGCCCTGCTGATGCTCGCCCAGGATCTGTTGGATCAAGAGATCACCACCAGCGACGCCGCCTGAATCTCAGCGCTCCCATTTCAGAGCTGTTCCATTTAGCCCATGACTTCTGGATCCGCCCTCTGCGCCCAGCGGACTTCACCTATCGGGTGAAGTGGCAGCGCAGCTGATGGAGCCAATCCCCCGGGCGATCCTGGACGCGCAACTGCAGGCTCGCCATGGAACGGGCCAGGCCCAACCCTCCCCTGCGCAGCACCGAGCCCACATGGAGCAGCACGGCCAGGCTCACCGCAAGCCAGGCCAGCAAATGAACCATGTAGATCCCCTGGCCTAGGTCGCCCTGCCGCAGCCAGTTTTCATCCATCAACTTGCCGCTGCCCACCGCCAGCACCAGGGCTCCCAGGGCCAGGGCGTTGGCCGGTTGGCGGAGCCGGGCACGGCCAAGGGTCAGGGCATAGAGAACGAACAACAGGGCGATCGGCCAGAGCACCACGCCCGCTGTGCCGTGGATATCGATCCACTCTCCTGGGAAGGCCACGGGCAGACGGCCCCAGCGACCATCGAACTGGCTGTACACCATCAGGCCCGTAGCCCAGGCCCCGCAAACGAGCAGGGCCATCGCCCCATGGAGCACACGCAGCAGGGACGGTTGGTAAGGGCGGGGCATGCCGCGAACCTCAGCGGAGAGCCTGTTGTAGCGCCGCGAGGCCAAACACGAGGAACAACCCACCGCTGAGGCGATAGAGCACTTGCTCACGCAAGCGGCCCCCGATCCACTTGCCCGCCCCCACCGCCAACCCGGTCACCAGGCCATGGCCCGCCAGGGTGCCGGCCAAGAGCCCGGCAAAGGTGAAAGCCGGTGCCGTCGCCAGAAAAATGGTGGTGAACTGGGTGCGGTCGCCCAACTCCGCCAGAAACACCAGCACAAAGGCTTCCCAGATCACCGCCCGGGCCGTTCGCGCTGGTGCCCCCCGTCCTTCGGCCTGGTCGATGGTGGTTTCCGCCTCCCTCTCCTCCTCTCCGGCCCCTTCCGCTGCCATGCCCTGGGCCTCCCAGAGGAGTTTCAGGCCAAAGCCCAGAAACAGCAGGGCGGCCAGCCAGGGCACCACGGCCTGGGGCAACATTTCCCGCAGTCCATAGCCCAAGGCCAGGGAGAGGAGGGTGACGGCTGCCAGGGCGGCAAAAGCCCCCACAAACACATCCCGGGCCCGATGCCTCGCCGCCAGGATCAAGGCCATGAAAAACGTCTTGTCGCCCAACTCCGCCAGGGTGATCGCGGTGAAACTGGCGCCGAAGGCTGCCCATCCATGGGGAACCAGACCTGTCATGGCCGCATCTCCATGGGATTCAAGGGCAACTCCGGTTGATCCAGCTGGAGGGTAGCTTTACCGATGCCGATGGCCGCCAGGCGCTCTTCGGCCAGGGCGAGCAACCCCGAAGGGGGGAGACCAGTGCCATCCCAGCGCAGATGAGCCGTCAGGGCGGCCCGGCTGGTGCTGAGACCCCAGACGTGCAGGTCGTCCACCGCCCCTACCCCGGGCAGGCCCACCAGCACGGCCTCCACCTGGGCCAGGTCGATCCCCTTCGGCACGGCATCGAGATTCAGGGCCAGGGCATCTTTGAGCAGACCCCAGGCGCTGCCGATCACCGCCAACCCCACGCCGATGGCCGTGGCCGGATCCAGCCAGAGCCAACCGGTGACGCCCACCAGCAGGGCGCTCACCAGCACCGCCACGGACACCGCCGCATCCGTGAGCAGATGCAGCACCGCCGCCCGCCGGTTCAGGTCGTGGTGGTGGTTATGCCCAAAGAGTCTGGCGGAGAGCAGATTGATGGCGATGCCGGCGGCGGCGGCCCAGGCCACCGGTCCTGTCACCAGGGGCACCGGATGGAACAGCCGTTGGATGGCCTCCACCATCACCACCATCCCGGCACTGAAGATCAGCATGGCGTTCAGCAAGGCGGCCAGGTGGGTGCTGCGCCCATAGCCGTAGGTGAAGCGTCCCTGGGCGGGCCGCAGGCTCAGTCGCTCCGCCCCCCACCCCAGGGCCAGACCCACCACATCGCCAAGGTTGTGCAGGGCATCGCCGATCAGGGCCAGGGACCCAAAACCGAAGCCGATCACCAGCTGGAGCGCCGTCAGGCCGCTGTTCAGCAGGATGCTCCAGCGAAAGGCCCGCCCCGCTCCGGCCCCAGGGGAATGGGACCCGTGATGGCCATGCGCGTGCTCAGCCACGGCTCGGTACCCGAGGTTCTTTGATCATCACTCCTGCAGCCATCGCCGCACCAGCCGCCGGGCCTCAGGCATGGCCTCCAGCAGGGACGCCGAGAGCCCCGGGCCATGGGGAAAGGCAACGGCGGGCAGCCGCAACAGCGTGCCCTCGCCCCGCCAGCCGTAGAGGGTGTGAGCCAGGGCCAGCAGGGGGGCGGGCTGGAGCTGGTGCAGGTCCAAGCCGGCCGTAGCGGCGCACGCGAAGGCCTCGGGCTGGAGGGAGTCCAGCCAGGGCGCCACGGTGCGGACCGACACGCAGGCATCCACAAACAGCACCCGTTGGGACCCGGCCACCGTGCAGGCCAGCTCAGGGGTGAGCTGGTGCACAACCTTCAGCGCAGCGCTGGGGGTGCTCCAGCCCCCCAGCTCCTCGGCCAGCTCCTCCACCAACAGGGCCCCCACCCCGTCGTCCCCCCGCAGGGGATTGCCGATACCGATCAGCAGATCGGGTCTGGTTTCGTTCAGCCCTGGCCCGTCCACCCCCATCAGCGACGCCGCTCCGCCAGCACCGCCCCATCGGCCGCCACCAGTTGCAGGTGAAGGGGCATCTGGCCAGCCGCATGGGTAGAGCAGGAGAGGCAAGGATCGAAGCAGCGGATGCCCGCCTCGATGCGGTTGAGGATGGCCTCCGGGATCTGGGCATCGGCGGCCACCGGATCGGGCAGAAACTCCCGGGCGATCTGGTGCACGGTGCGGTTCATGGCCAGGTTGTTCTGGCCCGTGGCGATGATCAGATTCACCCGGGTGATCAACCCCTGGCCATCCACCCGGTAGTGGTGAAACAGGGTGCCCCGGGGTGCCTCGCTCACCCCCACGGCCTCCTGGACATTGAGGCTGGCCCGGGCACGCACCCGCCCCGTGGCCAGCTCCGGATCGGCCACCAGCTGCTCGATCGCCTCCAGGCAGGCCACGATCTCCACCAACCGGGCGTGGTGGTAGGCAAAGCTGGAAAGGGCCACCCGACCGGCCCGCTGGCGGAATTCCGCGAGTTCCTGGTCGGCCCAGGGAGTGCCGATGGCGTCGCACACATTGAGGCGGGCCAGGGGGCCCACCCGATAGATCCCATCGGGATAGCCCAAGGGTTTGTAGTAAGGGAATTTCAAATAGCTCCAAGGCTCCACCGCTTCCCCCAGGAAGCTGGCGTAGTCGTCCTCCAAGAGGCCATCGGCCACGATCGCGCCATCGGGTCCGCGGAAGCGAATCCCCCCCTCGATGTGCTCCCAGAGCCCCTCGGGCGTCACCAGAGCCATGAACAGGCTAGGGAAGCGGCCGAACACCGCCTGTTCCCGCTGCAGGGGCCCATCCAGCAGGCCCTTGAACAAGGCAAGGGCCGCCGCGGTGGTCCGGCGGGCCTCGGGCAGGCGGGAGAGGATCCAGTCGCGGGCGTCATCGGCCAGGGGGGTGCGCACGCCACCGGGGACGGCCCAGGCCGCATGGATCTTGCGCCCCCCCAGCAGCTCGATGATCTGCTGGCCGAACTGGCGCAGGCGGATGCCGGAGCGGGCCAGCTCCGGATCGGCGGCCATCAGGCCGAACACGTTGCGACGGGCTGGATCGCTCTCCCAACCGAGCAGGAAATCCGGGCTGCTGAGATGGAAGAAGGCCAGGGCATGGCTCTGGGTGAGCTGGGCCAGATTCAGCAGGCGCCGCAGCTTGCGGGCGGCGGGGGGCACCTGCACCGCCAGCAGCTTGTCGCCGGTTTTCGCGGCGCAGAGCAGGTGGCTCACCGGGCAGATGCCGCAGATGCGGGCCGTGATCCCCGCCATTTCGGTGAAGGGGCGCCCCTCACAGAACTTCTCAAAGCCGCGGTATTCGACAACGTGGAAGCGGGTGTCGCAGAGCCGCCCCTCCTCGTCGAGGTGGAGGGTGATCTTGGCGTGGCCCTCGATGCGGGTCACCGGGTCGATCAGAACGGTGCGGCTCATGGGGGATTCAGCCGAAACGGAGCATGTCGGGTCCCTCCAGCCGGGGCAGCTCGCCGGCCAGCAGGGGGAGCAGAGCCGCCTTGATCCGCTCGGCGGAGGGGGGGCATCCCGGCAGCCACAGATCGACGGGAATCACCTCATGCAAGGGCAACACCCGCTCCAGCAACTCCGGCACGATGCCTGGCGCCCAAGGGAGCTGGGCGCTGTGATCGGCCAGCTCCACATACCCCCGACGCAACACCGCATCCGGTCCCTCCAGCAGGTTGCGCATCCCGGGGACATTGGCGCTCACGGCGCAGTCGCCGAACGACACCACCCAGCGGCTCCGCTGCCGCACCTGAAGGGCAAGGGCCAGATTGTCGACGTTGGCCACCGCCCCCTCCACCAGCACCAGATCCACGCTGTCCGGATAGGTCTTGGCATCGGACGCCACCGGCGAATACACCACCTCCACCCGTTCGGCGAGCTCAAAGAGAAACTCGTCGAGATCCAGAAACGACATATGGCACCCGGAGCACCCCGCCAGCCAGACCGTGGCAAACCGCAGGCGGGGAGGCGTCATGGGTGGCGCCATTCGTGCTGCTCCCGCGCCGCCCGCAGGGTCGCTGGCCAGTCGCGGTGGGGGTGCTTTTCGGCCGTGCTGTCGTCCTTGTGGAAGAGGGCGCCGGTGGGACACACCTCCACGCACTTGCCGCAGGAGGTGCAGGCGTCCACCTCCCCCCAGGGCTGATCAAGCCCGGCAATGATGTGGCAGTGGGCGCCGCGGCTGGCCACATCCCACACGTGAGCCCCCTCGATCTCGTCGCACACCCGCACGCAGCGGGTGCAGAGGATGCAGCGGTTGTGGTCGAGGCTGAAGAGCGGATGGGAGGCATCCACCAAACGCTGCGGATATTGATAGGGAAAACGGGAGTGGTCCATGCCCACCTGCACGGCCACATCCTGAAGCTCACAGGAGCCGTTGGCCACACAAAAGGCGCACACATGGTTGCCTTCGGCGAAGAAGAGCTCCACCGCCATGCGGCGGAAGGCCTCCAGCTGGGGGGTGTGGCTATGCACCACCAGGCCTTCCGAGGCCGCCGTGGCGCAGGCCGGCTGGGGACGGGCCAGGCCCTCCACCTCCACCAGGCAGAGGCGGCAGGCGGCCACGGGGCTGAGGCCATCGAGATGGCACAACACCGGCACCGCCACTCCGGCGGCCCGGCAGGCCTCCAGCAAGGTGGCACCCTCGGGAACGGCCACCGGCTGGCCATCGATCTGGAGCGTGAGCACACTCATGGCGGGGCCTCAGAGCAGGCGGCTTCGTACTCCTTGCGAAAATGGCGCAGGGTGCTCAGCACGGGATTGGGGGCCGCCTGGCCGAGGCCGCAGAGGCTCGTGGCCTTCACCATCTGGCAGAGCTCTTCCAGCTGGTCCAGATCCACCGCCGTGGCCTGGCGGCAGGCGAAGCGATCGAGCAGCTGCAACAGCTGCACGGTGCCGGCCCGGCAGGGCACGCACTTGCCGCAGCTCTCGTTCACGCTGAAGCGCATGAAGTGCTGGGCTACCCCCGGCATGAACGTGGATTCCCCCATCACCACCAACCCCCCGGAGCCCATCATCGAGCCCAGCTCCAGCAAGCTCTCGTAATCCACTGGGGTGTCGAGCAGGGCCGCCGGAATGCAGCCGCCAGAGGGTCCACCGGTCTGCACCGCCTTGATGGGAGAGCCATCCGGCACCCCACCGCCCATGGTGTTCACCACGGTGCGCAGGGAGATGCCCATGGGCACCTCCACAAGGCCGGGGTTGGCCACGGCGCCGGAGAGGGAAAACACCTTGGTGCCCTTGCTTCTCTCCGTGCCCATCGCCGCAAACCAGGCGCCCCCCTCCCGCAGGATGGCCGGAAGGGCGGCAAGGGTTTCCACGTTGTTGATCAGGGTGGGGGCCCCCCACAACCCCGATTGGGCCGGATAGGGCGGACGGGTGCGGGGGGTCCCCCGCTGGCCCTCGATGGAGTGGAGCAGCGCCGTTTCCTCCCCGCACACATAGGCCCCCGCCCCCACCCGCACCTCCAGGTTCAGGGAAAAGGACGACCCCGCGATCGCCTCTCCGAGAAGACCTTCCTGCCGGGCCTGACGGATCGCCAGCCGCACCCGCTCGATCGCCAGGGAATATTCCGCCCGCACATACACGTAGCCCTGGCGGGCCCCCACGGCGAAGGCGGCGATGGCCAGCCCTTCCAGCAGGCGATGGGGATCGCCCTCCAGCACGCTGCGATCCATGAAGGCCCCAGGATCGCCTTCATCGGCGTTGCACACCACAAAACGGGGTCCCGGGGGCTGAAGCGCCACCGTGTCCCATTTCAGGCCGGTGGGATAGCCGCCACCGCCCCGGCCCCGCAGGCCGCTGCGCTTCACCTGGTCCCGCACCTCCTCTGGAGTGCACTCCAGCAGGCAGCGCCGGAACTGGCCGTAGGTGCCCACCGCCAGGGCCTCCTTGATCGACTCCGGATTGATCAGGCCGCAGGTCTCCAGCACCACGGCCTTCTGCAGGGCCAGGAAGGGATGGGCTGGATCGATCCAGTGGGCCGCCAGGGGGGGAAGGGGAACGGCGGCGGGGGAGACCAGCTGCTGGAGCAACGGTGGCGCCAGGTCGGGGGTCAGCTTGCCGTAGAGGGCTACCGCCCCATCGGCACCCTCCGCAGCCACCAGGGGGCCCTGCCCACACCAGCGCAGGCAGCCCACGGGCTGAATCGCCAGATCATCCGGAGTGAGGCCCAGGTGCTCCCGGGCACCCTCCAGCGCCTGCAGCAGGGTGCGGCTCCCCACACTGCGGCAACCGCTGGCATCGCAGCAACGCACCCTGACCTGGCCAACCGTCATGGGGCCCCTCCAGAGGCCATGGGCACACCGGCCTGCTCCAGCTGCTCGGCCAGACGCAGGGGATCTCCCACCGGCAGCCGGATCACCATCGCCCCATCCACCTCCAGCACCGGCGCCTGGCCGCAGGCCCCCAGACAACTCACCTGCTGCAGAGACCAGGTGCCATCGCCGGCCGGATCATCGAGGCGCACGGCCAGCCGTGACTCCAACTGCCGGGCCAGGTCGGCGGCTCCGTGCACGTAACAGGCCGTGCCCAGGCACACCGCGCAGGTGTGGGGTGTGGGGGGCTCCAGATGGAAGAGGTGATAGAAGCTGGCCACCCCCTGCACCCGGCTCAGGGGCAAGCGCAGCTGGCGGGCCACCGCATCGAGGGCCGTCCGGGGCAGATAGCCGTGCAGCTCCTGCACCTGATGCAGCACCTCGATGAGAGCATCAGGCCCGCCCCCCTGGTGGTCGACGATCTGGCGGATGCGCTGGCTATCAGGGCTTTCGGTTTGCACGCCAACCCTGCACCTCCCCTTGTCTTAGCCACAGCTGAAGGGCGTGGACCGTTGACTATTGGTCCACGGGGATTTCAGAAGACGCGCAAGGCGTCCAGAGCACCCTGGCCGTGGAGCTCGGCGAGAGCGTCGTAGCCGCCGATGGCCTCGCCATCGATGAACACCTGGGGCAGGGTGGGCCGTCCGCTGCGCTGCGCGATGGCAGCCCGCTCCTCAGCCGACTGCACCACCTGCACCCGGTGGGGAATGCCGAGGGTGCGCAACAGGCGCTGGGCCCGGGCCGAGTAGGGACAGCCGTTGAGCACGGCGATGTCCACCGTATGGGGGGTGGGCGTGGGCATGGGCATGGCCTCCGCCGATTCGGCAAAGACCCCCACGAGCAGCTGGGCCCCCTTCCGCACCAGGGTGCCGTGCTCCAGGTGCCCGCCCCACACCTGGCAGGCCCCATCCGAGAGGCTCAGATGGAGGTGAACCCCCTCTGGGGCCAGGGTGCCATTGAGGGTGATGATCTCCAGATCCCCCTCGATCACCGCTGGGCTGGGCTGGCCGGGACACTGGAAGGCCGCCCGGGAAAGGTCGCCCACCACCCCCAGCACGAAGCCTGAGGCCACACGGGCCACCGCAAACTCCTCCAGGCTGCGACGCAGATCACTGCCGGGAGCCAGCTGCAGAGGCACGGCATGCATGGATCGGGCCCATCGAGGCCGCTCAGATTACGCCGGCGCAGCGGCCTAGCCTCGGCGGCTGGTTGCCCCCCCACCATGACCCCTCCAGCTCCCGCTGCCAGCCGCTGGCTCCTGGCGCCCCGGGGTGGGCTGGGGATCTCGGTGGGGGTGGCCGCCGTGTTGACGGTGGCTGCGCTGGGTGGCCTGCTGGCTCCCTTGGAGAGGGGATTGGCGGCGGAAATGGCAGCCCGCCCCTTGCCCGCCTGGTATTTCCTGCTGTTCATCCTGCTGGGGGCCCTGCTGCCCCTGGTGCTTCGGTGGCTCCACCGGCGACAGCCTGAAACGGCCCGTGTGCTCGATCCCTACCTGATGCTCCTGGCGGGGCAGATCCTGACGGAGGGACTGGTCACCCAGGCCGGGGGGAAGGGGCTCGGGGTGCTGGTGGGGATGGTGTTCACCCTGATCCGCCTCTGGCAGCTGAAGCTGCTCTGGCCCCTGACCCGCAGGCCTGCCTGGTTGCGGCGATGGCTGGTTCTGGCCCTGGTGCTCTGGGGCGGAAATGCCCTGCAGATGCTGGCCTTCCGCTGGTGGCCCCTGCTCACCTGAGCAGGGCTCTACAGGCCCCCTGTGGGCTGCAGCCGCATCGACGCCAGACGGCGGCGCAGGCTTTTCATGGCTTCGCCGCAACGCCTGGTGAATCCGTACAGCATCAAAAAGGAGGGCAGCCCGATCTGGTGGATTAACCACAGGGCTCGGGGATCTGGTTCGCAAGTGGCATCCACCACAAAGGTGGGATCGAGGCGCTGCATGTGCTCCAGCAACTCCCGGTCGTTGGGGCAATAACAACGGAGGCAGTCGTAATAGCGCCGAACCAGGAGCCGACGGTAGGGCTGACTCAGTTGTCCCAAGTTGGACAGATGATGTTCAATTTTTTCATACACGCGGCAGCGGGCAAAAGTGAGCCGTTGATAGATCGTGGCTTCCCCATGGCTGCGCCCTTGGATGGAGTTGGGATGGAGGCGCCAAAAGTAGGAGATGGTGTCGGTCTTGACCGTTTGGCCACCCTTCAAGGCCAGCCGACAAAACCAGTCGTAGTCGTCAATGATGGAGACATTGGCATCCCAGCGTTCATCAGCGATGAAACTACGTTTATAAAGGGCTGCCGCGGTGTAGGGCATGGATTCGCCCTGCAAGATGGCTTCCGTCAAGCGCTCAGGGGCGGGGGGGGTCAACACCCGTAGGGAATCTTTCAGGAAGCGACCATGCTCGTCGATGGACACCACCCCCCACCGGCTCATCACGATGTCGGCATTCGTCCGCAAGGCCTCCCGACACTCCACTTTGAAACCACGCGGCTGGATCAAATCATCATGATCGAGGAATTTGACGTAAAGGCCCTTGGCCAGTGCCAACCCCGCATTTCTTCCGGCGGAACCCGATCCACTGTTTCCGGTGAGACGGTGAAGCCTGATGGAGGGATAACGTTGGGCGATCCGGTCAGGCGTACCGTCGGTGGATCCATCATCCACCACAATTATCTCGAGGGGAATACCCTTGATTTTCAAACAGGTTGAAAGCGTTTCTCCTATGAAAGATCCTCCGTTGTAAGTGGGAATAACAATCGATACAACAGGTTGTATATTCATGTCAAAATATTCATCGGACTCTGGTCAAAACTGCAAGCATCTTGCAATACATTTTGCACATCCTGGCTGATGTTGCACATATCTGACGTTTTTGGTGCTTACAGATCCGATCATCACTGCACTATAAACGAACCATCAGGTGATCCCAACGTTTTTTCAGGCCGCCTTGCGGATCAAGATCTGATGGGTGGCCGACTGCCACGCCCCCGTGGCGTCGTACCGACGGATCAGACGCTCCATCCTGTCGGGAGCGATGAGCCAGCCCCCCTCCAGCGCGAAGGCGTCCCGGTGGCTCACCTGGGCGGGCAAACGGCAGAAGCCGCCATCCGGGAGAAGCCGCACCCCTTGCAGATCCGCCGGAGACCACGTCAATGGGCAGAGCCTTACCTCGGGCTCCGGCCAATCGGCGCTGATGGTGGCTTCCTCCCCCTCCCAGCTCCCCACCAGCTGCTCCAGGGTGGTGGCCGGACACTCCTGAGCGCTGCTGCCCGCACGGAACTCCCGGATCAGCACCAGGTGATCAAAGCCACCGGAGTCGGTGTAGAGCACCACCAGCCGGTGGCGGCGATCCGCACCGATGAAGCCAAATTCACCACCAAAAGCCGTGTTGGGAGCCACCTGCAACGACCCTTTGCAGAACGTGCCCGGTGCAAAGAACACCACCTGCCGTCCCAGACTCCGGTAGTCCTGCTGGATGTCGCGGGTGGGGGGCCCCGCCTCCGGCCCGGGGCCACCGCCGGGAGCCACAGCCGTGGTTGCGGACCAGCGCTGCAGCCCGAACCGCACCAAACGCCCCTCCTCCCCAGCCTCCAGGGTGAGGATCGAAGGCGACACCTC
>JBEIGX010000046.1:0-14075 GCA_040381675.1 Aphanothece sp.
CGCCATGGCATGGCCGTGGCCTGCCCCTACCCGGAGCGCGCCATGGTGGCAGGAGAGGAGCGCTTTTATGACGCCATTGCACTTTTTGGAGGCGATGGGGAGCTGCTGCGCAACTACCGCAAGACCCATCTCTGGGGCCCCGATGAAAAACGGTGCTGGAGCCCTGGCTACCAGGATGCGGAAGAGGGACCTGCCTTCACGGTGCAACAGGTGAATGGCATTGGGATTGGGCTGCTCAACTGCTACGAGGCGGAGTTTGCCGAGCTCACCCGTTCCCTGGCCCTCCTCGGCGCCCAGGTGGTGCTCATCCCCACCGCCGCCGATGCCTGGGCCCAGCTCAGCGATGGGCGTCGCACCGATCGTCCCTATCCCGACATTTCCCGCACCCTGCTGCCGGCCCATGCCTTTGAAAACCGCTGCTTTGTGGCCTATGTCAACCGCTGTGGAGAGGAAACCGTGAAGGGGCTTCCCATGGCGTGCTACCTGGGCAACAGCATCCTATGGGGACCCCACGGAGATCTCCTGGTGGCCGCGAGAGCTGAGCCCACCCTGCTTTTCGCCGATTGCATCCCCAGCCTCTATGGTGAAACCCACCCCACCGGCACCCGCTACCTGGAGGATTTGCGGACCGACCTCCTCAGAGGCAGCTGATTTGGGGTGGGTGCCAGATGCGCAAACAACATGCGCACACATAAACGAACGGTTCGTCACAGTCGATGGTGTCGACCACGACAACAGGGGCGGGCAGGCCGTTCAAAACTAACTAAAACGTGAAGAGATGACATGTCCATGCCGTCCAGACTGATGTCCAATCCATCCCACTCAGGCGTCAGCCCCCTGTTCTCCAGCCTCCAGCGCCGCGACTACCGGCTGATCGACTGCTTCCACCAGCCCCATCCCCACCTTGACGGTGTGTACGAGAGCAGTGACGAGGCGATCGCCGATGCCATCAGCTGGTTGGAGAGTATCGGTCCGGGGGCAGGAGAAGCGTCCATCGGCCTGGAGGTGAGCACCCCCAGTGGCGATTGGCGCACCATCCGTCAGCCCGGGCTGCTGCTCTGTCCGCTGCCCTGCAAGACAGGGGGGTAACGGTTAGGAACGAAAAACTGCTCGCTCAAGGGTGGTCGTTTGTATTCGCCGCCTCCCTTCCGTGGGGGCAGTTTGATTTCCTCGGGAGTCATGTCCACGTAGGGCACCTTGCTGAGGAGATGGCTGATGCAGTTGAGGCGCGCCCTGCGCTTGTCGTCAGCCTCCACGGTGAACCAGGGGGCTTCCGGGATGTTGGTATTGGCAAACATCGCATCCTTGGCTCTGGAGAAATCCACCCAGCGGTCGCGGGATTCCAGATCCATCGGGCTGAGTTTCCAACGCCGCGCCGGATCCTTGATGCGGGAGCGAAAGCGCGCCTCCTGTTCCTCATCGCTCACCGAAAACCAGTACTTGATCAGGGTGATGCCGCTGCGCACAAGCATCCTCTCAAACTCTGGGCAAGAAAGCAGAAACTCGTCCACCTGCCGGGGCGTGCAGAAACCCATCACCTTTTCCACCCCGGCCCGGTTGTACCAGCTGCGATCAAACAGCACGATTTCACCGGCCGCCGGGAGGTGCTCGACGTAGCGCTGGAAATACCACTGGCTCTTTTGCCGATCCGTCGGCGTGCCCAGAGCGATCACATTGCACCCCCTGGGGTTGAGCGGTTCGGTGATGCGCTTGATCGTGCCCCCCTTTCCCGCCGCATCGCGCCCCTCGAAGAGCACAAGCAGGCGAAAGCCCGCGTGCTTGATCCAATACTGCATTTTCACCAGTTCCACCTGCAGGCGAACCAGCTCCTTCTCGTAGAACTTCCGATCTAGCTTGGGAGGGCGCCCCTCTGAAACGGCGCTGAAATCGTCGAGGATCGGCGAGGGATGGTAGAGATCCTCCCCATTCCCACGCGATGACACCCCACCGCCAAAGTCCGAATCCCCAAGTGAGTCTCCAGGGATCGAACCAGCGGGATGGTTTTTGTGCTTTTTCTTTGACATTTCCAAGGGACCAATGCCATGTCTAGAGCGAGGACGCCACAAGACTCATTCATGTGACTGATGTTACAGCCAACGCTCTCTCGTATCTAAACCGGGCCATCTTTCATCTCTTCTTCATTTCGTCAGCGGGTTCAGCCCAGCAGACTTGAGCGGTTGCCCGCCCTGGGACAATCCAGCCTGATGCTCCCCTCGCCCATGCCGACCGTTGATCTAGAGCAGGAACTCGCCCTGACCGATGCCTGGTGGCGGGCTGCCAACTATTTGGCGGTGGGCATGATCTACCTGCGGGACAACCCCCTGCTCCAGGAGCCCCTGCGCCCTGAGCATGTGAAGAACAGGCTGCTCGGCCACTGGGGATCGAGCCCGGGCCAGGCCTTCATCTGGGCCCACGCCAACCGGGTGATCCGGCACCACAACCTCGACATGATCTACCTCTCCGGGCCGGGCCACGGAGCACCGGGGGTGCTGGGACCCACCTATCTCGATGGCTCCTACAGCGAGATCTATCCAGACAAGAGCCAGGATGCGGCGGGGATGGGGCGCTTCTTCAAACAGTTTTCCTTCCCTGGCCACATCGGATCCCACTGCACCCCCGAAACCCCTGGCTCCATCCATGAGGGAGGGGAGCTGGGCTATGTGCTCTCCCATGCCTGCGGAGCGGTGTTTGACAATCCGGAGCTGATCGCCCTGGCCTGCGTGGGCGATGGGGAAGCGGAAACGGGCCCCCTGGCCACCTCCTGGCACATCAACAAGTTCCTCAATCCCCAGGTGGACGGTGCCGTGCTGCCAGTGCTGCACCTCAACGGCTACAAGATCGCCAATCCCACCCTGCTGGCCCGGATTCCCCATCAGGAACTGGAGATGCTGCTGCGGGGCTACGGCTGGGAGCCCCTGTTTGTGGAAGGAAGCGATCCGATGCCCATGCACCGGGCCATGGCCGACGCGATGGATACGGCGATCGCCCGCATCCACGCCATCCGCCAGCAGGCGCGGGACGGCGGCCCGGTGGAGCGCCCCACCTGGCCCATGATCGTGCTGCGCTCACCCAAGGGCTGGAGTGGCCCCAAGGCCGTGGGCGAGAAGAAGATGGAGGATTTCTGGCGGGCCCACCAGGTGCCCCTGACGGCCCCGAACAAAGATCCCGAACAATTGCACCTGTTGGAGCAATGGCTCAAAAGCTACCGACCCTGGGAGTTGTTTGATGGAAACGGCACCCTGGTGGAGGAGCTGCGCCAGCTCTCCCCCAACGGCGCCCGGCGCATGGGGTCCAATCCCCATGCCAACGGCGGGCTGCTGCGCCGTCCACTCCAGTTGCCGCCCCTGGAGCCCTACGCCGTAGCTGTGAAATCTCCCGGCGGTTCAGAGGCCGAAAACACCTACCCCTTGGGTGAGCTGCTGCGGGATGCCATCGACCACAACCCCCACTCCCTGCGGGTGTTCGGGCCCGACGAAACGGCCTCCAATCGCCTGCAGGCCATCTATGAACGCAGCAAGAAGCTGTGGATGGAAGAGCTGCTGCCGGAGGATCTCAACGGCAGCGAACTGGCCCGCGATGGTCGCGTGGTGGAGATGCTCAGCGAACACACCCTGGTGGGAATGATGGAGGGTTACCTCCTTACAGGGCGCTATGGCTTCTTCCACACCTACGAGGCCTTCGCCCACGTGATCGCTTCCATGTTCAATCAACACGCCAAATGGCTGGAATCGTGCCTGCACCATGCGCCCTGGCGGGCGTCGATCGGCCCCTGGAACTGCCTGATCAGCTCCACGGTCTGGCGCCAAGACCACAACGGCTTCACCCACCAGGATCCGGGCTTCATCGATCTGGCCGGGAACAAGAGTGGGGAGGTGGTGCGCGTCTACCTACCAGCCGATGCCAATTGCCTGCTGGCTGTGGCGGAGGAGGCCCTGGTGGAGCCCAACGTCTGCAACATCATCGTGTCGGACAAACAAAAGCACCTTCAATACCTCTCTCTGGAGCAGGCGAGGCGGCACGTGGAAAAGGGCATCGGTCTGTGGAGCTGGGCCAGCAACGACGATCAGGACAGCCAGATGGATGAGCCCGATGTGGTGATGGCCTGCGCGGGCGACATCCCCACCAAGGAAACCCTGGCGGCCGTGGAGATCCTCCACCGGGAGATCCCCGGGCTCCGCATTCGCGTGCTGAATGTGGTGAAGCTTTTTGCCCTCACCAGCCCTGAGGAACATCCCCACGGATTGAACGACAGGGCTTTCGACAGCCTCTTCACCACGGACAGGCCCGTGATCTTCAATTTCCACGGCTATCCCTGGTTGATTCATCGGCTCACCTATCGCCGCACTAACCATGCCAACTTCCATGTGCGCGGGTACAAGGAAAAGGGGAACATCAACACCCCCCTGGAGCTGGCGATGAACAATCAGATTGATCGCTTCAATCTGGTGATCGACGTCATCGATCGGGTTCCCCACCTGGGCTACCGCGCCGCCCATGTGAAGGAGCGGATGAAGGAGGCCATCCTGATGCACCGGAGCTATGCCCATGAACACGGCATGGACGCACCGGAGATCACCGGCTGGCGCTGGACCCCTCCCTCGCCCCAACCGGCATGAACACTGGGAGCCCCCCGGATCCGGCGGGGGAGGGGTGTCTGCTGGTGATCAATGCAGGGAGTTCCAGCCTGAAGGCCCTGCTGCTCGATCCCCACGATCAACCCCTCTGGAGGGGGCAGACCCCTTGGGACCCCCATCGTTCCGAGAGCGGAGCCCCAAACCCTGCGGAAGTGGCGCTCCACGAATGGCTCCTGCCCGCCATCGCCCCCTGGAGCGCTTCCCTCGCCATGGTGGGGCATCGGGTGGTGCATGGCGGCACGGCCTTCACCACTCCCACGCGGGTGACGGCGGACGTGCTCCGCCAACTCGAGGCCCTCACCCCCCTGGCCCCCCTGCACAACGGCCCCGCCCTGGCGATCCTTCAGGCCCTCCTCGCCTGGAAGCCAGCCCTATCCCAATGGGCCTGTTTTGACACGGCCTTTCACCACACCCTTCCCCCGGAGGCCTTCACCTACGCCATCCCCTCCCGCTGGCGGGAAGAGGGTTTGCGGCGCTATGGCTTCCATGGGCTCAGCCATCAGCACGTGAGTGAGACGGTGCGGGCCCCGCGGCTGATCAGTTGCCACCTGGGGGCCGGCTGCTCCCTCTGCGCCATCAGCAACGGCCACAGCGTTGCCACCACCATGGGCTTCACGCCGATGGAAGGGCTGGTGATGGCGACCCGCAGCGGTTCGGTGGATCCGGGGCTCCTGCTCCATCTGCTACGCCAGGGAATCGCAGCGGAGGAGCTGGATCGGGAGCTCAATCACGCCAGCGGCTGGCTGGCCCTCTCGGATGGGCTCAGCACCGATATGCGAGAGCTGCGGGACGCCGACGACGAGGGGAACGGGAGGGCAACGCTGGCCATTGCCGTGTTTCGCCGTCGGCTGCTGGAGGGCATCGGCGCCATGGCCGCCAGCTTGGGGGGGGTGGATGTGATCGCCCTCACAGGGGGCATCGGCGAAAACGACCAGGCCCTGAAGAAGGAGCTGGAGGAAGCCTTGGCGTGGATGGGGCCTGTGGAGCTGGTGGTGGTGCCGGCCGATGAGGAAGGAATGATGGCCCGCCTGTGCCGAACGGCGGCGGGCACAGCCGCTGGGGGGACATGAGCCGCCTGATCGCCCGCCGTCAGATGCTCCTGGCGAGCCTGGCTGCGGGCGCGTCCCTCATGCTCCCGATGCGCGCCAAGGCGGCCCTGGGCAAGGGGGCTCCGAGGGTGGTGATCATCGGCGCGGGTCTGGGGGGGCTGAGCTGCGGTTACCAGCTGGTGCGCGCCGGTGCGCAGGTGACGGTCTTGGAAGCACGGCCGTGGGTGGGAGGTCGGGTGCACTCGCTGCACACCTTCCTTCCAGGGCAGATCGTGGAGGCTGGAGGAGAGTTCATCGGCCGAACCCACGCCACCTGGCTCGCCTATGCCCAGCAGTTCGGCTTGCCGTTGACGGAGCAGGCCGAGCTGCGGGAGGACGCCTCTCCCATCGGGCTCCACGGCCAGCGCATCATCGGAGCGGAGGCGAAAGCCCTATGGCGCCGGATTCAAGCCCCGCTGGAGCAGCTGACGGGCGAAGCCCGCGGGATCGATCCCCAACGCCCCTGGCTCAGCCCCCAGGCGAAAACCTTCGACCAGCAGTCGCTCTGGAGCGCAGCGCAGAGTTGGCCAATCGACCCCCTGGCACGCCATGGGGTCCTCACGTTGCTCACCCACGACCTGAGTTGCCAACCGGAGCGCATGAGCTATCTGGCCCTGCTGGCGAGCATCGCCGCTGGTGGGCTGGAGGCGTTCTGGACCGACCGGGAGGCATTCCGTTGCGGGGCCGGGAACCAAGCCCTGGCGCGGGCTCTGGCGGCGGCGATCGGCGAGCACCAGATCCGGCTGCGCTCCCCTGTGAAGGCCATCGATCTGCAGACACCACGGCCCCGAGTGAGCCTGCGTTCCGGAGAACAACTGGATGCCGATGCCGTGGTGCTCACCACCCCTCCGAGCACCTGGCATGACCTGGCGATCCACCCGGCCTTGCCGGAGAGCTACCGCCTGAGCACGGGGATGGGCCTCAAGGTGTTGGCCAAGGTGGACCAACCCTTCTGGAGGGAGGACGAACTGGAGGCGACGGCCCTCAGTGATGGTGCCGTGGGGATGACCTGGCAGGGAGGGGAACCCAAACCCAGAGGACCTCGTGAGGGGGCCTGTCTGACCCTGGTGGCCGGAGGCGACACCGCTGTGCGCTGGTTGCGCCAAACAGCCAAGCAGCGGGAAGCCACGGCCCATCAGGGGCTGAACGCGCTGTTTCCAGGATATGAAGCCCACGGCAAGCAGCTGAGTTTCTGGCTCTGGCCGAAGGAGCGCTGGACGCGCTGTTGCACCAGCGCTCCCGCCCCTGGAGAGGTGACCCGGGTGTTTCCGCTGCTGGAGCGGGGCTGGCAGGGGAAGCTGTTCTTTGCCGGGGAATACGCCAGTGCGGGCATCCATGGGCGCATGGAGGGAGCGCTGCACAGCGGGGCCCTGGTGGCACGGCGGCTAGCCCAGCAGTTCGATCTGGCCTGATCGCCCACTCGGCGGCCCACAGGCGCCACTGCCAGCTCTAACGCGCAAGGCAGACGCATCGCCTTTGGCAGGGATCCAGGGGGGCCTGGGCTGCGCCGAACACCGTTCCCCCCACCACAATGGAAGGGCCACCCTGGGGCCTGCACGCAATGGACCCGCCGGATCTCTCCACCACCTGGCTTGGCCTGTCCCTGCGCAGCCCCTTGGTGGTGGGGGCCGCCGCTCCCCTGAGTGAAGATCCGGCCAACTTGCGGCGGCTGGAGGAGGCCGGGGCTGCGGCGATCGTGCTCCATTCCCTTTTTGAGGAGCAATTGGAGCAAGAGCAGCTCAACCTGCATCACCTGAGCCTGGCGGGAAGCGAGAGCACTGGCGAATCGCTCACCTACGTGCCGGATGGGGCCGTGTTCCATGTGGGTTCCGAGCTCTACCTGCGCCACCTGGAGCAAGCCCGCCGCCAGCTCACGATTCCCGTGGTCGCCAGCCTCAATGGGCAGCATCCCGGCAGCTGGGTGCGCTTTGCCCGCCAGCTGGAGGCCGCAGGCGCCCATGCCATCGAATTGAACATCTTTTCCCTGCCCACCGATCCCGATCGCAGCAGCGCCAGCATCGAAGACGAGGTGGAGGAGATCGTGCGGGAGGTGCGCGCTGAGGTGAAGCTGCCGTTGACGGTGAAGCTGGGGCCCTTCTTCACCAACGTGGCCGCCATGGCCAAGCGGCTGGCCGCCACCGGCGCCAATGGCCTCACCCTTTTCAACCGCTTCTACCAGCCGGAGATCGACATCGAGTTGCTGGAGATGAGGCCCAACCTGCTGCTCTCCACCCCCCATGATCTGCGGCTCCCCATGCGCTGGATCGCCCTGCTCCATGGCCGCCATGCCCTGGATCTGGCCGCCTCCAGCGGAGTGCATCGGGGCAGCGACGTGGTGCGCCTGCTGATGGCGGGGGCCTGCGTCACCCAGGTGGTGGGTGCCCTGCTGCGTCATGGGCCCGGCCGATTGGGCAGCCTGGAGGAGGAGCTGCGGATCTGGCTGGCTCACCACGACACCGGCTCGGTGGCGGAGCTGATCGGCTGCATGAGCCAGCTGCGCTGCCCCACCCCCCAGGAGTACGAACGGGTGCAATACATGCGCATGCTGCAGACCTTCCAGCCCGCAGCCGCCGTCGATGCCCCGGGGCCCTGGTGAAAGCCCCCGCACCCACCGTGGCCTCCCTGGCGGAATCCCTGGCCAGACGCACCACTCGACCTTGGACCGTGATGGAGGTGTGCGGCGGGCAAACCCATAGCCTCCTGCGCTGGGGGCTCGACCAACTCCTTCCGGCCGATCTCCGCCTGATTCACGGTCCCGGTTGTCCGGTGTGTGTCACGCCTGCCGCCACGATTGATCAGGCCCTGGCGCTGGCCCGCACCCCAGGAGTGATGCTTTGCACCTATGGCGACATGCTGCGGGTGCCAGGCACGGAGCGGGGGGTGGATCTGCTGGCAGTGCGAGCCGAAGGGGGGAATGTGCAGCTGCTCACCACCCCCCTGCAAGCCCTGCGCCTGGCCCAGGAGAGGCCGGATCAGCAGGTGGTGTTTCTGGCGGTGGGTTTTGAAACCACGGCTCCCGCCACGGCCCTGCTGGCGCGCCAGGCCTTGGCGTTGGGGCTCACCAATCTCTCCCTGCTCACCGCCCATGTGCGGGTGGCGCCGGCCATGGAGGCGATCCTGGCGGATCCAGCCAACCAGGTGGAGGCCTTCCTGGCGGCGGGCCATGTGTGCAGTGTGATCGGCACGGCGGAACTGGAGGAGCTGGTGGGGCGGTTCCAGGTGCCGGTGGTGGTGACGGGTTTTGAGCCGGCCGACCTGATGGCCGGGCTGCTGAAAGCCGTGGATCTGCTGGAGGCGCGCACAGCGCAGGTGGCCAATGCCTACCCCCGGGTGGTGCGCGCCGAGGGAAATCCCGAAGCCCGCTCCTTACTGGAGGAGGTGTTCCATCCGGTGGATCAACCCTGGCGGGGGATGGGGGTGATTCCCCAAGGAGGGATGGCCCTCAAGCCCCCTTACGACACCTTGGAGGCCCGCCAGCGCTTCGGCTTGGCCGATCCCGCCGCTGGGGAGGAGCCGGCCTGCCCCACCTGCGCCCCCCCCTGCATCAGCGGAGAGGTGCTGCAGGGCCGGGCCACGCCAGATCAATGCCCGTCGTTTGGCGGGGCCTGCACACCGGAGCATCCCCTGGGGGCGCCGATGGTGTCGAGTGAGGGGGCCTGCGCCGCCTGGTGGCGCTACCGGCGATGACGGAGGAGCGGATCCGCCTGGGCCATGGGGGCGGCGGCACCCTGATGCAGGAATTGATCGATCGGGAATTCCGCCGGCTGTATAGCGATCCAGCCCTGCTGCTGCACGATGCGGCCACCCTGGAGCGGCCCGCCGGTGCACTGGCCTTCACCACCGACAGCTATGTGGTGCACCCCCTGGAATTTCCCGGAGGCGACATCGGCCAGCTCGCCATCACCGGCACGGCTAATGACCTGGCCATGGCCGGCGCCCGACCCCAACAGATCAGCGTGGCCTGGATCCTGGAGGAGGGGCTGGAGCTGGCCTGCCTGCGGCGGATCGTGGCCTCCATGGCCCAGGCGGCACGCGCCTGCGGCGTGGCCATCGTGACGGGCGACACCAAGGTGGTGGAACGGGGCAAGGCGGATCGGCTGTTCCTCACCACCAGCGGCATCGGCATGATCGAGAGCCCCACCCCGATCGGCCCCGGGGCCATCGCGGTGGGCGACCAGCTGCTGGTGAGTGGCGATCTGGGCCGCCACGGGCTGGCGATCCTGGCGGCCCGCCATGGCCTGGCCCTGGATCCACCGATCACAACCGACTGCATGCCCCTCTGGCCCCAGGTGGAAGCTGGCCTTGTGGCGGGGGTGCGATTTCACTGCCTGCGGGATCTCACCCGGGGCGGGCTAGCCAGCGCCTTGCAAGAACTGGCGAGCGCGGCGGGAGCGGAATTCCATCTGGAGGAAGAGCAGCTACCCGTGGCCGCGGCGGTGGCCACGGCCTGCGAGATCCTGGGCTTTGAGCCCCTGCATCTAGCCAATGAGGGGCGCTTTCTAGCGGTGGTGCCCGCAGAGGATCGGCCGCTGGTGGAGGAGCTGCTCCGCGCCCACGGAGGCTGTTGGATCGGGGAGGTGCGCGACGGGGCGGCGCGGGTGGTGCTGCGTACCCGCTTTGGGAGCGAGCGGTTGCTGGTGCCGCCGAGTGGGGAGCTGCTGCCACGGATTTGTTAAGGCCCATCTAATGGGTCCACACCAGGACCATCAGCACAGGGGAGCAAAAAAAGATTCCTGGCAGAGAATGGCCGCAGAGACAGGCGGATCCGTGGAGCTGGGCAGTCGATTCCAGGGCACCAACCAAGACGATGGGGGTGTTTCTCGAATCAAGGCCTCCGTTTCCGGCGTTGACAACACCAGCAGACGACGATCTCGCAAGCGCAGGGTCTGCTTGAGCCAGGGCGTGAAAAAACGCTGCTGCAATAAGCGCCTCTGACTGCCGTCGGCCATGGCGCGGGCCAGTCCGCGTTGCAGGGCCAATTTCAAACGCTGATTATCGGGGTTGATGACAAACACAAAGGCATTGGGGTAAGCGATCAAAAGATGGCGATCGACCGCAACATTGCCGTAACCCAACTGAGCAGCCCTGGGCCCACATTCTTCTTCCAGATTGACAAGGCCGCGAGGAAGATAATCGACACGTGCTTGATCCAATAGATTCAGATAAGACCGACCAGCCGTCTCATAGGTTGGCAGCCCACTACCAACAAGCACCGGTACGTCGCTAAAACCACGCGCCTGTACAGCGAGGTAGGACGTGAGATCGGAAACTGTTTTAACCGACTTGAAACGATCTCTATGCTTCACGTTAACGCAAGAGAACCGCAATCCAAGCAAACCTCCATCGACTGGGGTGTGTAGGCGGAGAACATCGGGCTTGAACGCGTCGGTCGCACCAAACAGTCCGACACTAAGCCCAGTGGGATTGCCAGAAGACAGGCCCTTTGACGCCGCAATATGCTGAATGGAGTCTTTGGTATCCATCACCGTCTCCCCATAACCCAGGACATACTTCTCTCCACTTCGCGACAAGACAAGCTTCAACATCAAAAACGGCAAAGAATTCTCATCATTCCAAGGACGCTGCAGCAACACTACCGGCATCACGTCGGCCGGCATTGCGCGTTGCTCATCCACCGTGAGCACGAGATCTTCCCTCATGCTGGGACGATCTTGGAGCTTGGCTCGAATCAGCAGCCACCCAAAACCCAAAGCCAACAAGGACAACACAACTGACAGAAGCTCGGGCAAGAGGAGAGAACGCTTCATGCTCAGGAGAATGGATCAGGAATACAAATTAGAGGGCAATATATGGTAGACCGAAACCATGGTAGCCAGCACGTAGCTGGGTAACAGGACTGGACGCAGATAGCGAAGAACAGATTCGGCCTGAGACGAGAACACGCGATCCAGCAGTTCATCAGCGATTACAACATAAACAATACCCACATAAACAATGACTTGGAATTGCCCAGTAAACCCCGAGAGAGCCGAAGCGGGCAAGAGCTGGGCCAAATAAATGGAATTACCAGCGGCAGAAAAGACCGCACCAAGAATGAGATCATCACGGCTATCCCTAATGATCAGCGCAAGAACACAAAGGCCGATAGCCAGGAAATTCCCCAAAAAGCTTGACCAAAGAGCGAGCTCACTACGACGCCGAATCACAAGAGAAAGATCAACAACCGGTCTTGAAGAAACAGCTTGACCACCGTGGCCAGGCAGCCCCAGATGACTTTTAAGACTGAGACCCGAAACATCGATTCTCAGGGGCAGGATGCTCCAGTCGTAAAGTATAAAGTCGGGGTCGATATAGGATTGCTTTTTGTCGGCCTTAAGGGTGATTCCCTCAACTAGAGGATTCTCAATCCCAATTTTTATCTGCAGATGATGGCGATCCAAGGGATAGTCGTTCAACCGCCAAGGCATCGCCACTCGGCAACGCACCTTGTACAGGCTCCAATAGATGTCGCCCAGCTGACGCCGTTCCAGCAGCTCAAAGCGATCGATATCGTTATTACTGGGTGCATTGAGAACGGTCAGACGATCACTGGGATTGGTTTCGGCAGACCCAGACCAGCGGGTCCAGAGGAAAAACTCAGCACCAAAATGATTCTCCAGCAAATTGATGTCATCAATGACGGTCACGTAGGCACCGAGCTGCAACACGCCAGGAGCCAGAGGATCGACACTCCGGTTCAATGTCTCCAATCGGTCGGGGGGCGTTGGGCCCGATTGGGGCCGGGCGGCAGCGGAGCCGAGGCCCTGCAACCCGTTGCCACAAAACAGGGTGACCGCAAGCCCGAAAGCAACAAGAGCAGCCCAGCACCAGCGGTGGCGCTGGCGCTGCCTGGGAGACCGACGAGCCAAAAAGCGGTGCAATGTCATACGAGTCGTAGATGGAGGCTTCGCTATCAGCTGCGAAGCTCTCAACCGCCGGCATCCACCTCCTTGAGGAAGCCAATCAACCCCTCGAAACAGGTCTGGGAATCATCAAATTGCGAGAGGTGGCTGCCATTGGGGCAGTGGTGGTAACGACCCTGCTGCACCTGAGTGGCCATCCATTCCATGTGCTGGGGATCCATCGTGTCGTGGGTGGCGCCGATGGTGAGGGTGGGCACTCGGATCTGGCCCAGATCGGCCGAGCGGTCCCAGGACTTGAGCTTGCCACTGGCGCCTAGTTCGCTGGGGCCCTGCATGGGGATGTACACGTCGGTGTTCAGGTGCGCAAAGGCGAGCTGCACCGCATCCGGCCACTCCGCGGGGGGCATGCGCAACACATGGTGCCTGTAGTGGTGTTCAAAGAGGAGCTCCGTGTAGCGCGGGTTGGCGAAATCTTCCGCCGCCTCAAAGGCCTTGAGCTCCGCCAGCACGGCCGGATCCATCTGGGATTCAAAAACCTGCGTGGCGTAGGCGTTGTACGCCGGCACACTCGCCATCATGTTGGAGATAACGAGCGCCTTCAGGTTCTTCTGGTGCGCAAGGGCGTACTCCATGGCCAGGATCCCGCCCCAAGACTGGCCCCAAAGGTAGAAATTGCTCGCGTCCAGACCAAGGGCCACACGCACCTGTTCCACCTCATCGACAAAGCGAGGAAGCTCCCACAGCTCCGGCTCGGATGGCTTGTCGCTCATGAACGAACCGAGCTGGTCGTAGTGGTAATACTCGATGCCTGCGGCAGGAAAAAAACTGTCGAACACGGACATGAAGTCACTACTCCCCCCCGGCCCTCCGTGCAGAAGCAGCACCTTGATCGTCGGGTTATTGCCAACGCGCCGGATCCAGACCTCAAACGTGCCCTTGGAGGTTTCAACGGGGATCAGCCTCACGCCGACACTCAGGACATCGTCACGGCCTGAGGAATCAAAGTAGCTGGCGGGAACGGTGTCGCGCTCGGGGCTCATTGCGTCATCCTCATGGGTGGATCAAGCCGTGGTAGTGCCTCCATCAAGCAATGGAAGGCCATCCATCAAGCTACGAAACCACTGGGAAACGGTCGGGATTGGGGCAGCTGCCATCTGAGAACGGCAGGTGCCCCTCTGGCTCCCTCACCGCGCCGGGCTGCCTCCCAGCCCTGGCCCCGCCGAGGCCTTGCTGTAGGCGGTGGCGATGGAATAGCCCGCCAGGCCGAGCCAGCCGATGGGCCCGGCGCACACCAGGGCAGTGGCAACGGCACCCTTGGCCACCACGGCGGTGGCCTTTTTGTTGTAGTCGGCCTGGGAGAGCTGATCGCGCTGGGTGAGGAGCAGCACCGCATCGGGGGCCACCATGCCGATGCCGGCGGTGAGGGGGTTGGCCCCCAGCACGGCCTGGGTCACCGCCACGGCAGTGCCGCGCATCACGCCATTCACGGC
>JBEIGX010000047.1:0-13861 GCA_040381675.1 Aphanothece sp.
CACCGCCCGCACCTCCGCTTCGCCAAGGGCTTCCTCCGCCAGTTCGGGCTCCAGCAGACCTTCCATTGCCAGCTGGATGTCCTCCAGCAGCTTGTAGATCACCTCGTAGTCGCGCACATCCACGCCGGTGGCGTCGGCCGCTCTCTTGGCCCCTGGGGCCATGGAGGTGTTGAAGCCCACGATCACCGCACCAGAGGCGGCAGCCAGATCCACGTCGGTTTCGGTGATCTCGCCCGGGGCAGAAAGAAGCACACGCACCTGTACTTCCTCCTGGGGCAGCTGTTCGAGGGAGCCAAGGATCGCCTCCACACTGCCCTGCACGTCGGCTTTGAGGATGATGTTCAACTCCTTGAGTACGCCTTCGCTGGCCTGACCCGACATCGAGGCCAGGGATACCCGACGGGAGGCCATCTGTTGGGCCAGACGGCTGGCCCGGGCTTCCGTGGCGCGATCGCCCACCACCGCCCGTGCACTCTTCTCATCGGCATACACCTCGAACTCATCACCGGCAGTGGGCACCTCGCTGAAGCCCAAGGCCTCCACGGGGCTGGAGGGGCCGGCCACCTTCACGCGCTTGCCCGTGTCATCCACCATGGCGCGCACTTTCCCGAGCACGGGGCCCGCGGCGAGCACATCCCCATTGCGCAGGGTGCCGTTCTGAATGAGCAGGGTGGCCACGGGACCCTTGGCCTTGTCGAGGTGGGCCTCGATCACGGTGCCGCGGGCCATGCGGTCGGGGTTGGCCTGCAGATCCTCCACCTCGGACACGAGGAGGATCATTTCCAGCAATTGGTCGATCTGGTCTCCCTTGATGGCACTCACCGGCACCATCACCGTGTTGCCACCCCAGTCCTCCGCCAGCAGGTCGTGGCCGGAGAGCTCCTGCTTCACCCGATCCGGGGAGGCTCCCTCCTTATCAATTTTGTTGATCGCCACCACGATCGGCACTTCTGCAGCGCGGGCGTGGCTGATGGCCTCCAGGGTCTGGGGACGCACGCCGTCATCGGCCGCCACCACGAGGACGGCCACGTCAGTGACCTTGGTGCCTCGGGCGCGCATGGCCGTGAAAGCCTCGTGCCCCGGGGTGTCGAGGAAGGTGATTCTCCGCATCTCGCCCGCATGGGGCACTTCCACCTGGTAGGCGCCGATGTGCTGGGTAATCCCTCCAGCTTCCCCTGCTGCCACCCGGGTTTTCCGGATCGCATCGAGAAGACTGGTTTTGCCGTGGTCGACGTGGCCCATGACCGTCACCACGGGGGGGCGGCGGATCAGGTGCGCCAGATCGCTCTCCTCAATCATCTCCACGGTCTTCGCGGCCGCCGCCTGCACGTCGTCCTCCAGCACGGGGACGCCGAATTCGTCGGACACCGTCTCGATGGTGGGCAGATCGAGGGTCTGGGTGACCGTGGCAATGATGCCTTTGAAGAAGAGGCTCTTGATGATCTCCGAGCTCTCCACCCCCAGCTTGTCGGCCAGCTCCTGCACCGTCAGGTTCCCATCGGGTACCACGAGCATCTCGGGCCTCTGGGCCTTGGCCTCCCGGGCTGCGCGCAACTCCATGGCCCGGCGACGCTGCCGCTGGCGGGTGGTTTCCTTCTTGCGTTTGCGCACGGCCACGCTCGGCTTGGGCGCGGCCGCGGTGCCTCGAGGCTTGGCCGGGCGGGCCAGGCTGGCCTGCAGCACCATGGCCTCCTGTTCCCCGGCGAAGCCGCCTGTTTCCGCAGTGAGCGCATCATCGTTTTCCCCGATGATGTGCACCTTCTGGCGCTGCTTCTGGGGCGTGCGGCTGCGCAGGGCTTCCAGCTTGGCGCTGTCATCCCAGTCGGGACGGCGGGCGCGGGCAGGACCCGCCGGTTGGGGGGCCTTGAAGCCTGGCCGGCGTGGGGCAGCGGGCGGGGTGGCTGTGGGGGTAACCAGGGGCTGATCGCCATCCGCTTTGCCACCTTCGCCGCTGCGCTCCGGTCGCCTCGGCGGGGCAGCGGTGGGTCGGCCACTCGGTTTCTGCAGTTGCATGAGCTCCCCGGGAGCCATGGGTTTCCGCATGCCTGTGGGCCGTCCCGGGCGGGTGGGAGCACCGGCCCGAGGCGGTTCACCCGGGGTTGGGCTGCCAGCGGATCCATCCCGACGAATCGGCTTGCCAAACAGTTCCAGCGGGGTGCTGCCCCGGGCGGGCCCGGCAGGGCCGCGACCCGGAGCACCGGGGGGACGGTTGCCCTGGCGGATGGGGGCCGGGGCGCCGGGGCGCTGGGGCCGGGGAGAGGGTGCCGCTGGCCGGGTGCCACTGCCCTGGGTGGGTTGTCCCCCTGGTTGGGGACGGCCGACCAGTTGGGGCCTGCCGGCACCGCTGGGCGGGCTGCCGGGTTTGATCGGACGCGGACTGGTGGATGGCAGGGGAGGTCGACCGCCAGGGGCCTGGGGGGAGCGGTTCACGGGTGTGGCCGCGGGCCTGGCGGGGGGCGCCGCGGGACGCTCAGGAGCACCGGCCAGGGGCCTGGCGGGGGGCGGCGAGGGGGGGCGGCTGCTCTGGGTTGGGGCAGCACCGCCATCCGCTGCCGAGGTGGGGCGCACCACCTGGGGGGGACTGGTAGGCCGCTGGGGCGGGACCGTTGGCCGCGGGGGTGGGGCTGCTGCCTGGGGCGCCTGGGGGCGGGGGCTGGTGGAAGGCGGGGGGGGCGCCGTGGCTGGCCGGGCCGGAGGCGGGGTAGCGGCCGCTGGGCGCGGCTGGGGCCTCGGGCTGGGGGCGGCGACAGGTTTGTCGTCGCGCACTGGGCTCGGAGGCGTGGGCTGGGAGGTCCGGGGCGGCGGAACGACCACGGGCCGTGTTGGATTGACGGGGGGGGCCGGTGGGGTTGGGCCGCCGCTGGCCGCCGGAGCGGCCGGTGCCTTCGCGGGCGGGGGAGTGGCCGGAGCGGAGGGCTGACCTGGGGCTTTCTTCACCGAAAGAATGGTTTTGCCAGAGCCACTCTGAGCCACCGAAGCGCCGCTGGGCAGGTCCTGGCCTCGGATCAGGGCGCGAATCCGCGTGGCCTCCTCATCACTGATGGAGCTGCTGTGGCTGCGTGCGGGGATCGCGAGCTTCTCGGCAGCGTCAAGCACGTCCTTGTTGTCCAGGCCCAGGTCCCGTGACAGCTCATAAATTCTCATCTTGCCGCTGCTGGTCATTCAGGTCTCCGATCGGGCGGGGCAACAGTTGCCACCGAGCCGCAGCCAGGCTGGGGCCATTGGTCATCTTGCCTCAGTGCGTGCAGCGCCGGGAGGCGCTTCTCCAGGGTGTGCAGGATCGTGTCATCCACAGCACAGCGCAGGGAGCGCTGCAACCGGCGACGACGACGGGCCTCTTCCAGGCAGGCGGGTTGGGGGCAGAGATAGGCCGAGCGGCCCATCCCCCGATCCAGGGCAAGACCACCCCCGGCAGGGAGTCTCACCACCCGCAACAGTTCTAGCCGGTTCCTGAGCTGGCGGCAGGCCACGCAGCGCCGCATGACGGGCTTGCCCTGGCGGTTCATCACGGCTCCTCCGTCGTAGCAGGCTCCGGTTCGGCTGGGCTGTAGTCGGCAGAGGGGTCTGCGTCGTAATCGCCCTCCCCTTCCTCTTCGTCCTCCGGCAGGGGATACAGCTCTCGCAGGCGGGCGTCCTCCTCGGCCCGGGCGGCCTGCTCCGCTGCCAAGCGTGCTTCCGCTTCCGCCTGCTGCGCTTCGTCTTCCTGACGTTGGGCGATCTGCACGGCCACGGTTTGGTCTTCCCTGGACTGGTCGTATTCCTGAGAGTTTTTGATGTCGATCTTCCAGCCGGTCAGCCGTGCCGCCAGACGCACGTTTTGTCCCTCCCTGCCGATGGCCAGACTGAGCTGGTCCGGAGGCACGAGCACATGGGCGTGGTGACCTTCGGGATCCACCAAACGCACCATCTCCACCCGAGCCGGACTGAGGGAATTGGCGATGTACTGGCCCGGGTCGGACGACCAGCGGATGACGTCAATTTTTTCGCCGCGCAATTCATTCACCACCTGCTGAATGCGGGAGCCCCTGGCTCCGATGCAGGCCCCCACCGGGTCCACCTCCCGCTCCACGCTGTCGACAGCCACCTTGGTGCGGGGGCCCACCGAACGGCTTGGTGGGTTGGCCTCCCGGGCCACGGCCACGATGCGCACGGATCCTTCCTGAATCTCCGGCACCTCATTTTCGAACAGGTACACCACCAGCCCGGCGTTGGCCCGGCTCACGAACAGCTGGGGACCACGGCGGGGAATCTCGCTCACCTCTTTGAGAAACACCTTGAACGTGGCGTTCGCCCGGTAGTTGTCGTTGGGCAACTGATCCCGGCGGGGCAGCTCCGCTTCCACCTCCGGACGTCCCAGCCCGCTGCTCACGGCCATGATCACGCTCTGTCGCTCGAAACGAATCACCCGAGCGGTCAGCACGGGATCTTCCAGATCAGCGAACTCCTCCTGGATCATGCGCCGCTGCTGATCCCGCAATTTCTGGGCCAGCACTTGTTTGGTGGTGGCGGCAGCCATGCGGCCGAAATCATCCTTTTCTGGGGTGACATCCAGCACCACCGTGTCCCCGATCTGGGCGTCTTCAGCCACCTGCAAAACTTCCTCGATGGCGATCTGGTGATCCTCGCTTTCGACCTCCTCAACGATGATTTTGCTTGCCAATACCCGATACCCCTCCTCCTCAAGATCGAGGGCCACATCAAAGTTGGAAAAGTATTCCTCATCAAAGGGATCGTCACTGATCCCTAGATAGAGCGTGCGCCGATAGCGCTCGTAACCCTTCAGCAGAGCCTCCCGCAGGGCCGCTTCCACCACCTGCGGCGGAAGTTTTTTCTCCTCACTGATGTCTTCAATCAGATTGTTGAGTCCTGGGAGTAAAACAAGGGCCATGGCATGGATTGGAAAAGGTGAAAGAAAACGGCGGGCCGAGGCTGGCTCAGCCGTCCTCGATGGCGCTGAGGCGAACCTCCACCACGGCGTCACGGGGGAGCTTCACGGTGCGGCCGCGCATGTTGATGGCGACGGAATCCTCGCTTCGCCCCAACAGAAGGCCGCTCTTCTGGGTGGCGCCAGTCCCCTCGGGACGAAGGGTCACGTCCACGGGGAATCCCCGGAAGCTGGTGAAGTCCCGGTCGGTTTCCAGAAGGTCGCTCAATCCGGGGCTGCTCACCTCGAGGACGTAGGCCGAATCCAGGAGTTCGGCCCCCTCTAGGGCCTCCCCGAGGGGGCCACTGAGGGTTGCGCAGGCCTCAAGGGTCACGTCGGTGCCGTCGGTCCGTTCCACGAGCACCTGCACCGTCATCGGGATGTGATGGGTGAGGAGATGGACGTCTCTCACGGCGAGGCCCGCAGGTTCGGCCACCTGGCGGGCCAGCTCGGTGATGGGTGGGATGAGCGGATGGGCCAAGACGGAGCTGCGGCGGGAGCCGCCAGACCCATGGAGGAAACCTCCCAGTGCGTCGAGGATGCCACAGGTGCATCCTCGACAGGGAGACCGTGCCCGGCGGACACAAATTTCACTTTACAAGGATGGCCTTTCTCTGCCCCTCGGCCCGTTCCTGTACTAGATGGAGCCCTCTGGAGCACTGGTCCCCCCAGCTTGGGGGGAGAAGTCAAAGCTGGGTGCTTCCGCGTAGTAATCGTTGCTGGTCACCTCCCCCCGCAGGCTGAGGTCCTGGTTGATGCACTGGGCGCACTGCTCAGGGGTGCGCAGGTATTGGCACACCCGCGCCCAGAGCTTGGCCCGGGTGCCAGGAGCCCCCTGGCTGAAATACACCAGATCCGCTCCCCCAGCCATGCCCTGGATTTCCACGGTGCAGAGGTTGCAGCGCCGGCGCATTCCAGGGGGGATTGAAGTCATAGCTGGCGAAACACTCGCAGAAACTTAAGGGGAATCGCGCGTGTGCAGGAAAAGATCGTCAGATCTGATGAAGATCCTTCAAGCGCTCAGCGGCCCAGCGGGCCAACCGGAGGGGGAAATCCGGCACGGGATGGGGTGTGGGCCTCTGCCTGAAGCCACCTAGTTTCATTTCATTGCGTCTGGAGACCTTCCTCCCCTGAACTCTCCCTTCAAACGGCTGTTTCGCCGGCTCAGCTCCCAGCTGATGCCTCTGCTGTTGGTGCCCCTGCTCTGGCTGGCCCCTTGGGCCATCCTTCCCGCCGAGGCGATTCCGATCCGGGCTCCGGGCTCCACGGCTCCGGACGTTGGGGCTCCAACCTCCCCCATCCCCTCAACCCCCGACGTGCCCGCGCCGGAGCGGGGAGCTGCCCTGGCGACGCTGGCTGCCACGGCCAATCCCCACAGTTTTGTATCTGATGCGGTCCGCCAGGCCGGTCCGGCTGTGGTGCGCATCGACACCGAGCGCAACGTGGATCGCCAGGCCTTTGATCCCGCCATGCTCGATCCCCTGCTGCGGGACCTGTTTGGAGATCCCTCCGGCAGCATGCGCGAGCGGGGCCAGGGTTCCGGGGTGGTCATTGATTCCGCCAAGGGCTTGGTGCTCACCAATGCCCACGTTGTGGATGACGTCGACTCCGTGGAGGTGACCCTGGCCGACGGCCGCCAGCTCGATGGCACCGTGGTGGGCACGGATCGCGTTACCGACCTGGCTCTGGTGCGAATTCCCAGCAAAGGCAAGCTCACGGCCGCCAAGCTGGGGGATTCCGAAGCCCTGGAGGTGGGCGACTGGGCCATTGCCCTGGGAAGTCCCTACGGCCTGGAGCGCACGGTGACCCTGGGGATCGTGAGCAGCCTCCACCGCGATATCAACAGTCTGGGCTTTGCCGACAAACGGCTGGATCTGATCCAGACCGACGCGGCGATCAACCCGGGGAACTCTGGTGGGGCTCTGATCAATGCCAACGGGGAAGTGATCGGCATCAACACCCTGGTGCGATCGGGACCGGGCGCTGGACTGGGCTTCGCCATCCCCATCAACCTGGCCCACAGGGTGGCCGATCAGCTGGCTTCGGGCGGCACGGTGATCCATCCCTATCTCGGCCTCCAGCTCGTGCCCCTCACCGCCCGGGTTGCCCGTGACAACAACCGGGATCCCGACGCGCTTGTGAAACTGCCCGAACGGGACGGAGCTCTGGTGCAGAAAGTTCTCCCGGACAGTCCAGCCGAGCAGGCGGGACTCAAGCGGGGTGATCTGGTGGTGGAGATCGCCGGTCAGGATGTGCACAACCCCTCGAGCCTCCTCCAGCAGGTGGAGAAGTCTGTGGTGGGTCAGCCCCTCTCCCTGAAAGTGCTGCGCGGGCAACGGGAGCTCCAGCTCTCGATCAAGCCTGCCCAGCTGCCGGCCCCCACGAGCTGAGCCCAGCGGTTTGCTACGTTCGCGCCCCTCCCCTCCGCAACGTGCCATGTCGGATCTGCAGACCCAGATGAAGCAGGCCGTGGCCACCGCGGCCGTGGCCCAGATCCGGGATGGCATGGTGCTGGGGCTGGGATCCGGATCCACGGCGGCCTTGATGATTCAGGAGCTGGGGGCCCGCTTGAGGCGTGGTGAGCTCCGGGACATCACCGGGGTGACCACCTCCTTTCAGGGGGAGGTTCTGGCCGCTGAGCTGGGCATCCCCCTGCAGAGCCTGAATGCCATCCAGCGCATCGATCTGGCCATTGATGGGGCCGATGAGGTCGACCCCGCCCTCCAGCTGATCAAGGGGGGCGGGGCCTGCCATGTGCAGGAGAAGCTCGTGGCCCGTCGGGCTGAACGTTTCGTGGTGGTGGTGGATGCCACCAAGCTGGTGGACACCCTCAACCTCGGCTTCCTCCTGCCGGTGGAGGTGCTGCCGGGGGCCTGGCGCCAGGTGCAAGGCCAGCTCAAGGAGATGGGCGGTGAGGCGGAATTGCGCATGGCGGTCCGCAAGGCCGGCCCGGTGGTCACCGATCAGGGCAATCTGGTGCTCGATGTGACGTTTGCCGGTGGCATCAGCGATCCGGCCTATCTGGAGAAGGAGATCAACAATCTCCCCGGGGTGCTGGAAAACGGCCTGTTTGTGAATCTCACCGACCAGGTGCTGGTGGGCGAGATCGTGGATGGGGTGGCTTCCGTGCGCGAACTGGTCAAACCCTGAGCCGCAGGCGCACCGATTCGGCATGGCTGTGGAGGCCCTCGCTCCGGGCCAGTTCCATCACCGCCTTCCCCGTGGCTTCGAGGGCCTCCCGGTTGAAGCCAATCAGACTGGTGTGCCGCAAAAACGTTTCCACACTCAGGGCCCCTGAGAACCGGGCCGTGCCGCTGGTGGGCAGGGTGTGGTTCGGGCCTGCCAGATAATCGCCCACGGCCTCCGGGCTGAAGGCGCCCAGGAAGATGGCGCCCGCATGGCGGATCTGGTCCGCCAGGGGTTCGGGGTTTTCCACGAGGAGTTCCAGATGTTCCGGAGCGAAGGTGTCGCTGAGCTGAGCCGCCTCGCCCAGGTCGCTGCACACCACGATCAGGCCCCAGTCGCTGAGTGCCTGGCGCACGATGGCGGCCCGGGGGTGATCCGTGAGCTGGGCCTCCACCGCTGCGGGCACGGCGGCGGCCAGCTCTTCGCTGGTGGTGATCAGGATCGCCGCCGCGAGGGGATCGTGTTCCGCCTGGGCCATCAGGTCCGCCGCCACCTGGTCGGGCCGGGCGCTGTGGTCGGCGATCACTAGCACCTCGCTGGGGCCGGCGAGGGAGTCGATGCCCACCCGCCCATACACAGCCTTTTTCGCCAGGGTGACCCAGAGGTTGCCCGGACCACTGATCACATCCACCCGGGGGATCGACTCCGTGCCCCAGGCGAGGGCGCCGATCGCCTGGGCACCCCCCACCCGATACACCTCCCGCACGCCGGCCAGGTGGGCGGCTGCCAGCACGGTGGCATTGGGTTCCCCATCCCGGCCCGGGGGGGTCACCATCACGATGCGTTCCACCCCAGCCACTTGGGCGGGGATGGCGTTCATCAACACAGTGCTGGGGTAGGCGGCCCGCCCCCCTGGCACGTAGAGGCCGGCCCGTTCCACGGGCCGCCAGCGGCGTCCGAGCCGTTCACCATGGGCTCCCCGAATGGCCAGATCCGCAGGCCGCTGCTGCTGGTGAAACGCGAGGATGCGCCCATGGGCCAGGGTGAGGGCCTCCCGCAGGGGGGTGGGCAGCTGCTCCCAGGCCTCCTGCAAGCGGGATTCCGGCACCCTGAGGGGGTCTGGCCGAACGCCGTCAAAGGCTTCGCTGAGGCGCAGGAGAGCGGCATCCCCTTCCAACCGCACCTGCTCCAGGATGTGGGCCACCTTCTCCTCTTCCTGGCTCATCTGGCTCCCCTCCGTGCGGGCAGCGATCTGTTGGAGCCTGGCGGCGGCGGCCCGGAGGTCTTGGAGGCAGGGAAGGATGGCGGTCCCGGACGGAGCCCCAGGGGCGGGATGGGAGGCGACCACGGGGAATGAAAAGGGGTCCCTTCAGGCTAGGGGGTGGCTCGGGTGGGGATCGAAGGCCGAGGGACGTGGGGTAGGATTTTTGATTGTTCGGATGTTGCCCGGGTTCGTGGCCAATAACAGATCCTCAAAGAAACGCATCGAAGTCGCTGAGCGCAATCGTCTGCGCAACCGCACCTATAAATCCGCCTTGCGCACGCTGATGAAGCGTTGCTTCACAGCCTGCAGCAGCTACGGCCAAGAGCCGGGGCCTGCCTCCCGTGAAGCCGTTGAAACCAGCATGAACGCGGCCTTCAGCAAGATTGACAAGGCCGTGAAGGTGGGCGTGCTGCACCGAAACTGCGGGGCCAACAAGAAATCCCGGCTCAGCGCTGCCGTGAAAAAAGTCCTTGAGCCTGCCGCTTCAGGGTCTTTGGCCAGCAGCTGAGGGGGTTCGGGAGCCTGTTGATGACCCCCCCGGCCACGGCTGCGATCCTGGTGGACAGTCACTGCCATCTTGTGTTTCGACAATTTGACAGTGACCTTCACGAGGTGGTGGCCCGCTGGCGTGAAGCCGGCGTAACCGCACTGGTTCATGCCTGCGTGGAGCCTTCGGAAATCCCCGCCATCCGCGAGCTGGCCGACCAGCTCCCCGAGCTTCGCTATGCCGTGGGGGTGCACCCCCTCGATGTGGGCAAATGGCAGCCCACCACCGCTGCGGTGCTCCGGGAGGCGGCTTTAGCTGATTCCCGGGTTGTGGCCGTGGGGGAATTGGGGTTGGACCTTTACAGGGAGAGCAATCTCGAGGAACAACTGGCCGTGTTGCATCCCCAGCTCGACCTGGCCTGGGATTTGGGCCTGCCGGTGATTGTTCATTGCCGGGATGCGGCGGCACCCATGCTGGAGGTGTTCCGCCGTCGGCAGGGCTTGGGGATCTGTCCCCCCGGGGTGATGCATTGCTGGGGAGGTACCCCAGAGGAAATGGAAGCTTTTCTGGAGCTTGGCTTTCACATCAGCTTCAGTGGCACGGTCACGTTCAACAAGGCGGAGGCGATCCAGGCCTGCGCCCAGTTGGTGCCCGCCGATCGCTACATGGTGGAAACCGACTGCCCCTTCCTGTCCCCAGCGCCCCGACGGGGGAAGCGCAATGAACCGGCCAATGTGGCAGCTGTGGCGGCGAAGGTGGCCGAGCTCAGGGGCGAAGCGTTGGAGGAGGTGGCCTTTACCAGCACTGCGAATGCTTCGCGCCTTTTTGGGTTGGACCTTCACACTGTATGATTTCTAATTGGCCCAGTGGCGGCAGCGCCCCTTCTCCTCGGTGTCGGCTTCCTTGGTGATCCCTCCCACGGCGATGGTTTCAACAATCGGCGAGGCGCTTCTGCGCGAGGCCCTGTGTCTGTGGGGATCCTCCCCCTAGCTGGCTTGAGCGCCAGGCCCCCATCCCTTTGGGGAGATGGGGGGCCCTTGTCATCCGTCGTTTTGGGCGCCCCTTTCCCCCGTTCCACCCGTCCTTCCAGTCTGCAGGTTTCCGCATGAGCAGCGCGATCCAGGTTGCCAAGACCGTCACGTACCTCCCCGATCTGGTGGAGGTTCAGCGGGCAAGTTTCAAGTGGTTCCTGGAAAAAGGCCTGATTGAAGAGCTCGATAGCTTTTCTCCGATCACCGACTACACCGGCAAGCTGGAGCTCCACTTCATCGGGGATGAATACCGGCTCAAGCGTCCCCGGCATGACGTGGAAGAAGCCAAGCGGCGGGATGCCACGTTTGCCTCCCAGATGTACGTCACCTGTCGGTTGGTGAACAAGGAGACAGGCGAGATCAAGGAACAGGAAGTTTTTATCGGTGAACTCCCCCTGATGACCGAACGGGGAACGTTCATCATCAACGGGGCAGAGCGGGTGATCGTGAACCAGATCGTTCGCTCCCCAGGGGTGTATTTCAAGGATGAGCAGGATAAGAATGGTCGTAAAACTTTTAATGCCAGCTTGATTCCCAATCGGGGAGCCTGGTTGAAGTTTGAAACCGATAAAAACGACCTTCTCCACGTCAGGGTTGATAAAACTCGCAAGATCAACGCCCACGTTTTGATGAGGGCTATTGGCCTTTCAGATAACGATGTCCTGGATAAATTAAGGCACCCTGAGTATTATCAAAAGTCGATCGCTGCCGCGAACGACGAAGGCATTTCCTCCGAGGATCAGGCCCTGCTGGAGCTCTACAAGAAGCTCCGTCCCGGAGAGCCCCCTTCCGTGAGCGGCGGCCAGCAATTGCTCCACAGCCGCTTTTTCGATCCCAAGCGCTACGACCTGGGTCGGGTGGGCCGCTACAAGATCAACAAAAAGCTACGTCTCACCATCCCCGATGCGGTGCGCACCCTCACCCCAGAGGACGTGCTCTCCACCATCGATTACCTGATCAACCTTGAACTGGATGTGGGCGGGGCCTGCCTGGATGACATCGACCATCTGGGCAATCGCCGTGTGCGTTCTGTCGGTGAATTGCTGCAGAACCAGGTGAGGGTGGGTCTGAACCGGCTGGAGCGCATCATCAAGGAACGGATGACCGTCGGCGAAACCGACTCACTCACCCCAGCCCAGTTGGTGAATCCCAAGCCCCTGGTGGCGGCGATCAAGGAATTCTTCGGCTCCAGCCAGCTGAGCCAGTTCATGGATCAGACCAATCCCCTGGCGGAGCTCACCCACAAGCGTCGTATCAGCGCCCTCGGCCCCGGGGGCCTCACCCGGGAGCGTGCCGGTTTCGCTGTGCGCGACATCCACCCCTCCCACTACGGCCGCATCTGCCCGATCGAAACGCCGGAAGGACCCAACGCCGGTCTGATTGGTTCCCTGGCCACCCATGCCCGGGTCAACGAGTATGGCTTCATCGAAACCCCCTTCTGGAAGGTGGAGAACGGGGTGGTGGTGAAGAGCGGCGAGCCGATCTATCTCTCCGCCGACCTGGAGGATGAATGCCGCATCGCCCCAGGGGATATTTCCACGGATGCGGATGGCCTGATCACTTCTGATCTGGTGCCGGTGCGGTATCGCCAGGATTTCGAAAAGGTTCCACCTCAGCAGGTGGATTACGTGCAGCTCTCACCGGTCCAGGTGATTTCTGTCGCCACCTCCCTGATTCCCTTCCTGGAGCACGATGATGCGAACCGGGCCCTGATGGGTTCGAACATGCAGCGGCAGGCCGTTCCCCTGCTGCGGCCCGAGCGCCCTCTGGTGGGAACGGGTCTGGAGACCCAGGTGGCTCGAGATTCCGGGATGGTTCCGATCACCCGGGTGAATGGCACCGTCACGTTCGTCGACGCCACCGCGATCGTCATCCGGGACGATGAAGGTATGGAATACACCCATTATCTGCAGAAATATCAGCGTTCCAATCAAGATACCTGCCTCAATCAACGTCCCATTGTCAAACAGGGCGACCAGGTGATTGCGGGTCAGGTTTTGGCCAATGGATCCGCCTGTGAAGGGGGTGAGATTGCACTGGGTCAAAACGTGATGATCGCTTACATGCCTTGGGAGGGGTACAACTACGAGGATGCGATTCTCGTCAGTGAGCGTCTCGTTCATGACGATCTCTACACCTCAGTTCATATTGAAAAGTATGAGATTGAGGCTCGGCAGACCAAGCTTGGTCCTGAGGAGATCACTCGGGAGATCCCCAATGTTGCCGAAGAGAGTCTGAGAAATCTTGACGAAATGGGCATCATTCGCATTGGTGCCTATGTCGAAAGTGGCGATATCCTCGTTGGCAAGGTGACCCCCAAGGGGGAATCCGACCAGCCCCCAGAGGAGAAGTTGCTCCGCGCCATCTTCGGAGAGAAAGCGCGGGATGTGAGAGACAACTCACTGCGGGTGCCCAGTACGGAACGGGGCCGGGTGGTGGACGTGAGGATCTACACCCGGGAGCAGGGCGACGAGCTGCCCCCTGGCGCGAACATGGTGGTTCGGGTGTATGTGGCCCAGCGCCGAAAGATTCAGGTGGGCGACAAGATGGCCGGCCGCCACGGCAACAAGGGAATCATCAGCAGGATTCTCCCCAGGGAAGACATGCCCTATCTCCCCGATGGCACGCCGATCGACATCGTTCTGAACCCTCTGGGCGTGCCCAGCCGCATGAATGTGGGGCAGGTGTTTGAGTGCTTGATGGGCTGGGCGTCCTCCCATCTGGGCTGCCGGGTCAAGGTCATTCCCTTCGACGAGATGCACGGGGCGGAAAAGTCCAAGCAAACCGTGCAGGCCTACCTGGAGGAAGCTGCGAAGCAACCCGGAAAGGATTGGGTCTACGACCCCGAAAACCCGGGCAAGATTCAGCTGATTGATGGCCGCACCGGTGAGGCCTTCGACCAGCCGGTGACCGTGGGCTATGCCCACATCCTCAAATTGGTTCACCTGGTGGATGACAAGATCCACGCCCGCTCCACCGGCCCCTACTCCCTGGTTACCCAACAGCCCTTGGGTGGCAAGGCTCAACAG
>JBEIGX010000048.1:0-13574 GCA_040381675.1 Aphanothece sp.
CGCTGCACCGATGGGAACGGAGGCTGGTGAGCAGCTCCACACTTTCGAGCAGGTTGGATTTCCCCTCGCCGTTCGCCCCCACCACGATCAGCCTGGGAGCCCGCAGGGACAACTGCAGGGCTTCGATGTTTCGGAACTGGTAAAGCTCCAGGCGCTGCAGCCGCATGACGTCAGAAGGGCGGCCAAGGGGTAAGCTAAAACCTCAGGCATAGGCCTGAGACGGGTCAATCACAGGCGCAAGCCTGACCGGGGCATGTAGCTCAGTTGGATAGAGCATCAGATTCCGGTTCTGAGGGTCGGGGGTTCGAGTCCCTCCATGCTCGTCTACCCCCTGCCGGAACAGGGGGAACCATTTTGGATCACGGAGCCTGATCGGCACCGGGCGGCTGATCCTCACCGGGTTGCAGGTCTCCACAGGGTTGACGATCCCCAGCCTTGGAAATCGGGCCCTGCCCCGAGAGCCTGAGTCCCATGGCGCGGATCCCGCCAGGGTCGATCACGAACCCCGCCTGCTGCAGCACCACGATGGCCTCCGCAGGGGCGGAGATGGAGATGCTGCATCCGCTGAGCTCCCGCCTCAGGCGATCGAGAGCGGTCACCACCAAGGCCCGGATCACCGCATCTCGAAAGGGATCTGCGGGGGCTGTGACGAGATCCCAGAGGTTGGCGTTCAGGGCCTTGTCGCTGGTGGCGCGCACAAACCCCACCCAGGCCCCCTGGGGATTTTTCACCACCAGATGCCAGATGCTCTGGTGCAGCACCCGGGTCCATAGGGCCGCACTGCGGGGTGTCTCCCCGCAGCTCTCGAGGAGATGGTTGAGCGCCTCGACCTGGAGGCTCGGCTGAACCAAGAGTTCGTAACCCGCCTGTAAGGGGCTGGAGGGTGGACCGCGGAAGGGAAGGAGCAAGGATCTGGAGGCTCAGCCGGTATTGCGCATCCCAGCGGCGATGCCGTTGATGGTGAGCAAGGCACCTCTGAGCAGTTCGCTGCGGCTGTAGGTGTGGCCCGCACCCGCGGCGGCTCCATCTGTGGAGGCCTCGCTGATGGGGGGTTGGCGGTTCTGATCGCGAAGCCGCCGGAGCAGGGCCACCTGCAGATACCCCAGAGGGATGATGGTGCGGTTGCGCAGATCCACTGAGAGCTGGAGCGCTGGATCCCCGTCCAGGAGACGGCCGTGATTGCTGATCTGCAGGATCAGCTGGTGGGTGAGGGCAAATTCAGCCGCGATGGCGTCGAAGATTCGCGCGAAGGCTTCCCGGTTTTCCTCCCGCCCCAAGTGGGTCACATAGTGCTTGGCCAGATCGAGATCCACCTTGGAGAGGGTCATCTCCACCTTGGAAATCAACATGCGGAAGAAGGGCCAGCGCTGGTAGAGCAACTGCAGCAGCTCAATCTGGTCGGAATCCTGCTGCAATTCCTCCTGAAGGGCCGTACCCACGCCGTACCAGCTGGGGAGGAGAAAGCGGCTCTGGGTCCATCCGAACACCCAGGGAATGGCGCGCAAGGCGGAGAGGTCCTTAGCCCCGCTCTTCCGCCGGGCGGGCCGACTGGAAATCTGAAGTTTGCTGATCTCCTCAATGGGCGTGACCTGCTGAAAGAAGGCCACCAGATCGGGGTTGTCGTGCACGAGGGCCCGATAGTGCTCCCTGGATCGGGCCGCCAGGCGCACCATCAATGCATTCCAGCTCGGCGTGTCATCAATGCGTGTTCTCACCAGGCTGCTCTGAAGAACAGCGGTGGTGACGGTCTCGAGGTTGTAGAGAGCCAGCTCAGGCAGGGAATATTTGGAAGCCAACACTTCCCCCTGTTCCGTGATCTTGATCCGCCCGCAGAGGGTGCCGCTGGGCTGGGCGAGAATCGCCTGATAGGCGGGTCCACCGCCGCGGCCCACGGATCCACCTCGTCCGTGGAAGATCCGGAGATTCACCTCACTTTGGGTGGCCAATTGTTGCAAGGCAATCTGGGCGCGATGAATTTCCCAGTTGCTGGAGAGAAAGCCTGAATCCTTATTGCTATCCGAATAACCCAGCATCACCTCTTGCAACGGCACCGGCTGATCCGATCGCAGCAACTCCCTGTAGAAAGGATCCTGGAACAGACGCTCCATCACCGCCGGAGCACCTTGAAGGTCTTCCACGGTCTCAAACAGAGGGATCACCAGCAGCTGGGATTTCTTCTCCACTGGATCCACCAGCCCCGCTTCCTTGGCCAGCAACATCACTTCCAGCAGGTCGGACACCGTGTGACTCATGGAGATCACATAGGTGCGACAGATGCGGGAGCCAAACTCCTGCTGGAGTCGTTGCAGCATCTGAAACACCGCAAAGGTTTCCCCGGTGGAGGCGCTCCATGAGGCGGCCGCAGGCCGCAAGGGACGTCGGGTTTGCAGTTCCGTCAGGAGCCACTGCACCCGCTCCTCTTCCTCCATCTCCCCGTAGGGAACAGGAAGTTGCAGGTAGCGGGTGAGCTCATCAATCGCATCGCTGTGGCGGGTGCTCTCCTGGCGGATATCCAAACTGGCCAGGCAGAAGGAAAAGATGTGCACCTGGGAGAGCAGGGCCGTCAGGCCCTCACAGCACAGACCCGTGGCCTGCAAGCTGTTGCGGATCAGCTCGAGATCATTGCGAAATTCTTCTTCTGAAGCGTAATGAAGTTCCTGGGCTGCGGAGCTGGGCAGCTCAGTGGGAGGGGATTCCCAACCGGCCTGGGCCAGCAGCTGATTGCGCCTCTCCGAGAGACGGAGCCGCTCCAACATGTAGCTGAGTTTGAGCCGATAGGGTTCGAGGCGATAGCGGGCTGCCCTTTCCTCGTAGATCTCCGGAAAGCGCAGGCGGTCCATTTCCAGGGATTCCAACAGGGCTGGACTGACCTGACTCCATTGCATCGAGATGCTGAGCTGATCCCGAAGGTCCGTCACGGATTTCACGTAACGGTCGAGCATGAGTTGGCGCTGATAGCAGGCCGCACGCCAGGTGATCTCTGGCGTCACGGAAGGATTGCCATCCCGATCAGACCCCACCCAGGAGCCAAAGGTGCAAAACGCATCCCGTGGGGGCTCCACATCGGGGTAACTCGACTTCAACGCCGCCCGAAGGCGCTGCTGCAGGAGGGGCATGGCCTCGAACAGCACCTGCTGAAAGTAGTGAAGGGCGAATTCCACTTCATCCAGCACGGATGGCTTGAACTGGTGCAATTCATCCGTTCGCCACCACAGGCGAATTTCCTCCTCGAGTTGTTTGCGCAGAAGTTCCTGATCGTCCTTGTTGGTGGATTCCTCAAGACGATCGATCAAGGAGGCCACTTTGCGCTGTTTATGGCGCACGGTGTGGCGCACGATCTCCGTGGGATGGGCCGTGAACACAAGCCGAATATCCAATTCCCTGAGCAGGCCCTCAAGTCCGCTGGGGGGAACATTCAGAGCACGCAAGCGTTCAAACAGCTGGCGAAAGGTTTCCGGCTCGCTCTGATTTGCCAAGGGGGGGAGAAACGGATCCCACTGCCCAGCAGCCGAAGCCTGACGCAGGCTTTCAATATAAGTATTCTCCTCAATATGCTGTTCAAGAATATTGATCAACTGAAAATAGAGCGAGAAGGCCCTGGCCGCGGCAATGCCATCGGCCAGGTCCATCTCCCGGATCACCCGATCGATGGCCTCACTGTTGACCCTCGCACTGCTGGGCCCGTTACGACCGGCCTCATCCTGAGGATCAAACCTCCCACAGAGCTCCTTCAGGCGGATCAGACGCTCCAGTTGGCCGGGGGGGCATTCGCTGTGGAGCACGGCAAGCCAGAGCTCTTCCACCAGCTCAAGGCGTTCCACGAGCTGCCGCGTGGTGCGCATGGGCACTTCAGGCCCGGGGCGTTGGACGATGGCGGTCTCCCGCATGGGGGGAGTGGCAGAGGCTGCAGCCATGATCATCCCAAAGCGTGCGCGTGGTCTGTGCTCAGCTCTGCCCAAAGAACAGAATCCCGGGCCTCCATGGCCATGGCTTCCGTGGCAATGATGCGATCGATGGGTTCTCCTGCCCGGTGGCGGTCCAGCCAGCGCATCGATTCGCTCCCCAAAGCCAACACGCCATGCAATGGTTCAAGTGTGGCACCAAGATTCAGATTCGCCGCCAAGGGGGCCATGGCTTCGAGCTCCTCGGCCAGCCAGTCCCTGGCCAGGCAGGGCTCGCCCGTGCGCCAATGGCACACCATGGCGTTCAGTCCATGCTGGGCTGCGGCCCGGTCGTTCTGATCCGCCAGGCGGGCCAGCTCGGCGGGGCTGAGGGCACTGGCCACGAGGGGATCCAGGTGATCGGAGTCTCCCATCAGCCTCAGCAGCCGAAGCTCGGCCCAGGCCGTCACCGCCAGCAGGAGCCTGGGATCGCTGATGAGGTCGCAGATGCGAAGCTCCAGCCGGTTCAAGGATTCGGGCCGGCTCTCCCCGTTGGGACGCACGGACGTCCAGAGATGGCGGACGTTGAGCATGCTCCCCAGGGCCAGTTGGTCGTGCATCCAGGTCACGTAGTGAGCGTGGCTGGTGAACAGGGGCACCTCCGGGGGCGTGAGGGGGAACTGGAGCCATCGCTGCGACTGAGCCCCCGTGGCCTGGCCATCCAGAAAGGGGGAGCTGGCGCTCAGGGCCAGGAGAAGGGCCCCTTCACAGCGCAGCAACCGCAGACCGGCGAACAGGGGCTCCATGGCCTGGATCCCGAGGTTGATGTGCACACTGGCCGTCACCACCCGGGTGCCGTAAAGCCTCTCGATCTCCCCGTGGTAAGGGTTGTTTGGATTGGAACGCACAAAGCAGCTGCTGTCGCCCAGGCTCAGGGTGCTGCCGGGAAGGAGGGTGAGATCCCGCTGGGCCAGCCAGCTCCGCAGCTGCTGCCGAGGGCCGAGCAGGTAGGCCAGCTGCCGCTGATAGTCGGCATCCGGGGGGGTGGTGTACTCCAGATTGCGGTTGTCCGGCTCGGTCACGAACCCTTCCAGCGCCTCAGCGGCTTCGGCCGCACACCCCACGACCGTGCCATCGCGCCTGCCGGTGTACATCTCCACCTCGAAGCCTTTGGTGAGCAACGGGCCGCTCATAAATCCTGGGGGTGGGGCCGCTGCAAGCAAGCCAGAGCCTTGAGCATGCCACGGGCCTTGTTCAGGGTTTCCTGGTATTCCATGTCGGGCTTGGAATCCGCCACGATGCCTGCTCCGGCCTGCACAAGAACCCGCCACCCGCCTTCAGAGTGGGGCAAGACCACCATGGAGCGGATGGTGATCGCCGTATTCAGGGCTCCATTGAGATCAACAGCTCCATACACGCCGGAATAGGGACCCCGCGCATCGGGCTCCAGGTCGTGGATCAGCTGCATGGCCCGAATCTTCGGAGCACCGCTCACCGTGCCCGCAGGGAAACAGGCCATGAGCAGATCCCACACATCATGGGTGCTCTCCAGCTCTCCCTCCACCTGACTGACGATGTGCATCACGTGGGAGTAGCGCTCAATCATCATCAACTCCGTCACCATCACCGAACCGGGCCGGCAGACCCGGCCCAGATCGTTCCGGCCCAGATCCACCAACATCACGTGCTCCGCCCGTTCCTTCGGATCGGCCAGCAGCTCGGCCTCCAGGGCCCCGTCCTCGACCGCATCGGCTCCTCTGGGGCGGGTGCCGGCAATGGGGCGCAGGGAGGCACGGATGCCTCCATCGGGCTGGGGATCGGCCTTCACCATCACTTCCGGACTGGAGCCGATGAGGAACCAGTCGCCAAAGTTGAAAAAGGCCATGTAAGGCGAAGGATTCACCATCCGCAGGCTGCGGTAGAGATCAAACGGATCACGCTCCACCCGGGTTTCCAGGCGCTGGCTGAGCACCAGCTGAAACACATCCCCCGCAGCGATGTGCTCCCGTCCCAGGTCCACCACCCGTTCAAAGTCGCTCTGGCGCCAATTGCTGCGGATGTTCAACCCCAGGCTGGGATCCCCAGCGCCCGCCTCGTGCCAGTCCAGCGGGGCGATGCCAGGGGGCAAGGGCTCGTGCATCCGCGCCTCCAGCTGGGAGATCGTGGCGGCCGCGTGGTTCCAGGCCGCTTCCGGATCGGCCCCACTGCTGAGGTCGGCGTAGGCCACGGCCGTGATCTGGCGTTTCACCTGGTCAAACACCAGAAGGCTGTCCGCCAGCATCCAGCACCCATCCGGCGGATCGCCAGGCCCAGGGTGATGCACCGGCACCGTGGGTTCGATCCAATGGATCAACTCGTATCCCCAGCAGCCAAACAGCTGTCCGACGGGGGGCAGGTGGGGGATGGGGGCCGGCCGAATCGACGCCAGACACTGGCGGAGCAACAGAAAGGGATTGCCTGCCAGGTCATCTCGCCGTCCATCCCGCCACTGGCGCACCGCCTGCTCCCCGCGACAGGTCAGGGTCCAGAGCGGGTTGCTGACGACAAAGCTCCAGCGCCCCAGCTGTTCTCCCCCCTCCACCGACTCCAGAAGCACCCCCTGCCTACCGCCCGCTCCCACCTTCAACCAGGTGGTGAGCGGTGTTTCCAGATCCGCAGGCCAGCACTTCCAGAGCGGAATAAACGTGCACCCCTGCTCCACCTTGGCGAAATAGGCCGTGCGATCTGCGAGAGGAGACATAGGGGGAAGGCAAAAAAAACGGCGGGTGCTTCCCCGCCGCCTTTCATTCACGACGTGGGTGATCAGGCGTCGTAGGTGGTTCTGCCGGTGAACTTCAGATTGGAGGGGTTGGGATTCTGGCCGATCCGCCTGGGGTTGTGACCCACGATGGGGCGGCCTTCGTTCACCTTCTCGGGGAAGACTCCATCCTTGGGATGGAGGAATTCCACATCACCCCCGGCATAAATGCGATAAACCTTGTAGTCATCGATCTTGGGCTTGAACTTCGTGCGGAGCTGGGTACCCAGGGCGAGGCACTGTTCTTTGCGAGCGAAATACATGATGTTTTCACCCGCATTCATCTCCGCAGCACCCCCAGTGGGCAGCTCAAAGATCTGGGCTGAGGGGCTGGTCCAGGTGATGGCGTATTTCTCTTCCGTTTCCGCGGCATTCAGCAGGCCGCCTGTGCTGCCGATGTACTTCGGAAGTTGACCATTGAGGGCCGTTGCTGGCATGGCTCTGCTGACCGTTTCAGGCGGAAGCTAGCACCGTGCTTTTGGCGAATTGAAGGGTGCGTGCGCACTCTTCACACCCCGTCAACAAACGCCCCCCCCACCCGCTCGGCCAGGGGGAAAAACACCGTGAGACTGGTGCCCCCCCGTTCGGTGAAGCGCCCCCCGAGACGGTGGAAGAGCAACTGGGTGGCCTGCCGGCTGAGGTTCAGGCTGCCCGTGGTGGGATTCCAGCTGAGTACGGGCCCCACCCGGGCTCCTTCGGGCTGGGGCTCCGGGGAGGAGCCTGGCGGGGTGCTTTGGGGGGTATCGCTGCTCAGCTGCAGTTTCAGCCGTTGCCCGGCGGGGCGCAGGCGGAGACGCACATGACTTCCAGCCGGGAGGGAGCGGCTGAACCGATCCATCAGCCCGCCCAGCATCGTCTCGAGCCGCGCCGGATCACTCAGCACAGGTGGCAGATCCTCGGCGATGGAGAGGGTGAGCTTCAGGTCGCGCCGGTGCAGCTGCCGCTGCCAGATTCCCTCCAGATGGTGCAGCAACTGACTCAAATCCGTGCGGGCCAGGTCGCTGGCATCCAGGGGTTGGCCCCGGCCCGGCTGGCGCTGCAACTCGGCCGCCAGAAAGATCAAGCCAAAGCGGTCGATCTGTTCGCTGCATTCCCCATCGATCTGCTCCAGCCTCTGACGCACCACCGGGGGCAGATCGGATCGCCGCAACAGGGAGCGGATCAGGGTGCGAATGGTGGCCAGCGGCGTTCGCACCTCATGGGTGAGGGCCTCGAGGAGGGCGAGTTCGGCGGCCACCTCTGAGGAGGGCTCCCCGGAACGGGGCGGCACCGGGGGCTCCACGGGCTGGAGGGTGACGCTCGGGGCCATGGCCGCCAGGCGTTCCGCCAGGAGGGGCCAGAACCGCAAGCCCAGGGCGGGATCGTTGTGAAGGGGGCCGAGGGCCTGGAGAAGCTGGCGCAGTTGGCGGGCCGCAGCGGGATCGTCCTGGCTCAGCCGCTGATCGAGGCCCTGGAGGGCCAAGGTGATCACTGCGGCCTCGAAGCGCACCACCAGCCGCCGGGCCTGGGGGGGGCCATCGAGAAACATCACCACCTGCAGTCGGGGGGTGATCAGCACCAACAGGGGGTCGTTCCCATCCTCCTGACGCAGGGGCAGCCGTTGGAAGCGGCCCGTGGGCACCAGGCCCTTGGAACCTGGACGGGACCGCCCCCCCCCCACCACCGGCAGCAGGGGCTGGGGCTGGGAGAGCAGTTCCGGCAGCCCTTCAGGAATCCAGACCCAGCCGGAAAGATGCTCCAGCAGGGCGGGTTCATAGAGGGCTGGGAGGGGCGACGCCAGCCACACCCCCTTAGCGGGGGCCGACTGGTTGAGCAGTAAATCCTCCTGAAGGGTGGCCAGGGAGGCCCACCAGAGACGGCGCACCGAATCCTCATCGCAGCGACCTGGAGGCACTCCGCTGCTGAGCTGGTGGCTGAGGGTGACGAAGTTCACCGCCAGCGCTGATGAGGGCGACTGCGACGGCTGACGGCCGCACAGAAGCCGATGCACAGGAAGTTGACCAGCATGGCGGAGCGGCCGTAGCTCAGCCAGGGCAAGGGAATTCCGGTGACCGGACCAAGGCCGATGGTCATGCAGATGTTCACCACAACCTGAAACATCAGCATGGCCCCCACGCCGATCACGAGGAGGGATTCCACGTCGGTGCGGGCATGGAGGGCGATCTGGAGCAGGCGCCAGCAGAGCAACAGATAGGCCATCACCACAAGGGTGCAGCCGATGAAGCCCATCTCTTCTCCCAGGGCACTGAAGATGAAATCGGTGTGCTGTTCGGGGATGAAGCGGAGCTTGGTCAGCTGGCCATGCATCAATCCGGTCCCCAGCAGCCCTCCCGAGCCAATGCCCACCTTGCTCTGGAGCAGGTGATAGCCGCCCCCGAGGGCATCTTTGGCGGGATCGAGGAACAGCACCAGGCGCTCGCGCTGGTACTCCTTCAGGCCGTGATTCCAGAGCAGAGGGGTAATGGCCGCGAAGAACACCTGAACGGCCGTCACCACCGCCAGGCCGATGCGCCTCCAGGGAAGGGATCGCCAGGCCAGGAGGGCCATGAGCGGGATCCAAAGTGCCAGTCCCCAGGGGGCCACCCCCGAGATGATCGCCGTCACCAGGGGAGACAGGAGCAGCATCAGCCAACTGCCCGACAGGCCAGCCCAGAAGAGCATCACCAGCAGGATGGCCCCATAGACCAGGGAGGTGCCCAGATCGGGCTGCAGGAACACCAGCGCCCAGGGCACGCTGATCAGGGCGATGGGCCGGATCAGATCCACGGGCCGCTCCACGGGATAGCGGGCCAGGAGACCCGCCAGGAGAAGGATGGCAGCCACCTTGGCGAATTCCGAAGGCTGCACGTGGAAGCCGGCGATGTTGATCCATCGCTGGGCCCCCAGGGCAGACGTGCCCACAAACCGCACCGCCACCAGGCTCAGATTCGTGAGGATGTAAATCGGCCATTGCGCCCCCTGGAGCCTGTCCATGGGGAGCCGGGACGCCAACAGGGCCACCACCATCCCCACGGCGGCCGTGACCCAGTGCTGATACCAATCGGCGTAATCCGCCTGGCGCTGGGTGCTGGCGATCAGGATGCCCGCCAGGAAACAGAGGATGAGGGGCACACCCCAGAGCACCCAGTCGATGGAATCGACCCTCAGCCATCCCTGATGGGACAGGGTTCGGCCCCGACGGCGCTGCTCGGCAAGGGCCACCATCGCTTACACCGCCGCTCCCTTGAGAGAGAGGTGCTGGCAGAGCTGGTCTGCAAGGGCCAGGAACGCCTGGGCCGTGGCCGAATGGCCCTGAGCCAGAACGATCGGACGCCCCTCATCTCCCCCTTCCCGCACCGGCATCTCCAGCGGGAGCTGGGCCAGGAGGGGAACGCCCGCCTCCTCGGCCAGCAGGGCTCCACCGCCACTGCCGAAGAGGGCGTAGCGCCGCTCGGGCTGGTCGGGGGGGAGGAACCAGCTCATGTTTTCCACCACGCCGAGCACGGGGATGTCCATCTGCACGAACATCGCCAGCCCCCGCCGCGCATCCTGAAGCGACACCTGCTGGGGGGTGGTTACCACAACGACGCCGGCCATGGGCACGGCCTGGGCCAGGCTCAGCTGGGCATCACCGGTGCCGGGGGGAAGGTCGACCACAAGCACATCCCGCTCCCCCCAATCCACCTGATAGAGGAACTGACGGATGATGCCATTCAGCATGGGGCCGCGCCAGATCACGGGCTGGTGGTCCTCAATGAGCAACCCCATCGACACCATGGCGAGGCCACAGGTGTCGATCGGCTGCAGCACCTGGTCGGCCCCCTGCCCCCGCACCTCCGGCATCCGGCCGGCCACACCGAGCATGGTGGGCGCATTCGGGCCATAGATATCGGCGTCGAGCAATCCCACCCGGAGCCCCCGCTGGGCCAGGGCACAGGCCAGATTCACCGCCACGGTGCTCTTCCCCACCCCTCCCTTTCCGCTGCTGACGGCGATCACCTGGCGAACCCCGGGGATGGCCTGGCGCGAGGGCAGCCCCGTACCGGGTCCCGGAGAGGAACCATGGCCTGCGCCCCCAATGGGACCAGAGGACGGGGGCGGAGCCAGCTCGATCTGCACGTCGTTGATTCCCTCCAGCTTCAACAGGGCCCCCCGGGCCTCCGCTGCAATGCGATCCCGCTGGCCTCCGGCAAAATTCGGCAGGGCCAGACGAAAGATGGCGCGGGGGCCCTGCACCCGCACGCCGGAGATCCAGCCCAGTTCCAGCAACGGCCGGTCTGTCCCCGCATCCCGCAGGGGTCGGAGGGCCTCCATCGCCTGGTTCTCAAGCTCACTGAGGCTGGGATCGGGGCCCTGGTCGGTACTGGATGTGGACATGGGCGGAGCAGCCTTCCCCGTCGGTCGGTCGGGATCCTAGGCAGCATCTGGGGTGACAGAGCCTCTCGATGGGTTGTGGATGACCCCATCGGACTGGGATGGTTGGGGGAGCTCCAGCACCTGTCCCCCATGTCCATCTCCTCCCCATCAGCGCCCCCCCCGGCCGCGTCCAGGAGCCGGGCCAGGGATCTGCTGATGGGTCTCCAGGAGTCGATCTGTGCCGGTCTGGAGGCCGTGGATGGGGAGGGTCGGTTCCAGGAGGAAACCTGGGAGCGTCCGGAGGGGGGAGGGGGCCGCTCCCGGGTGATGAAGGCGGGCCGGGTCTTTGAACAGGGCGGTGTGAACTTCTCGGAGGTGCAGGGGGAGGAGTTGCCCCCTTCCATCCTCAACCAGCGTCCCGAAGCCAAGGGCCATCCCTGGTTTGCCATCGGCACCTCCATGGTGTTGCACCCCCGCAGCCCCTGGATCCCCACCGTGCATCTCAATTACCGCTATTTCGAGGCGGGGCCCGTGTGGTGGTTCGGCGGGGGGGCCGACCTCACCCCCTACTACCCCTTTCTGGAGGATGCCCGGCACTTCCATCGCACCCTGAAAGGGGCCTGCGACGCCATCGATCCGGCCTATCACGCCGTGTTCAAGCCCTGGTGCGATGAATACTTCTATCTCAAGCACCGGGGCGAAACCCGAGGGGTGGGCGGGATTTTCTACGACTACCAGGATGGGGGCGGCGTGCTCTACAAGGGACCCGATCCGGAAGGGCCCGCAGCCCAGGTCTCCCGGACCATGGGTCCGATCGAACAGGACTGGGAAAAACTGTTTCGTCTCGCCCAGTCCTGCGGAGGAGCGTTCCTGCCGAGCTACGTGCCGATCGTGGAGCGGCGGCAGCCGCTCCCCTGGAGCGACAGGGAACGCCAGTTTCAGCTGTATCGGCGCGGCCGCTATGTGGAGTTCAACCTGGTCTTCGACCGTGGAACCATCTTCGGCTTGCAGACCAATGGCCGCACAGAATCGATCCTGATGTCCCTGCCGCCCCTCGTGCGCTGGGAATACGCCTACGTGCCCGAGGCTGGAAGCCGGGAGGCCCTGCTCACGGAGGTGTTCACTCGCCCCCAGAACTGGTTGGAAGACCCATTGCTGGAGAGCCGCTGCGCACCGTTGCAGGCTGTGAGCTGATCCGGCCGGCCCCCTGGCGACCCGACACCCGCCCCAGGCCGATCTCGAGGGCCGTCACCACCCGCTCCGCCAGCAGGTTCACGGTCTGCTGGCGGGTGCGTGGGTCCCGCAGGGACGCTTCGAGCCGGCCCTCCAGCTTGCCCAGCTCCAGGATGGCCACCCCTCGCTTCGGACCACCAAGGCGATCGCGGAAGTTCATGGGGTAGGCCCCGAATTCCTGGGCCAGGCTTTCATCAATGCGGCTGAAGGGCCGATGCAGAGGCGGAATCAGACCGGAGCCCACCCCGGAAGGGCCATAGGCATCGAAATGGATCTCGAAGGCATAGCCATCCGCCAGAGCGTGCTGCCGGCCCACGCTCCAGTTGGTGCCGGGGTGATCGGCGTCGTGGAGGGTGCGAACGGGGGGCTTGTAGAAATCGATGCGCAGGCCCCGGGTCCGGCCCAGGGTGGCCACCGCATGGGCCAACACCAGGTTCCAGTAGTGCTCATCCGTGATGCCCTGCATCATGGGGGCCGCCCCCCGCAGCCCAACAGCCTCCCCGCTGGTACCCGAGCCGGCGATCCCCTGGGAATCCGCATGGCCAGCCATCACGAGGATGGGGGTGTTCGGCGATACGGCTCGCAGGCCGATCCAATCCTTGCGCATGGCGCTGCGCACTCCGGTGAGGGGATCGGTGGAGCCTGGGTTCTTGGCCAGGAGGCTGGCCCCCTCTGGAGCGCGCACCTGGGCCGCCAGCGGGACCGGCCCGAGGGCGACGGTGAGGGTGGCCAGGGTGGTGGCCGACAGAAGGGCAGAGAGGCGCATCAGGCTCAAATGGGGGAACGCAGCAGGCGACCATCGCTGGCCAGGCCGAGGGAGGGCCCCAGGTCTTTTTCCATGGCGATGAGTTCATCGCGATGGGCCCGCAGCCGCAAGGTGCTGCCCCCATCGGGTGCCTCCTCGATCAATCGCAGTTCGAGGCTTTCGGGCCGAGCAGCCCGGAGCCAGTAGATCCGGCCGGCGAGGGGGCCGAGTAGGGCCAGGGCGAGCACCCACCAGCCCACCCCCGGAACCAGCTGATGGAGCACCAGGGCGAGGCTGCCCGCCCCCAGACTGCCCAGCAGGGACAGGAGCACGGCCAGGGGCAGACTCGCCTGCACCTGGCCCGAGAAGCACAGCACCTGCCGCTGGGGATCCTTGGAGGCGGGCGTCCACCCCCTGTTTCCCAGCCAGGCCACCATCCCCTCCAGCACCTCCAAGGCTGGGCGGGGAGACTGGACCTCCACCACGGTGGTGCGGTCCTTGCTGGCCGCCCGGAGGAAGAACACCAGACCAATGGCCATGAGCCCGGTCAGCAGGAGCGTGGAACCGAAGGGGGCCATCAAAG
>JBEIGX010000049.1:0-13161 GCA_040381675.1 Aphanothece sp.
ACCAGTTCCGAAACATCGAAGCCCTGCAGTTGTCCCTGCGGGCTCCCAGGCTGATCGTGGTGGGGGCGAACGGCGAGGGGAAATCCAACCTGCTCGAAAGTGTGGAGCTGCTCACCAGCCTCCGTTCCCATCGGTGCAGCGCAGACCGTGATCTCATTCGCCGCGGTCAGCCCCTCTGCCACATCCGCGCCTCCACGGTGGAGGGGGACGACCTGGAGCTTCACCTGCGGCGGGTTGGCGGCCGCCAGGCCCTGCGCAACGGCAAGCTTCTGGAGCGGCATCTGGATCTGCAGGGGAGCCTTCGCTGCGTGGGCTTCAGTGCACTGGACATGGCCCTGGTGCGAGGGGAACCGGCCCTGCGACGGCAGTGGCTGGATCGGGTGGTGAGCCAACTGGAACCGTTGTATGGCGCCCTGCTGAGCCAATACGGCCGCCTGTTGCGCCAGCGGGCCCAGCTCCTACGGCGGCGCCTCGTCCACGACGGCCTGCTGGATGTGTTTGACACCCAGATGGCCGTGCTCGGAACCCGTCTCCATCGGCGGCGCTTGCGGGCCCTGCAACGGCTGGCTCCCCTGGCGGCCTGCTGGCAGGAGCGGTTGGGCGGGGGGAGCGAGATCCTGGAGTTGGCCTACCGCAGTGGCACACCCCTGACCGCAGCCGATGGGGAGGCCGGCCTCACCCACCAGACCGTGGAGGAGGCCACCTGGCGGATGGCCCTGGAGACCCAGCTGCGCGACCAGCGGGGGGAGGAGGAGCGCCTGGGCCAATGTCTGGTGGGCCCCCATCGGGACGAGGTGGAGATGCGTCTGGGGGCCCTGCCCGCCCGCCGCTATGGATCGGCCGGGCAGCAGCGCACCCTCGTGCTGGCCCTCAAACTGGCCGAGCTGGAGCTCGTCACCACGGTCGTTGGGGCCCCTCCCCTGTTGTTGCTGGACGATGTGCTGGCGGAATTGGATCCCACTCGACAGCAACTGCTGCTGGAAGCCGTGGGGGAAGGCCACCAGTGTCTGGTGAGCGCCACCCATGTGGAAATGTTCACCCGGGGCTGGTCCACCCGGGCCCAGGTGGTGGCGATGCGAGCTGGTGTATTGGAGGATACGGGCTGAGCTGGTCCGTGCGGCAATCCCTTTGAGCACATTGGAGGGTTAGCCCCTATGTTGGGTTGCTGTGTACCCCAGTACCCCTGATGAATCAGAGCCTGTCTTGCCTGCATCCCAACCCGGGATGGGGCGCGGCCTCTCCCCTCACCGCTAGCCCGGTTCCCACCTCAACCACAGACATGGTTGGGAAACACTGCATCCTTGAGCTGTACAACTGCGACAGCGCCAAGCTCGACGACGAAGCTTTTTTGAGGGACACCATCACAAGCGCTGCCAAACGTGCTGGTGCCACCTTGCTGCATCTGATCACCCACCGTTTTGATCCCCAGGGTGTGACGGGACTTGCCCTTCTGGCGGAATCCCATATCTCCATCCACACCTGGCCGGAATCCGGTTACGCCGCTGTGGATGTGTTCACCTGCGGGGATCACACCATGCCGGAGCGCGCCTGCCAGGTGTTGCTGACGGAGCTCGAAGCTGCCGATCACAAGCTCACCAGCTTCCGTCGGGAGACCCCACTGGGCGTGGGGCAAGGGGATCGGGATCCCAGCCTGACGCCAGTCTGAGGGTTCAGCGTTTTGCCTCAACCGCGATCTTGGGCCCTTCCGGCCCCGGAAGACCGCGGTTGAGCTTTCCGCTGACGAGTCCCTCCAGATCCAACGCCACGGCGTGGAATCCCAGGGCGCGAAAGGCCTCCACCATCTCCTCCCGCAAGGTGCCTGACGCGAAGGTTTGGCACAGGCCCGCCAGCTGGTGGGCGGGCAGCTCAATCCGCGCGGCCTCCCCCTGGCTGCGAACCCGCACCTCCGCAAAACCCTGGTGGCGCAGCCAGGTTTCGGCGGCCCCCACCCGCTGCAGCCGACTGGCGGTGATCGATTCTCCATAGGGAAACCGGGACGCCAGGCAGGGCTGGGCGGGTTTATCCCACCAGGGCAGCCCCAGGGCCCGGGAGAGTTGGCGGACTCCCGATTTGTCCACGCCGGCCTCTGCCAGGGGGGAACGGACGTTCCACTCGCGGGCTGCTCGCAGCCCGGGCCGATGGTCTTCCAGGTCGTCCAGATTCACCCCATCCAGAACCTGGCTGGCGCCCGCATCGCTGCAGATTCGGGCTAGCAGGCCATGGAGCTCCCGTTTGCAGGCGTAGCAACGGTCTGGGGGGTTGCTGGCATAGCCGGGATCGGCCAGCTCAGCCGTTGGGATTTCCCGATGACGCATCCCAAGCCAGCTGGCTTGGAGGCGGGCCTCCTCCAGCAGATGGGGAGCCAGGGCCGGAGACACGCCCGTGATCGCGAGGGCCCTCTGCCCCAGGCGCTCGGCGGCGATGGCCGCCACCAGGGACGAATCCACCCCGCCGGAATAGGCCACCACCACCGTGCCGAGGGCATCCATGGTCTGCCGCATCCGGTCGAGGGCCTGGTGCAGAGCGGGGGGGAGGGGTTCAAGCAGGGTGAGAGGACGGGCGGAAGCCATCCAGCACTCCAAGGCTGTCGGTCCATCCTGGCAAGTCGCCCAGGAGGGCGGGGGGCCGGGGTGAGCGCCATTAGCATCCGAGGCCCCCACACCAGGCCCAATGACCCCGCCCACCGGATCCCAAACCAGCAAACGGGGGACGGGCAGTGGCATCGGCATCCGCACGGCCGCGGGCAGCGATGAGCGGTCTCGGGGGCAATTACATGTGTATGACGGCGAGGGGAAGGGCAAGAGCCAGGCCGCCCTCGGGGTGGTGTTGCGCACCATCGGGCTGGGGATCTGCGAACAGAAACGTACCCGGGTGCTGCTGTTGCGCTTCCTCAAGGGGCCCGGCCGCTCCTACGACGAGGATGGGGCGATTGAGGCGCTCCAGCAGGGTTTTCCCCACCTCATCGATCAGGTGCGCACGGGCCGCGGCGAGTATTTCAGCGCCACTGAGGCCACCCTCTTTGATCGCCAGGAGGCCCAGCGGGGCTGGGATATCGCCAAGGGTGCCCTGGCGAGCAATCTCTATTCCGTGGTGGTGCTCGATGAACTCAACCCGGTTCTGGATCTCGGGTTGTTGGATGTGGAGGATGTGGTGCGCACCCTGGCCACCAAACCTCCCGGGATGGAGGTGATCTGCACCGGGCGGGGTGCGCCGGTGGCCTTGGTGCAGTTGGCGGATCTTCACTCGGAGATGCGTGCCCACAGCAGTGATACTTCGGGTTTGCAGGGAATCGAGATCTACACCGGGGAGGGCAAGGGCAAGAGCACCAGCGCCCTGGGCAAGGCGTTGCAGGCCATCGGCAGGGGGATCAGCCAGGACAAAAGCCACAGGGTGTTGATTCTGCAGTGGCTGAAGGGGGGAAATGGCTACACGGAGGATGCGGCCATCGCGGCCCTGCGCGAGAGCTATCCCCACCTGGTCGACCACCTGCGCAGTGGACGGGATGCCATCGTTTGGCGGGGCCAACAACAGCCGATCGACTACGTGGAGGCGGAGCGGGCCTGGGAGATCGCCCGGGCGGCGATCGCCAGCGGCTTATACAAAACCGTGATCCTCGATGAGCTCAATCCCACCGTCGATCTTGAGCTGCTGCCCGTGGAGCCGATCGTGCAAACCCTGCTGCGCAAACCAGCGGAAACGGAGGTGATCATCACCGGCCGTTGCAAGGGCCGACCCGCCTATTTCGATCTGGCGAGCGTGCACTCCGAGATGGTGTGCCACAAGCACTACGCCGAGCGCGGGGTGGATCTCAAACGCGGAGTCGACTACTGAGCGCCCTCAGTAGAGCGCCACGCTGGGATCCACCTCCTGGCTCCAGGCTTGGATGCCCCCCGTCACGTTGATGCCCTCAATGCCATGGCGCTGCAGGGCAATGAGGGCCTTGGCGGAACGCCCCCCCATCTTGCAGTGCACGTAGAGGGTTTTCCCCTCGGCAAGCTGGCGTACCTCCTCCACCGCCTCCCCGCTCTCGATGCGATCGAGGGGAATGAGGATGGCACCTGGGATCACCGCAATCTCAGCCTCCGGCGGATTGCGTACATCGATCAGGACCAGGTCTGGTGCCCCCTGATCCAGCAAAGATTTGAGCTCTTTCACAGTGATGGCATCCACGGCACCGGCCTCCTCCTGGCCAGGGGCGGCCCCGGCCACCCCGCAGAACTCCTGATAGTCAATCAGCCGATCGATCACCGGCCGCTCCGGGCTGGGACGCAACTTGAGCTCCCGGAACGACATCCGCAGGGCATCAAAGAGCAGCAGGCGGCCGCTGAGGGTGGTGCCGATACCCGTGAGGATCTTCACGGTCTCGGTGGCCTGGATCACGCCGATGATGCCTGGCAGCACACCCACCACGCCCCCTTCGGCGCAGGAGGGCACCATGCCGGGAGGGGGCGGCTCGGGGAACAGGTCGCGGTAGTTCGGCCCGCCCTGATAGTTGAACACGGTGGCCTGCCCCTCAAAGCGGAAAATCGAGCCGTAAACATTGGGTTTGTCCAGCAGCACGCAGGCATCGTTCACCAGATAACGGGTGGGGAAGTTGTCGGTGCCGTCGCAGACCACGTCGTAGGAGGCCAGGATCTCCAGGGCGTTCTCGCTGGTGAGCGCCGTGTTGTAGAGCTCCACTTGGCAGTGGGGATTGATCTCCAGGATGCGATGCCTGGCGGATTCGATCTTGGGTTTGCCCACCCAGCTGGTGCCATGGATCACCTGGCGCTGCAGGTTGCTGGAATCCACCACGTCGAAGTCGACGATGCCCAGCCGACCCACTCCCGCAGCTGCCAGATAGAGCAGCAAGGGGGAGCCCAGGCCACCTGTGCCCACGCAGAGCACGGAGGCGGCCTTGAGCCGCTTCTGCCCCTCCATCCCCACCTCTGGCAGGATCAGGTGGCGGGAGAAGCGGGCCACCTCATCGGGGCTCAGCTGAATGCCGCTGGTGTCGGGAGGGAGCATGGGGCTAGCCCTGAGAAAACCTAAGGCTCCATTTTCCACACCAAGGGCCTGGGTTCGCCTTCCTCTGGCAACCACCAGCAGGCCAGGCCAGATACCCCCTGGATCACCATCAGGGCCGGGGGCACCGCCAGGGCTTGATCCGTGGCGGAGGGCACAGGGGGTCCTGAGGGGTGGCTGTGGAGCGACCCCAGCACCACCCAGTTCCGTTGCCTTGCCCATTTTTGTGCCAGCAGCTGCTCCCGCGGGTCAATGGAAAAGCGCCTGTGGCGCTCCTTCTGGGGCAGCCACATATTGCGGCAGGGCCACACCTGCCGCACTTGCCAGCGAGGCCCCAGCAGCAGGGCACAGCCCTCCTCCGGGGCGGCGGTCTGCAGCACCCGATGGAGAACGGTCAGCACCTTCCGACTAAAACAGATTTCGTCTGGCACGGTTTGTCCATCACCTGTAGGTTGTTCATGTAACTCCAGCAGCAATCTGAGGCGATGAGTGACGCCACGACCGAAACCCCTGACGTGAAGGGCTCCGAGAGCGAGAATGTTGAGGAATCCACCTTTGATTTCCAGCAGCGCTACGGGGAAGTAGTGGGCAAGGTGAACGAAACTCTCGACAAGGTTGATTGGAGCCAGCTCGGCAAGTTTGGCAAAGCTGCGGGAATTCTTCTTGCGGTAATTATTGCCCAAATCTTGATCAAAGGGGTGCTCGACACCATCAACCTCCTTCCCATCTTGCCTGGTCTGCTTGAGCTCCTTGGCTTGGTAGTGGTGGGCAACTGGGCCTGGAAAAACCTCACCACCAGTGAGAAGCGCTCCGAGCTGATGTCCCAAGTCGATCACCTAAAAAAGGAATATCTGGGCTGAGCTCTGCTTTCCAGATCCTTAGAGCATGCCCAGGAGTGCGTTCAGCACATCCTGGGATTGTTTGTTGTAACCACCGCCGAAAAGATTGGCATGGTTGAGCAGGTGATAGAGGTTGTAGAGCTCCTTCCGGGCTTGCCATCCCTCCGCCAGCGGCCATTCGTCGTTGTAGCCCTTGAAAAAGGCTTCGGGAAAGCCGCCAAACATTCGAGCCATGGCCAGGTCGGTCTCCCGATCCCCCCGATAGATCGCTGGGTCGAACACACTGGCGCCTCCGTCTGCCAGGAGGCTCCCATTGCCGCTCCAAAGGTCTCCATGGACCAGGCAGGGCTCCACCTCCCGGCCATCGAGCCAGCTGGGGAGACGCTCCAGCAACCGATCGGCCCCAGTCAGCGGCAGGCCCTTGCGGGCCAGCCAGCGGAACTGGGGCCCGAGGCGGCATTCCGTGAAAAACAGACCCCAGCTCCTGTTCCAGTCATTGGTCTGGGGGGATGCGCCGATGAAGTTGTCGCGCTCCCAGCCGAAACAGCTGGGAGTTCCGGGGTGGCCTGGGGCCGGTTCCAGGCTCCGGCGGTGCAGGCGGGCCAGGTTGGCCCCGAAGGTGGCCCAGGCTCCTGGGCCTGGAGTGCCCCGGGCCAGCTCCAACCAGGGCAGCACCAGCACGGCCTCCTCTCCCGCCACCCCCAGGGCCAGGGGTGTGGGGATCCGGAGGCCGGGGGGCGCCACCTGGGCTAGGGCCCGCAGCCCTTCGGCCTCCGCTTCCAGGAAGGGCCCCTGCTCGACCCGGTTGGTTTTGGCGAACAGCCGTTCTCCGTCACCGGTCTGCAGGCACCAGGCCCTGTGGATGCAGCCACCCCCCACCGGGGTGCGGGCCACCAGGGTGATCGAGAGCTGCTCCTGCAGCCAGGGGGCCAGGGGGTCGACCTCGGCGCGGGCCATGGGACGGAAGGAGCCTTGAAAACTCTATGCTCCACAGCCATGACTGACGTGCTGGTGGTAGGCGCCGGCATCGCCGGGTTGACGGCAGCGGCTCTGCTGGCCAAGCAGGGCCGATCTGTTGTGCTGCTCGAGGCCCACCACCAGAGCGGGGGCTGTGCCGGCACCTTCCGCCGGGGTCCCTATGTGTTTGATGTGGGGGCCACCCAGGTGGCCGGCCTGGAGCCCGGCGGCATCCATGCCCGGCTCTTTGCGGCGCTGGGCGTGCCCCCCCCGGCCGCCAGCCCCCTCGATCCCGGTTGCGTGGTCGATCTAGCGGATGGCCGGCCCCCGGTGGCCCTCTGGCGGGATCCCCAGCGATGGCGCCAGGAGCGGGAGCGGCAGTTTCCCGGCAGTGGCGCCTTCTGGTCGCTCTGCGACACCCTGCAGCGGGCCACCTGGGCCTTTGCCGATCGGGATCCGGTGCTGCCCCCCCGCTCCTGGTGGGACCTGGGCCAGCTGCTGGGTGCCCTCGATCCGGCGGTGATGGCCACCGGGGTGTTCACCACCAGCACGGTGGCGGATTTGCTCAGGCTCACCGGCGCCGCCAGCGGAGAAGGAGGCCGGCGGTTGCGGCGTTTTCTCGACCTTCAGCTGCAGCTCTATTCGCAGGAGCCCGCGGATCGCACGGCGGCCCTCTATGGCGCCACCGTGCTCTCGGTGGTGCAGGAGCCCCGGGGACTGTGGCATCTGGAGGGCTCGATGCAGGCCCTGAGTTCCGCCCTGGAGGAGGGGTTGGCGGCGGCGGGAGGAGAGCTGCGCTTGCGTCATCGGGTGCAACGGCTGCGCCCCCCCCAGCTCAGGCAGGACCCCTGGGCAGTGGAGGGGGTGGGACCCGGTGGTGTTCCCTTTGCCCTGTCGGCCCGGGATGTGGTGCTCACCCTGCCGCCCCAGACCCTGCCTGAATTGGTGGGGGAGGCCCTCCCGTCCGGCTACGGCCGGCGCTTGGAAGGGCTCCACGAGCCCAGCGGTGCCCTGGTGTTCTATGGAGCGGTGGAGCGTCGCCATCTGCCCCCGGCCGTGGCCAGCCATCTGCAGCTGGACTGGTCTGATCCAGGCCCCCTGTTCGTTTCCGTGAGCCAGGAGGGGGATGGGCGGGCGCCCGTGGGTGCTGCGACGGTGATTGCCAGCGTGTTCACCCCAGCCCGGCCCTGGTTTGGCCTGGAGGAATCGGATTACCAGGCCCGCAAGCAGGCGGCCATGGCCGGCATCCAGGCGGGTCTGACCCGGCTTCTGGGCCTGGAGGCCGGCCACTGGCGCCATGCCGAGCTGGCCACCCCCCGGGGCTGGCAGGGCTGGACCGGCCGACCCTGGGGGTACGTGGGGGGGCTGGGCCAGCATCCCAGCCGCTTCGGCCCCTTCGGTCTGGCCAGCCGCACGCCCCTCCCCGGCCTCTGGCTCTGCGGTGATTCCCTCCATCCCGGAGAGGGGACCGCCGGGGTGAGCACCTCGGCCGCCATGGTCTGCCGCCAGCTGCTCCAGGGGGGGGCGCGCAGCGTTTGAGGCATGCTGGCGGTCGATGTCCGTGTCGCCATGGCGCCCTTACCACCCCCCGAGCCCTCGCGCCATCTGGACACCCTGGCCTCCCTGGATGCCCGCAAGATCCGCTTTGAGCTCAACCGCTATGCCCTGCCCAATGGGCTGGAGGCCACCTTCGGCCTGATCCGCCATCCCGGCGCTTCCCTGGCGGTGCCCGTGCTGGATGACGGCCGGGTGGTGATCCTGCGCCAATACCGCTTCGCCGTGGCCTGTCGACTGCTGGAGTTTCCGGCCGGCACCCTGGATCCGGGGGAGGATCCCCTGGGCACGATGGAGCGGGAGCTGCAGGAGGAAGCGGGCTATGCCGCCAGCCGCTGGGATTCCTTGGGGGCCATGCTTCCTTGCCCGGGCTATTCCGATGAGGTGATCCATCTGTTCCTGGCCCGGGGCCTCACCCGGCTGGAGCAGCCTCCCGCCGGCGACGAGGACGAAGATCTCGAGGTGCTGTTGATGGAGCCGGCCGAGCTGGATGCGGCCATCGCTAGTGGAGATGAGGCCCTTGATGGCAAGAGCGTGACCGCCTGGTTCCGGGCTCGCCAACTCCTGCTGGCCTAAGCCACCATGCCTCCCGCCTCTCCCGCCGCCCACGAGCACCTGGCCCTGGAGGCGGAGCTCAGCGATGGCCGGTGCCGCTTTGTGCGGGAGCGCCTGCGGCTGCCCATGGGACTGGAGGCCAGTTTCGGCTGGCTGCGCCATCCCCCAACCGTTCTGGTGGTGCCCCGCTGCGCCGATGGTCGATTGCTGCTGCTGCGGCGCTATCGCCCGGCGGTGGGGCGCTGGGTGCTGGAGTTTCCCAGCGGGCTCTTGATGGCGGAGGAATCCCCCGAGACGGGTGGCGCCAGGCTGTTGCGCGCGCTCACGGGGTTGGGCGTCGGGGGGTGGCGGCAGCTGGGGGTGCTGCGGCCCAATCCTGGCTATTCCGATGAACACATGACCGTGGGGCTTTTGGCGCTGGACGCGGCTGGGGGGGAGCCTCCGGATCCGATGGACGCCAGCGATGGGGGCCTGTGCCAGCTGCAGCGTTGCGCTCCCCAGGACCTGGAGATGGCCCTGAGGACGCCGCAGGAGGCTGTCGATGGCCGCTGTGTGAGTGCCTGGGTGCTGGCCAGGCCCCACTGGAGCATCTGATGGCCTCCCCGCCCCGCTGGCTCTTCTGGCATCGGCGCGACCTGCGTCTAGCCGACAACCTCGGCTTGGCGGCCGCCGCCGCCGCCACCCCTGCCCTGACGGGGGTGTTTGTGCTGGATCCGGCCCTCCTCGCAGCCCCGGATCTGGCCCCGGCCCGGCTGTGGTTTCTCTGCGAGAGCCTCAAGGAACTGGCAGAGCGCTGGCGTCTGGCCGGCAGCCGATTGATCCTGCTGGAGGGGGATCCGGCCCTGGTGCTGCCCTGGCTGGTGGCCGCCACCGGCGCCGAGGTGGTGGCCTGGAACAGGGATGTGGAGCCCTACGGGCGGGAGCGGGATCGGCAGGTGGCCGCTGCCCTGCAGGCCCAGGGCTGCAAGGTGCTGGTGGACTGGGACCAGCTGCTGGTGGCGCCGGAAGCCCTGCGTACGGGCAGTGGGGATCCCTATCGGGTGTATGGGCCGTTCTGGCGCAACTGGCGTGGCCAGGTGGAGCGGCGGGCCGCTCTGGGTTCCGCGGCCTCTGGGGGGCTGGAGCCGGTGGCCGCCCCGACCCACCTGATGGATCTCCCGGATCCGGAAGGGGCCGATGGATCAGGGGTTCGCCAGCCCCTCTGGGAGCGCCTGCCGCTGTGCCCCTCCGTGCCTGGGGCTGAACAGTTGGGCGTGTCCTTCGACGGGGCGGCGCTCTGCCCCTGCCGGCCTGGGGAGGCCGCCGCCCTGGCCCAGTTGGAAGCCTTCTGCCAGGGGGGGGCGCTGCTGGCCTACGGGGAGGGACGAAACCTCCCGGGGGAGGAGGGCACCTCCGCCCTGAGCGCAGCCTTGAAATTCGGCACCCTCAGCCCCCGGCAGGCCTGGGCTGCGGCCCAGGAGGCCCGCCAGCTGGCCCGCAGCACGGAGGCCCTGGAGGCGATCACGGTGTGGGAGCAGGAACTGGCCTGGCGGGAGTTCTACCAGCAGGCTCTCTATCACTTCCCCGAGCTGGCGGAGGGCCCCTATCGGCCCCAATGGCGCCACTTCCCTTGGCACAACAACGCCCCGTGGCTGGAGGCCTGGCACGAGGGGCTCACCGGGGTGCCGATCGTGGACGCGGCCATGCGCCAGCTCAATGGCAGCGGCTGGATGCACAACCGCTGCCGGATGATCGTGGCCTCGTTCCTGGTGAAGGATCTGATCTGCGACTGGCGCCTGGGGGAGGCGGCCTTCATGGCCCGGTTGGTGGATGGAGACCTGGCCGCCAATAATGGCGGCTGGCAATGGAGCGCCAGCAGCGGCATGGATCCCAAGCCGCTGCGCATCTTCAACCCCGCCAGTCAGGCAGCCAAGTTTGATGCCGAGGCCACCTACATCCGACACTGGTTGCCGGAGCTGGCCCATGTGGACACCGCCGATCTGATCAGCGGCGAGATCGCCCCCCTGGAGCGTCGGGGTTATCCCGCGCCGGTGGTGGTGCACAAGCAGCAGCAGGCTCTTTTCAAGCAGCTCTACGCCGGCCTTCCCCGGGGCTGAGGCCATCCCCAAGGATGATGGCTAGACGGCGACGGCGGATTCCGTTGGTTCCGACGCGCTGCGGGGTTGGCCCATTAACACCCTTCTCAGGGTGGTGATCACCATCTCCTGCTGGGCCTCCGTGAGCTCGGGGAAGATCGGCAGGCTGAGCACTTCGGCGCAGAGCCGTTCGGTGTGGGGCAGGCTGCCGGTTCCGTAGCCCAGGTGGCTATAGGCCGGCTGGCGATGAATGGGAATCGGGTAGTAGATGATCGTGCTCACCCCCGCATCCTGCAGCTGCTGCTTGAACCAGTCGCGGCAGCAGGCTTCCGGTAATCCGTAGGTGGCGCTGTCTGAGGAGGGGGTGCAGCGGCTCCCGCAGGAGGCCTGGCCCATGGGACAGGAGGGCAGGCGAACCACGAACTGGTTCCAGCTGTGCCCGCTGGGGCCTGGTTCCGGGAGCGCCAGCCCAGGCACATCGGCCAGTTCCCTGAGGTAGCGCGCGGCAATGGCCTGGCGACGCTCCACCCAGCTGGTCAGATGGGGCAGCTTCACCTGAAGCACAGCCGCCTGGAGGGCATCCAGGCGGCTGTTGTAGCCCAGGTTGGTGTGGAGATAGCGGCGCGGCATGCCATGCACCGCCAGCTCCCGCATCCGACCAGCCAGTTCCGGATCCCGGCACACCACGGCACCCCCATCGCCGGCGGCGCCCAGGTTTTTGGTGGGGAAGAAGCTGAAACAGCCCGCATCCCCCCAGCTGCCTACGGGCCGGCCAGCCCAGCGGGCCCCGGTGGCCTGGGCGCAGTCCTCGATCACCAGCAGGCCGTGGGAGCGGGCGATGGCATTGATCTGTTCCATGTCCACCGGCCGCCCGAAGAGGTGCACCGGCAACAGGGCTCGGCTGGCCGGGGTGATGGCCGCCTCGATCCGGTCGGGATCGATCAGATAGGAGCCCTCTTGCACATCCACGAACACCGGCGTGGCGCCGACGGCACTGATCGCTTCTGCGGTGGCGAAGAAGCTGAAGGAGGAGGTGATCACCTCGTCCCCGGGACCGATCCCCAGGCCGCGGAGGGCCAAGATGAGGGCATCAGTGCCGCTGTTGCAACCGATGGCGTGGGGAACACCGCAGCTTTCGGCGAAGGCGGCTTCAAAGGCTGCAATGGTGGAGCCGCCGATGTACTGGCCACTGCGCAACACTTGCAACACAGCCTCATCGAGGCGATCACCAAGCTGCCTCAGCTGCTCGGCGAGGCTGAAAGGGGGCACTTGCATGGCAGCAACCTTAAGCCCAGCGAAAGATTGGCCAAGGGTGGCCGTGGCCCCCTTCCGTTGTTGGCCCTAGGCCCAGGGGGGAGCCTGGCCGGGATGCCATTTGATGTTGCAGCCGATGGAGGGCACCTGCTCTAGGGAGGGGGGCTGGCCGCTCACCACGGCCTGCAGGGCGGCGCGAAGGTCGTGTCCATCGAGCGGGACGGAATTGGCCGGACGGCTGCCATCGAGCTGGCCCCGATAGCGGAGGGTGTGGTGGCCGTCGAACAGGTAAAGGTCGGGTGTGCAGGCGGCCTGAAAGCTCTTGGCGATGGCTTGGCTGTCATCGGCCAGGTAGGGAAAGCGCCATCCGTTCTCCCGGGCCTGGCTGGTCATGCCATTGGGCCCATCCTGTGGGTGGGTGGTGAGGCTGTTGCTGCGGATGGCCACAAAGGCCACCTGATCGCCGAAGTCCTGGTGGATTCGGGTGAGCTCCGGCTCGATGTGCTTTACAAAGGGGCAGTGGGGGCAAAGAAAGAACACCAGCACGGGTGTTCCCGACAGGGTCAGGGGGTCGGACAGAGGGCCTCCCACCACAGGGGTGAGGGCCTGGGCCATGGTGTCCCAGGGGAGGGGAGTGCCGAGGGGAAGCATGGTGGAGGGAGTAAGGGCCATGCCAAACCGCAGTCGAGGGTCAGAAGCAGGATCATGGCGCGAGTTTCGATCCCTTGGCCGTGCGCCTGAAGCTCCCCCTGCTGCTTCCCTTGGGGGTTCTGCTGCTGAGTGGCTGTGTGCCGGCGGAGGAGCGCCCCAGCTGGAGGGTGTATGCCCTGCCGCGGCAGCGGGCGGGGGATGGCCTGGCGGTGGTGAACCGTCCCCGGGGGGAGGGGCTCCACCTCTGGCTGGACGTGCGCAGCCACAAAGCG
>JBEIGX010000050.1:0-13085 GCA_040381675.1 Aphanothece sp.
CCTACGACGCCGACGGTAATGGTGCTGGAAGTTCTCCGGTGACCATTGCCACCTTCACGGGTTCTCCAGCCATTACAGCAGCTGATCTCGTTCTTTTCTGATCAACAGTTCACATTCTTCAACCCCTCCGGTGCTCGGGGGGGTTTTTTGTGTACGGCTGCTTCAACGCCATCGCCGCAAGGGTTGTTAGCGTCCCCACTGCGAGCCAGGCCTGCTCCTTGCCTGAAACCCTCTCCCCAGCAGCAAGCGGTAGCGATCCATCAGCTTCCGGCTCCCAGCGCGTGCTGTTGGTGCGCCTCCCCTGCAATCCCATCTTCCCGATTGGCCCCATCTACTTGGCCGATCATCTGCACAAACAGTTTCCCGCCCTCCAGCAACAGATCCTTGATCTTGCCGCGGTGCCCGTTCTCGATGTGAAGGCGGTGCTGCGCGAAGCCATTGAGGCCTTTCGGCCCACCCTGCTGGTGTTCTCCTGGCGCGACATCCAGATTTATGCCCCCGTGGATGGCCGAGGCGGCAACCCCCTCCAGAATTCCTTTGAGGTGTTCTATGCCCGCCATCCCCTGCGGCGCCTGAGGGGTGCCCTGGGGGGGATGCAACTGATGGCGGCCTACTACGGCGAGTTGGTGCGCAACATGCGCCTGATCCGCCGGGGCCTGCGCTGGGCCCGGCGCCACCACCCCCAGGCCCGCGCGGTTCTGGGCGGAGGGGCCGTGAGTGTGTTCTACGAACAGCTCGGCCGCTGGCTCCCCAGGGGCACGGTGGTGTCTGTGGGAGAGGGGGAGCTGTTGCTGGAGGCGATGGTGCGGGGAGACTCCCTCGATCGCCAGCGCTGCTACGTGGTGGGCGAGCCGCCCCGGCCGGGCCTGATCCATGAGCCGCCCGCACCGTTGGAGAAAACCGCCTGCGATTACGCCTATATCGAAACGATCTGGCCCCAGATGGAGTGGTATCTGCAGGGTGGGGATTTCTACGTGGGGGTGCAGACCAAGCGCGGTTGCCCTCACAACTGCTGCTACTGCGTCTACACGGTGATCGAAGGCAAGGCCGTGCGGGTGAATCCCGCGGCGGAGGTGGTGGCCGAAATGCGCCAGCTCTACGACCTTGGTGTGCGGGGCTTCTGGTTCACCGATGCCCAGTTCATCCCGGCCCGCCGTTACATCGAGGATGCCAAGGAGCTGCTGCGGGCGATCCAGGCCGCTGGCATGACCGACATTCGCTGGGCCGCCTACATCCGCGCTGACAACCTGGACGAGGAACTGGCCGAACTCATGGTGGCCACCGGCATGAGCTACTTCGAGATCGGCATCACCTCCGGCTCCCAGGAGCTCGTGCGCAAGATGCGCATGGGCTACAACCTGCGCACCGTGCTCGACAACTGCCGCCTGCTCGCTCGCGCCGGTTTCCGGGAGCACATCTCAGTGAATTACTCCTTCAACGTCATCGATGAGCGTCCCGAAACGATCCGCCAGACCGTGGCCTATCACCGGGAGCTGGAAGCCATCTTCGGAGCCGACAAGGTGGAGCCCGCCATCTTCTTCATTGGTCTCCAGCCCCATACCCATCTGGAGCAGCACGCTTTCGACACGGGCCGCCTGCAACCGGGCTACGACCCGATGAGCATGATGCCCTGGACAGCCCGCAAGCTCCTCTGGAATCCCGAGCCCATGGGACGGGTCTTCGGGCAGATCTGCCTGGAGGCCTTTGATCGGGCCCCCGATGATTTCGGCCGCCAGGTGATGGCCCTGCTGGAGCGCGACTACGGCCGGGCTCCCCTGCAGCAGGCTCTGCAGGCACCGGTGCAGGGTCGTCCCGCCATGGCCACGGCCGTGCGTTGATGTCTTCCCGCCGGGCTGCCGTTCAGGTCTGCTCCCACTTCGCTGAGCGGGCGTGGTCGAGTTGAAGCGGTGAGGGCCCTGAGCGTTGCGGCAGCATCCGCTCGTAGGCCTGACAAAAGGCCTCCCCCAAGGACTCCCGCAGCACCCCATCGGCACCGAGCGCGGTCAGGGCCTCTCCCTGGGAGCGGGGTAGGCCCCGTCCATGGGTGGGGGGCGCGGCGTGCAGATCTTCCAGGCTGCAGGGTCCGGGATCCAGCTGGCGCTCCAGGCCATCGAGCCCGGCGGCGAGCACCGCTGCGGGCAGGAGGTAGGGGTTGCTGTCGCCATCGGCGAGCCGGAGCTCCAGCCGCTGGCCATCGGGCACCCGCACCATGTGGGTGCGGTTGTTGGCGCCCCAGCTGATCCAGGCCGGGCTCCAGGTGGTTCCGGAGGCCGTGCTGGCGCCCGCCAGCCGGCGATAGCTGGCGGAGGTGGGGTTGGTGAAGGCGCAGAGGGCCGGGGCATGGGCCAGCACACCTCCAAGGAAGTGGCGGGCCATGGTGGAGAGCTCCAGCTCCCCGGCTGGATCGGGGAAGAGATTGCGGCCGCTGGCATCCCAGAGGGAATGGTGCAAATGGCAGCCGTTGCCGGTGAGATCGGCGAAGGGTCGGGGACGGAAGCTCGCGCTCAGGCCGTGGGCCTCCGCCTTCCAGGGCACCAGAAAGCGGAAAAAGGCATGGCGGTCGGCGGTGGTCAGGGCTTCAGCGAAGGTCCAGTTGATCTCGAACTGGCCGTTGGCATCTTCGTGGTCGGCCGGGTAAGGGCCCCAGCCCAACGCCTGCAGGGAGGTGAGAAGCTCGCCGATCAGGGGGTAATGGCGCATCAGGGCCAGCTGGTCGTAGCAGGGCTTGCGGCGGCCGTCCCGGCCATCCGCCAGGGCCGTGCCCTCCCGATTGAGCAGGAAGAACTCCGGCTCAACGCCCGTGCGGAACTGCAGGCCCTGCGCTGCGGCCCGATGCAATTGCCGCCGGAGCACGCCCCGGGGGCAGTGGGCCAGGGGCTCCCCATCCAGCACAAGATCGGTGGCCACCCAGCCCACCTCCGATTGGCCTGGCAGGCCCATCAGGCTTGCCGGATCAGGGAAGGCCAGAAGATCAGCTCGGGCCGGGGAGAGATCCAGCCAGGCCGCAAATCCTGCAAACCCTGCGCCCCCCTGCTCCAGGGCCTCCAGAGCGGCAGCGGGCACCAGCTTGGCCCGCTGCACCCCGAAGAGATCGGTGAAGGAGAAGAGCACAAACGCGAATCCTTGGGCGGCGGCTGCCTCGGTGAGGGGACTCATGGGTTCTGGGGAGGGCGTGGGGGCACGGGACACAAAGGGATGGGTGGCGCGGGAGAGGGTCGCAAGGGCACCTGGATCAGCGTTGCAGCAACTCCTCCACGGCCTGGCGCAGGCGGGCCTGCACAGCCGGATCGTCTCGGGGGTTGCCGGTCCGATGGCCCAGGTGGGAGTCGATCACCGAAAACGAGGCTCCTCGGATCAGGGCGGCCTCCGCCGCGCAGTCGGCGGGGGGAAAGTAGAGGTCGTGGCGGCCCGCCACCACAGTCACCCGAGCCTGGATCCGGCCCAGGGCGGCTCCCAGATTGTCTCCGCAGCCCGCTGCGGCGGCCACATCGCAGGCCAGCCAGGTGTCGAGCATGGCCACCAGGTTGTGGGGGTCGTGCCGGCGGTAGAGGGGGAGCCAGGCCTGCTCCACATAGGCTTCCAGGCTCCTATGGCCCAGGGCGACCAGGGGCAGCGAACGGTAGTAGGGCTGACTGGCGGCCCAGCTGGCGTAGATCAGGGCGAAGGTGCGCAGCCCCTGCAGCGGTTCGCCGTCAAAGCCGCTCCCTGTCCAGGCCGGATCGGCGGTGAGGGCCTGACGCAGGCTCAGCAGGAACAGCCGGTTGTGGGGGGTGGTGCGGGCCGTGCCGCAGAGGGCCAGCAGGCGCTGGCATCGCTCCGGTTCCAGCACGGCCCAGTGGTAGCCCTGCTGCGCCCCCATCGACCAGCCATAGACCAGGGCCGGCGACTCCACCTGGAACACATCCTCCAGCAGCCGCCTCTGGGCGCGCACATTGTCGGCATGGCTGAGGCACCAGCCCCCTTCGGCCAGACCCATCGAGCTGTTGCTTGGGCTGCTCGAGCGACCATTCCCGAATTGGCTCACCAGCACCACACACCAGCGCTCGGGATCGAGGATGGGGCCCACGACCCAGTCGATGTCCTCCGGCCAGGCGCCATAGGAGGTGGGCATGAGCACGAGGTTGGTGCCATCGGCGGACCGCTCGCCGAACACCCGATAGGCGAGGTGCGCGTCCTCCAGGGTCTGGCCACAGGCAAAGGAAAAACGACCCAGGGGAAAGACCGCATCGCGGCCGCCCCCCCTCATGAAGGGCTGGCCTGGGGCACGGCTAGCTGGGCAGGAGCCCTGAGGAAACGGCGATGCACCCGCAAGTAGCCTCGATCGCAATGGGCCAAATGAGGCCTTATCAAGGCGTGGGCCCGTTGGAGAGCGTGGAAGGGAAGAGACGGGTAAAGGTGGTGCTCGGCGTGGAAGGACATGTTCCACATCAGCCAGCGCAGGGGGGCAAGGGTGAGGGTGGTGCGAGTGTTGGTTAGGGCGTCGTTATTGAAGGCGCAGCCGCTGTGTTCTGCCATCAGCACCAAGCGCAGCATGGGTTGGCCGACGATCAGGGGTAGCAGCCAGAAGCGCAGCAGGAAGCCATTCCCTTCAGGGATGGAGAGCAGCAGTAGGGCGCCATACACCGCGAATTGCCAACGCAATGAGTCGCGAATGCGCCCTTGAGCTTCCTCTGGGATGTAGGGGTTGGCGTGAAAATCCCCCCGAAGCCCCCGCCAGTGACCGCGAACCTTTCCGAGCCACCAGGGCAGGCCACTGACTTCGAAAAGATAGGAGGCCAGACTGTCGGGTGGGGCATCCTCCAATTCAGGATCCAGCCCCGGCTGGTGGGTGTGGCGATGGTGCCACTGGTGGGAACGGCGATAGAAGTCGGCGTTGTAAAAGCTCAACACGCCGAACCACCAGGCCAGGGTGTCGTTGCGTTGGCGATCCATGAATGCTGTGCGGTGCGAGCACTCATGCATGGCACAGAAACTGAAGGCCAGACCCCAACCCAGCAGCAACAGGCCCCCAAGGTGCAAGGGCCATGGAACCCCAGATGTCCCCCAAAGACCTGCACCGGCGACGATGAGGCCGCTGTGGCCGAGCAGCTGGTACCAGGCTGCCTCCACCCGGCGCTGGTTCAGTTCGGCCAGCAGCCCCTCCTCCAGCAGGGGCTGAGCCCTGCCGATGGAGGCTGGTGCGATGGAAGACGTGGGGGCCGGGATGGCCATGGAGGAGGAATGGACAGGATGGGAATCACCCCATCGTGTCGCGACAAACACCGGACACGGGGTTCGGTATGAACCCTCTTGCCCTGCCCACTGGAAAAGGGCCCTTCTCCATGGCGTGATATGACCCCGGACGAAAGATCGATGCCTCTCTTCATCCTCTGAGATGGTGCCATCCGCCGTTATGCCGCGGTGCCCGATGGATTGGCCATCACCTCATGCAACGACCGACATCAGCGGCTGATCCATGTGGTCCTAGATGCTGAGTCATTGGTGTGTCTATTTGGCCAGACTAGGGCCAAATAGGTAAGGAAAAGGCTTGGAGTTGCGCCAATTCTGGCTGGATCATGGATCAAAGCGCAGTGAACTGCTCAGATGGTAAACTCGAGGGGCTTTTTCGGCTTTTAGAGGGGTGTTGACTAGAGCTTTCCATAAGAATTGCTCCGGAAAAGCCTCTCTTCTTTGGCATGTTTTATTTTTGCTGAAATAGGAATCTCAATCAGAAGAGTATATAAATAGTACATTGCTTTTTGGGCAATAAGACGCCATAAAGAAAAAGGAGATAGCTTTTTCCCCTTGAAGTTTATTCCATATTCAACAACTGCCACGTGCTTCAGTGAATGTTTTAGCACGTAATTGTAGTAGCCTAAGAGGCCGCCTTTTTTGGCGTTCATATAGTGATAGTTAAGGTATGCGGTCAATGGCTGTTGCTTTCTGTAGGCAGCTTCTTCCACGTAGTGTTTGGCAGTGGCGTTGTTCGCGATCGCCTTCTCATACCCATGAGCAAGAATACGTCCGATCAGATCAGTTTCATCGGCGTAGTGAGAATATTTCAGGCCAGTATCGAACTCAAACATTTTGAAGATTGACGCTCTAAATGACATATTGCATCCCCAAATATGATTATTATTAATATAAATCTCGTTGCTGTCTCCCTTATAGCTAACTCCGCCAACAACAGCAATTTTTTCGTCGCCATAAGCTTTGATTAATTCGTTGAGCCAATTCGGCGAGACTGAGCAGTCGTCATCGATGAAGGCAATGATCTCTCCCCTGCACTGCGCAATTCCAACGTTTCTTGCATTGCAAAGGCCTTTGGCAATTTGATTTTGGATTGCCTTGACGTGAGGATGGTCTTGGCAGTATGTAGAAAGAAACTCATTGGTTCCGTCTGTGGATGCATCATCCACAATTACCACCTCAAATGAGGGGTAATTCAGGGTCAAGAGAGAGGGTAATGCATGTTTTTTTAGCGCGGCCAACCTGTTGCGAGAGCAAATGACTATTGATACAAATGGCGTCATCTTGAAACTGCAAACACCATGGCTCCTCTGCGTGGCCGTTGATGGTGGGGGTCCCGAGGATCGAACTCGGCTAAGGCGAATTATGAGTTCGCTGCATTCACCAGATTGCTAGACCCCCGTCCAGGTCTCAGCGCAGGCCGAAGCCATAGGTAGGATAAGCCAAAACTGGGAGGTCACCGCCCGCTCGGATGCTGGTGGTGTAAGGGGAGGGCAGGTCGGCGGTTCGACGGGGCACCAGATTCACCTGCTGATCCATCAGTTGGGTGGTGGTGTTCTCGATGGCGCTCCCATCCCAGATGATGGCCTGGTCGGGGAAGCCCAGCCCCATGAGTCGGGTGCCATCGCCCCCGCCCATGGCCAGCCCGAGGAGATCGGTGATCTGGTGGGTGAGGTCTACACCCCTGGCAAAGGGGGCCCGATAACTGAAATACCGTTGTTCCACCCATTCAGGCACTGTGCCCACCACCCCGCAGCGGGTCACCTCCGTGGGCCTGGTGGATGGGGGCAATGGTTGTCCCGGAGTCAGCAGCGGGGCCTCCAGAGTGGTGGTGCAGAGCACCGGGCCGGCCTGCAGGGGAGCAAGGCCGACCGCCAGCGACCCCAACCCCAGGGCAGTGCCCACAAGCCAACCGGAACAGGCCCTGGCCTGGCTGGGCTGGGAGCCTGCTCGGCGGACGAAGGCTAGGGGGAGCAGAGCCATGGGGATGGACGCGCGCGGGGGATCCCGCAGAAAACCTACCCCGTGCAGCAGCATTGCACCAGCTTTGTCTGACTGGGCCCATGCCGCTCCCCTCCCCTTCCCCGCTGCCTGAGACTCCCGAGGACTGTCGGGCCCTGCTTCTTGCCCTGCTGGCCCGTCGGGCTTACCGGCGCGGCCAGTTCACCCTGGCCTCTGGGCGCACCAGCGACCACTACGTGAATTGCAAGCCCGTGAGCCTCAGCGGCGTGGGCCTGGCGTTGCTGGGCAAGCTCATGTTGCCCCATGTGGAGCCCGAGGCGGCGGCGGTGGCGGGCCTCACCCTGGGCGCCGATCCCCTGGTGAGTGCGGTGGCCCTCCAGGCCGCCCTGGAGGGACGTCCCCTCGATGCCTTGATCGTGCGCAAGGAAGCCAAGGGCCATGGTACGGGCGCCTGGCTGGAGGGCCCCCTCCCGGACGAGGGGGCGACGATCACCGTCCTGGAAGACGTGGTGACCTCTGGCGGCTCGGCCCTCAAGGCCGTGCAGCAGCTGCGGCAGGCCGGCTACAAAGTGCGGCGGGTGGTGGCCATCGTGGATCGGCAGGAGGGGGGGGAAGCGGCCCTGGCGGAGGCTGGACTGGAGCTCCACAGCCTGTTTCTGCTGGACCAGGTGGCTGCCCTCTCGGTGGCTCTTCAAACCCCATCCACCCCAGCCCCATGACTCCTTCCACCCCGTCCCCCTGGGCCTGGGCGCCCCCTGGCCCCCGGCTGTTGGAGCGGCCTGTGTCTCTTCTCCACTTCTCCGGTCCCGATGCCCTGCGGGTGCTCCACGGCCAGACCAGCCAGGCCTTGCAGGACGCCCGCCCAGGCGACTGGCGCGCCACCTGCTGCCTGTCCCCCACCGCCCGCCTGCGGGGCCTGGCGGAGGTGGTGGTGGAGGAGAACGGAGCCTGGTTGGCCCTCACCGCTGGGGATGGCCCCGCCGTGCGGACCGCCTTTGATCGGGTGCTTTTCCCGGCCGACCAGGTGGAGCTCGGGCCCCTGCTGGCGGGCCGCTGGATCCGTCTTGTGGGCCAGGAGCCGTCCCCACCGGGCCCGTGGAGGCCCCTGGAGGGCGGAGGGGGATGGTGGCTGGGCAACGATCTGCTCCTGGCGGCCGGCACGCCCCTTCCGCCGGCCCTCGCCGACGTGCCCCCCCTGCAGGAGGGGGAGGTGGCCCTCTGGCGCCTGCAACAGGGGGAGCCCGCCTGGCCCGAGGAGATCAACGACGCCTTCAATCCCTTTGAACTGGGCCTCGCCCATCGGGTGAGTCTCAGCAAGGGCTGCTACGTGGGCCAGGAAACCCTGGCCAAACTCGCCAGCACGGACGGCGTGAAGCAACAGCTGCGCCGCTGGCAGGTCTCCCCCCCCCCGGAGGTGCCGTTGGCCATGGCCGTTGGCCAGCTGCTCCAGACCGCCGAGGGCATCCGGGCCGGGCAGATCACCTCCTGCCTGCAGCTGGCCGATGGCTCCTGGGTGGGTTTGGCGATGGTGCGACGGCAGGCCCTGGAGAGCCCCATCCTGGAGGCGGTGGCCGGCAACGTCAGCGTGCCGGTGAGCCTCTCCAGGCCCACAGCCTTCAGCGCTCCTCCTTAGAGCCGCTGCCCCCTGGGGCCTGGAGGAGCCAGTGGGCCACCGCCCAGGTGGCCAGGGCATCATCCCGGTTGTAGAGAAAAATGCGCTCGAGTTCCCGGCGCCCTTTCTCCTTACCACCGGGGGGAGGGGGGACGCCGGGTGCATACCACTGGCGCCAGAGCCGCCAGCGCAGCAGGCAGCTGGCTCCATCGGCTCCGGGTTGGCTCCAGCGAAAGCCCAGCCAGCTGGCCACGGCCTTCAGGCCATAGCTGTTCACGGGCAGCAGCCACTGTTGGCGCAGCCGCAGATGCACATCCACCAGACGTCCCTGCAGGGCTGCCCGATCGGCCTCCTTCGCCCCCTGGCGCTCCGCGAGCCGCAGGAGCTGGATCTTTTCCGTTTCCCCGTAGTGCAGCACGGGCCACTCGGGGTAATGGGCAAACAGGGCTTGAAGCCGTGTCCAGAGGCGCTGTTCCCCATGCTCCGCCAGGGCCAGCAGCGGCCGATAGTGCCCAAGGGTGAGGGTGCTGCCGAAGGGGGCCGGCTCTGGCCAGCGTCCATCGGCGGGCTTGGGAAGGATCCAAAAGCCGTGGAGGAAGTGTTCCGCCGTGTCGGGGTCGGATTCGATGTCGTAGATCAACACCCCTGGGGCCTGCTCCAGTTCCCCCAGCCCATCGCCGGCCAGCAGGCGCTGCGGTTGGCCCGTGGCCTGTACCTGGGCTTGGGCCACCAGCTGGGGCGCCATGTCGCGGTGCTGGTCGCCATGGGGCTCCAGCGCGGTGGCCAGGTGGCTGGGATCGGCCTCGGCCAGATCCCGGAGGGTGTGGATCCCCACCTGCAACAGCAGGTCGCGGCGCTTGCTTCCCACCCCACTCACTTCGCTGAGGTGCCCCTCCCGCGCCGCCTCCTGATCGCAAAGCTGCCGCCAGCTGCAGAGGGTGCATTTCTTGCGGTCGTTCACCAGGGCAGGTGGGGTCGGCCGCTGCAACTCCTCCGCCAATCGCCCCAGGCTGTCGTCCACTTGGCTATCAAGGGCCGGGGTGAGGGTGAGGGGCTCCTGAACCAGGCGCCCCCCCTGGCCCGCCAACACCAGGCCATGGGGCACTGGGGCTCCCTGGTGATGGGCCAGCAGCCGTCCCCAAAGGGCCAGAAGCAGGCGGTGCTCCCGGGTGGTGCGTCGTCCCTGGCGGGCGAGCACGGGGCGGTAGCCATGGCTCCCCCAACGGCTGGGGGTGTTCACCCGCAGCAGCAGGGTGGGATGAGCCTCCACCGCCAGTCCCTGGGGGCCAGGTGCCCGCAGCCGCACCCCCATCACCGCCGGCTCGCCCTCCTGGCAGGCCTGGGGACCGTGGCTGGGCTTTTGGGAGAGCAATTGCTGGAAGCGCAACAGCTGCTCCTGCAGGGCCAGGGAGCGATGGGCATTCCAACGTTGCAGGTCGCGGGGGCCGTGGCGATCGAGCCAGGCTTTCCGCCGGCAACGCAACCAGCTGCGGAGGAGCGTGTCGGTGAGGGGAGCCGGAAGGGAACGGTTGTCTGAGGGCTGCCTCATGGGCCCAGACTACCGGGAGGTGGCCTCCCGCCAGGCCGGCACCCCGGCCAGCCCAGGGGAGATGGCAGGCTGCTACGACCAGCCCGTCGATGTCCCCCTCCCTCAGATGGCCTCTGCCCCCCTGCCCCTCGAGGCCAGCCCGATCGTGTTCGGCACCGATGGTTGGCGGGGCATCCTCGGGGTGGACATCACGGTGGAGCGCCTGCTGCCCGTGGCGGCTGCCGCCGCGAGGGAACTGGAGAGCAGTGCGCCCGCAGGGCTCTCCAGCAGGGAGGTGGTGTTGGGCTACGACCGGCGGTTTCTGGCTCCGGAACTGGCGGAGGTGATTGCGGCGGCGGTCCGTGGGGCGGGGTTGGAGCCGGTGCTGGCGGCCACCGCTACCCCCACGCCGGCCTCCAGTTGGGCCGTGGTGGAGCGGGGTGCGCTGGGTGCCCTGGTGATCACCGCCAGCCACAACCCCCCGGAGTGGCTGGGGTTGAAGATCAAGGGCCCCTTCGGCGGATCGGTGGAGGGCGACTTCACCCAGCGGGTGGAGCGCCGCTTGGCGGCCGGCGGGATCACGGTGCCGATCGCTGGGCCCACGGAGCGTTTTGACGCCCTCGGGGCCTATGTGAAGGGCCTGCAGGCGAAGGTGGACACCGCTTCCTTGGCGGCGGGCCTGGAGCGGCTGGGCCTGCGGGTGATCGTCGATCCGATGCATGGTTCGGCTGCGGGCGTGCTGCCCGCCCTGCTGGGGGAAGGGGCCGTGGCCGGTGGGGTGATCGGGGAGATCCGGGCGGAGCGCGATCCCCTCTTCGGGGGGCATCCTCCGGAGCCCCTGGCCCCCTATCTGGAGGAGCTGATCAGCGCGGTGCGCCGCTCCACCGCGGAGGGCAAACCCGCCATGGGGATTGTCTTTGATGGGGATGGCGACCGGATTGCCGCGGTGGATGAAACCGGCCGTTTCTGCAGCACCCAGCTGCTCATGCCCCTCTTCATTGATCACCTGGCCCGGGCCCGGGCGCTGCCAGGCAGCGTGGTGAAAACCGTGAGCGGATCCGATCTCATGGCCTTGGTGGCCGAGGACCTCGGGCGCCCCGTGCTGGAGAAGCCCGTGGGCTTCAAATACATCGCGGCGGAGATGCTCGCTGGTGAGGTGTTGGTGGGGGGGGAGGAATCCGGTGGGGTGGGCTTCGGCATGCACCTGCCGGAGCGGGATGCCCCCTTTGCAGCCCTTTTGCTGATCGAGGCTTTGGTGGAAGGGGGCGTGCCCCTTGGCGCTCGGATCGATGCCCTGCAGGAGCGCTGCGGGGGGGCGGCGGCCTACGACCGGCTTGATTTGCGCCTGGCCGACATGGCCGCCAGGGCCCGGTTGGAGGCACGCCTGGCGGAGGCGCCCCCCGCGGAGGTGGCTGGCCTCCCCGTGCTGGAGGTGATCCGCACCGATGGGGTGAAACTGAGGCTGGGGCCAAGCCACTGGCTGATGCTTCGTTTCTCCGGGACCGAGCCCCTGCTGCGCCTCTACTGCGAAGCCCCAACAACAGAGCGGGTGGCGGCGGTGCTGGCCTGGGCCCGGGAGCTGGCGGAAGGGAGCTGATGGCGCCGTCTTCAACCACCCTCGTGATCGCCAGCGGCAATGCCGGCAAGGTTCGCGAGTTTGCCGGCTTGCTGGCGCAGCTTCCCCTGGGGATCCAGGCCCAGCCTGAGGGGTTCGAGGTGGAGGAAACGGGGGCCACCTTCGCCGAGAACGCCCGCCTCAAAGCCGCAGCCGTGGCCCTGGCCACGGGCTGCTGGGCCCTGGCCGATGATTCCGGCTTGGCGGTGGCGGCCCTCGGTGGAGCGCCGGGGGTCTACTCGGCCCGCTATGCCGCCACCGATCTGGAGCGCATCGACCGGCTCCTGCGCGAGCTGGAGGCGGCTACGGCGGCCGTGGACGGGCCTGGCGGGAGGGCGCCCAGCGCCGACCGCAGCGCCCGCTTCACCGCCGCCCTGGCGGTGGCCGATCCCAGCGGCGCGATCCGGCTGGAGGTTGAGGGTCACTGCCCTGGCGTGATCCTGGAGGCGCCGCGCGGTGCGGGCGGCTTCGGCTACGACCCGGTGTTCCTGGTGCCGGAACTGGGGCAGACCTTTGCGGAGATGGACAAGGTCACCAAGGGCCGCATCGGCCATCGGGGGCGGGCTTTCGCGCTGCTGGAGCCCGCCCTGAGGCAGTTGCTGATCTGAAGCGGAAGGCTTGCAGGCCGCCAAAAGAAAGCCCCGCCGATGGCAGGGCTCTGAATGACACCCGAGGCTTCAATCAGGCCCTGGGTTGGGTGCCCATGGGTTCAAAAAGGAAATTGGCACACGGCCAGCTCGCCTACCACGGGAACCCACTGGTGCAGCTGCCAGGTCACCCCCCCGCTGCGCACCATCGGATCCTGTTCGATGAGGGCCAGGGCGCTGCCGAAGTCGTCTGCCTCCAGCAGGAGCAGGCCACCCCCGCCCGGCTGCCCCTGACCATCCACCAGGTAGCCGCTGCTGATGCGATGGCCCTGCTGCTGCAGGGAGCGCACCCACGGGCCATGGGCTTCGAGATGGGGCCTGAGCTGCTCCCGGGGCCAGAGAAAGGATTCGCGCTTGATGAACCAGGGCAAGGGCAGCCTCCCTAGTTGGACACCCAGCTGCCGTGCAAGCCGTAGGGCAGGGCCAGGGGGAGCTCGATGACAGCAGCCTCATCCATGGTGGCGGCATCCAGGATCACCAGATCACTGGCAC
>JBEIGX010000051.1:0-12797 GCA_040381675.1 Aphanothece sp.
ACAGGGGCCGGGACGCCCATCACGCTGGCGGGCAGGTTGCGACGGACCTCCAAGCGGAAGTCTTGGCCTTCCAGTCGAAATTCCTGGATGTCGCTCTTGCTCAGCTGTTCCAGCAGATCGCGCAGTTGACCGTGGTCGAGTTGCATGGCCATCAGGACTCTCGGCCCAGATAGGAGTCTGAGCGAGTATCCACTTTAATTTTGTCCCCGATCGAGATGAAGAGCGGCACCATCACCTGAGCGCCTGTCTCGAGAATGGCTGGCTTGGTGCCACCGGTTGCCGTATCGCCTTTGACGCCAGGGTCGGTCTGGGTGATTTCCAGCACCACGGAATTGGGAAGCTCCACCTCCAAGGGTTTGTCGTTCCAGGAGACGACGCTGACCTCCATGCCCTCCTTGAGGTACTTGCGCTGGTCGCCGATCTGGGCGGCGGTGAGGCGGGTTTCCTCATAGCTGCCCATATCCATGAAGACGTAGTCATCGCCCTCCATGTAGGTGTGCTGGAGGGTCGCCTTCTCCAGCAACGCCTGGGGGACCGTCTCGCCGGCCCGGAAGGTCTTCTCGACCACGTTGCCGCTCTGCACGGCCTTCAGCTTGGTGCGCACGAAGGCCGAGCCCTTGCCGGGCTTGACATGCAGGAACTCAACGACGCGCCAGACCTGACCATCCAGCTCAATCGAAGTGCCCGTGCGGAAGTCGTTGCTGGAGATCATTCCGGCGGATCAGATCCGATGCATTGTACGTCTGGCTACCAGGCCGCTCCGACGCTCCCGGCCCGCCATCGGCCGACCCGGCACAGGCGCTTGTGCCAGAGTCCGCTCAGTCATGTGCTTCACCATGGGCTGGAGATGGCTTGGAACCGGCTTCCGCGTCGGAGCGGCGGCCGTTGGGCCCGCCCTGCGGCTGCTGGGGGTCTGCCTGGTGGCGCTGCTGCTGGTTCCGGGCGCCTGGGCTGCCCTGCCGCAGGGCAACGCCGTGAAGGATCCCGAAGCGATCCTGCGCAACGCCCTGCCCATCGACGCCCCGCAGCTGCAGGATCTGCAGCACCGGCTGGAAGCCACCAGCGACGACCTGCGGGCCAAGCGCTGGAAGCCTCTGGCCAGCGCGGTGACCCGCAGCCAGTCGCTGCTGACGACCCAGCGGACCGCGATCCTGGAGCGCTTCGCCCCAGAGGACCAGGCCACGGCGGCCGAGCTGCTCGACCAGCTCCAAATCCAGCTGCGCGAAGTGGCCGTGGCTGCAGAAGCCCAGGATCGCGATACCTTCCTTGAGAGCCGTCGCGCTGCCCTCGCGACCATCGGCAGCGCCGAAGCCCGCCTCGTGGGCGCCTTCCCGTTCACGATCCCAGCTGAATTTGATGCCCTGCCAAGGCTGCTGGGGCGGGCCACGGTGCGCATCAGCACCAGCAAGGGCGACCTCACCGCCGTCATCGACGGCTACAACGCGCCGCTCACGGGAGGAGCCTTCGTGGATCTGGTGCAACGGAAGTTCTATGACGGGCTGCCTTTCAACCGGGCGGAGGATTTCTACGTGCTCCAGACCGGCGATCCGAAGGGCGACGCCATGGGCTACGTGGATGCGAAAACCGGCGAGGAGCGGCATGTGCCGCTGGAGATCCGCATCGCCGGCGATGCAGAGCCGATCTACAACGAAACCTTCGAAGATGTCGGCCGCTACAAGGCGGAACCGGTGCTGCCCTTCGCCACCTACGGGACTCTGGGCTGGGCCCACTCCGACGAAAATCTCGACGACGGATCGTCGCAGTTCTTCTTCTTCCTGTATGAGCCGGAACTCACCCCAGCCGGCCTCAACTTGGTGGATGGCCGCAACGCGGCCTTCGGCTACGTGGTGGAGGGCCTGGACACGCTCGAGGAACTTGGCGTTGACGACCGGATCGTCTCGGCCCGGGTGATCGAAGGGGCTGACAACCTCAGGCCCCACGCCTGATCAGAGCCATGGGGGAGACCCTGGCAGACCTGGGCGAGTGGGAGCTGATCCGCCGGCTCGGAGCCTTCGCACCGCCTGGTCAGTTCAGCGATGATGCCGCCCTGCTTCCCCTCACAAACGGGACTCTGGTGCTCACCACCGATGTGCTGGTGGAGGGCATCCACTTCAGCGACATCACCACCGAGCCAGGCGATGTGGGCTGGCGGGCGGCGGCGGCCAACCTCTCGGACCTGGCAGCGATGGGCTGTCAGCAGGGCATGGGGATCACGGTGGGGCTCGTTGCGCCAACGAACACGCCCTGGTCCTGGGTCGAGGGGGTCTATCGGGGGATCGACGAGGCGCTTCGGAGGCATGGCGGCGTGGTGCTGGGTGGCGACTGCAGCGGCGGATCGCAGCGGTTGCTGGCGATCACGGCGCTGGGACTCCTGAGAGGGGAGGAGGGCCCGATCCGGCGCAGCGACGGCCTGCCCGGCGACCTGCTGGTGTGCACGGGGCCCCACGGGCTGAGCCGTCTCGGCCTGGCGCTGCTGCAATCCGACCCCAGGCGCGATCGGAACGACGCGGGAACGACGGATGCTGGCGGGCTGGCAGGCCTGGATCCGGCCCTGATCCAACGTGCAATCCAGGCCCACCGGCGCCCCGTACCCCGCTTTGACGCGGTGCGGGCGCTGGGCGGCTGCCGGCCCGCCGGGCATTCCTGGCGGGTGGGCGGCTGCGACAGCAGCGATGGGCTGGCGGCGGCGGTGGCGACGATCGCGGCGGCCAGCGGCTGCGCAGCCCGGCTGGAGCGGCAACAGCTGCCCCTGGATCCGGCCATGGCGGGCCTGCCCCAGGCCCAGGCCTGGTGCCTGGGCGGCGGGGAGGACTTCGAGCTGGTGCTGGCTCTGGAGCCTCGCTGGGCAGAGGCTCTGGTGTCGGCTCTGCCGGGGGCGACGCGGATTGGCGTGCTGCTGGCAGGGGCTCCGGGGGTTCTTGGCTGGGCGGATGGCACCCCCTGGGATGCCGCCGAGGGCGCCAGCAGGGGGTACTGCCACTTCAGCGGAGAGGAGCACCCACCTTGATCACCACACGTCTGTAGCCAGCGGCGGAATCAGCCGGGAGGGGGGATCGGAAGGGGGCCGGACCGGAGGATCACGCAGCGCGTGGTCTTCTCAGGCCGCGGCCGGGGGCTCACTTCCAGTTTTTCGCCACGATTTCCGCCAGGTCAACAACGCGCTGGCTGTAGCCCCATTCGTTGTCGTACCAGCAGATCACCTTCAGCATGTTTCCTCCCATCACCAATGTGAGATCGGAATCCACGATGGCGGATTCATCCGTGCCGGCATGGTCGGAGGACACCAGGGGCAGGTCGCAGTACTTGATGATGCCCTTCATGCCGTTCTCAGAAGCAGCCTTGAGCACGGCATTCACCTCTTCCTTGGTGGTGTCGCGGCTCAGTTCGAGCACCATGTCGACCACCGACACGTTGGGGGTGGGGACGCGCAGGGCGATGCCGCTCAGCTTGCCCTTCACCGGCGGGTACACGAGAGCCACCGCACTGGCGGCGCCGGTGCTAGTGGGCACGATGTTGACGGCGGCGGCACGGGCCCGGCGCAGGTCGCGGTGCGAGGCGTCGAGGATGCGCTGGTCACCGGTGTAACTGTGAGTGGTGGTCATCGTGCCCTTGACGATGCCAAAGGATTGATCAAGCACCTTGACAACCGGCGCCATGCAATTGGTGGTGCAGCTGGCGTTGCTGAGGATGTCCCAGTCTTCGTGGCGGTATTGATCCGCGTTCACGCCCACAACAAAGGTCCCCACCTTGGCACCCTTGCCGGGGGCGGTGAGGATGACCTTCTTGGCACCGGCCTCAAAGTGCTTGCTGGCGCCCACATCATCATTGAACACACCTGTGGATTCGATCACCAGATCGACGCCCCACTCCTTCCAGGGCAGGTTGGCTGGATTGCGGTCATAGAAGACCTTGATCTCCTTGCCGTTGAGATTGATGGTGTTTTCAGTGGTCGTGACATCAACTCCCCGCAGGGGACCCAGCATCGAGTCGTACTTGAGCAGGTGGGCGTTGGTGTTGGTGTCGCCGGAGCCATTGATGCCCACCAGCTCGATGCCGGTGTTCGCACCTCGGCTCAGCCAGCAGCGCGTGAAATTGCGACCAATTCGGCCAAATCCATTGATCGCTACGCGTAGGGCCATGACAGGGGAAGCGGCGAGAACCGCTTGGCAAGGGGATTTCGGCTGCCGATCATACAGAAATCAGGGTCTCCCCAACCCCGTAACTCGGGGGCTGGCAGCAGGGCGGGGGACGATGCGAAGCAACTCGTAAAACACCAGGGGGAGCATGCCGGAGGGTTTCGCCCTATTTTCGGCTGAATCTCGGTAACGCTCTTGGACCTTGTGCTCGATCGCGATCAGCCCCTCCACTTCGTTGGGGTTGGTGGCATCGGCATGTCGGCCCTGGCTGGAATCCTTGTGGAGCGAGGCTTTGCCATCAGCGGCTCCGACCCCAAGCCGTCGGCGGTGCTCAGTCGGCTGGCCGATCGGGGGGTGAAGGTGTTCCAGGAGCAGAGCAGCGCCACCATCCACACCCTCTTGGGCAATGGGAGCCGCCCCCCCCTGTTGGTGCTCAGCTCAGCGGTGCGGGACAGCAATGAGGAGGTGGCCGAAGCCCGCCGCCAGGGGCTGGGTCTCTGCCATCGCTCCGATGTGCTGGCTGCCCTGATCAACAATCAACCCTCCATCGCCGTGGCCGGAAGCCACGGGAAAACCACCACCAGCACCCTGATTGCCACCCTGCTGGAGGCCACAGGTCAGGACCCAACGGCGGTCATCGGCGGCATCGTGCCCGCCTTCGGCAGCAATGGCCGGCAGGGCTCGGGCCGCCTTCTTGTGGCCGAGGCGGATGAATCCGACGGCTCCTTGGTGAAATTCAGCCCAACCCTGGCGCTCCTCACCAACATCGAGCTGGACCACACCGACCATTACCCCAACCTGCAGACCCTGATCGACACGCTCAAGCGCTTCAGCGATGGCAGCGGCGCCCTGCTGGCCAACCGGGACTGTCCCATTCTCCGGGAGTATTTCCAGGCCGATGCCTGGTGGTCGATCCAGGATCCCGACCATGCCGACTACACCGCCCTGGCCCTTCAGGAACGGGGTGATGGCACCACGGCTGCCTACTACGAACGAGGCGAGCAGATCGGCACCCTGGAGGTCCCCCTGCCCGGACGTCACAACCTCAGCAATGTGACCGCCGCCCTGGCGGCCTGCCGCCGGGAAGGGGTGCCCTTCGCCGACCTGCGCCGGGCCATCGGCAACCTCAAGGCCCCCGGCCGACGCTTTGACTGTCGGGGGCTATGGCACCAGCGGATCGTGGTGGACGACTACGCCCATCACCCCAGCGAGGTGGCCGCCACCCTGGCCATGGCCCGACTGATGGTGGAGAGCGGTCGCAGCCCCCTGCCGTCCCAGCCCCAGCGTTTGCTGGCGGTGTTCCAACCCCACCGCTACAGCCGCACCGCCCAGTTCCTGAGCGAATTCGCGGAGGCCCTGGCCATGGCGGACACGGTGATCGTGGCCCCGCTGTACAGCGCGGGGGAGGCCCCGATTGAAGGCATCTCCAGCGAAGCATTGGCTGCCGCCGTGAAAGCCATCGCCCCCTCGATGCCCGTGCGGGCCGCAGCCAACCTGGACCAGTTGACCGACCAAGTGGCCGCCTGCAGCGAACCAGGAGATCTGGTTCTCGCCATGGGGGCCGGAGATGTGAACAGCCTCTGGGAGCGCCTCAGCACCCTCGGCGACCCCGGGCGTCCAGCGGCCCTGGTGCTGTGAGCGAAGCGCCATGAGAGTCGCCCCAGGCGCCATCAGGCAGGGGGTGGCCCTGCGTGACTTCACCACCTGGCGGGTGGGCGGTCCGGCCCGCTGGTTCGGCGAACCCGGCAGCGCGGAGGAGTTGATCCAGCAGGCCTCCTGGGCCGTCGGCGAGGGCCTGCCCTTTCGCTGCATCGGGGCCGGCTCCAACCTGCTCATCGCCGATGGGGGACTCCCCGGCCTCACCCTCTGCAGCCGAAGGCTTCAGGGCAGCGTGCTGGAAGCCGCCGACGGGTGGGTGGAAGCAGAAGCGGGGGAACCCATCCCCACCCTGGCCCGCAAGGTGGCCCGGAGCGGCCTCAGTGGCCTGGAGTGGAGCGTGGGCATCCCCGGCACTGTGGGGGGGGCTGTGGTGATGAATGCGGGTGCCCAGGGGGGCTGCACGGCGGAGTGGCTCCATTCCGTGCGGGTGATCGATCCGGCCCGGCCCGGCGAGCCCTTCACCCTTCTGGCCAGCGAACTGGATTTCGCCTATCGCCACAGCCGATTGCAGGAGGAGCCCTTGCTGGTGCTGTCCGCCCGGTTCCGGCTGGAGCCCGGCCACGAGCCCGCCGCGGTGACCGCCCGCACCAGCACCAATCTGCACAGCCGCACCAGCACCCAGCCCTACCAGCAACCCAGCTGCGGCAGCGTGTTTCGCAATCCCGAGCCCCAGAAGGCCGGCCGCCTGATCGAGGGACTGGGGCTCAAGGGGCTGCAGGTGGGTGACGCCCAGGTGTCCACCCTGCACGCCAACTTCATCGTGAACCTGGGAGCCGCCACCGCCACCGACATCGACCGGTTGATCGGCATGGTGCAGGAGAGCGTCTGGACCGCCCACGGCATCCCCCTGCATCCGGAGGTGAAACGTCTGGGCTTCGCGCTGGGCGACGGGGAAGGGACGTGAGGGGCCTACCCTGAAACAGACTTTTCTTCCCCTTCTGGCGCCATGGCTGGCTTTGGACTTCCCAACTTCGGTCAGCTGACCGAAGCTTTCCGCAAGGCCCAGCAGATCCAGCAGGACGCCCAGAAACTGCAGGAAGAGCTCGACGCCATGGAACTGGAGGGTCGCAGCGCCGATGGCCGGGCCAGCGTATGGCTCTCGGGCAACCAGCTGCCCCTGAAGGTCCAGGTGGATCCCTCCCTTCTGGGGGAAGGCCAGAGCGCGGTTGAAGGAGCGGTGTTCGAGGCCCTTAAGGCGGCCTACGACCTCTCCACCAACACCATGCGGGAGCGGATGGACACCCTCACCGGAGGTCTGGAACTCAATCTTCCAGGTCTGGGGGGCTGATTTCTCCCTGACGCTGAAGATGGCGGCGGCGTCGGGACGCCTGGCGCAAGGCCGTTTCTCCGGAACGGCCCAATCCCGGCGGGGGCGCGCCCGATTCCACCTCGGCCAGACATTGGCGGTAGAGAGCGTGGCGGGGCCAGCCCTCCCCGATGGCGCAGCCTGATTCGCCGCTGTGCCGGCAATCGGAAAACCGACACGGCTGCTGCTGGGCCAGGGCCCGCAACTCCGGAAAGCAGCGCACCAGCTCCGCGGGGGTGGCCGGCAGGGCGGGGCGGTTGAAGCCAGGGGTGTCGGCCAGGAGAGCCTCGGGGTGGCCTGGGAGCGACACCAGCTCCACATGGCGGGTGGTGTGCCGGCCCCGCTGCAGGCGACCGGAGACGGGAGCCACCCGGAGGGCCAGCCCAGGCACCAGGGCATTCAGCAAGCTGCTCTTGCCCACACCAGAGGGACCGCAGAGCACGGCAATCCCAGGCCGGGCCAGGTGCTGGGCCAAGGCCTCCAGGCCCGCCCCCGTCTGGGTGGACACGGGGAGGGGGGTGTATCCCCAGGCCGCAAGGCGCCCACACCAAGCCTCAAGCCAGCCCGGCGGAAGCCCATCCGCCTTGGAGAGCACGAGATCCACCGGCAGATCAAGTTGTTCCGCACTCACCAGAAACCGGGTGATCTGCATGGGATCGGGCTCCGGTTCCTTGAGCGACACCACGACCACCACCCGGCCCACATTGGCGACCGCGGGCCGGGAAAGAAGGTTGCTGCGTTGGCCGCGGCGGGCCACGGCCCCCCGCCCTTGCACCCAGTCGATGCCTTCCACCTCCACCCAGTCGCCCACGCAGATCCCCAGGCCCCCTTTGGCCAGGCGGGCCCGGGCCGTGCAGAGGAGGTGAGCCTGGCCCTCAGGACCGGGAGAGACCAGGTGCACGCGGCAAAAATTGGCCTCCACGGCCACCACCCGGCCCGGTTCACCCACCGCGCTGAATGAGCAGACGCACGGAGGATCCCTCTGCCGACCCCTCGCCAGCGGGCAGGGGCAGGGCCGGACCGACCTGGTGACCTTCCCCCCGCAGGCTCTCGGCCACCATGGCTTCGGGCTCTCCCGCATCGAGGTCGACCTGGAGCCAGCCCCCCACGGGAAGGCGTTCCAGCGCCAGGCGGCTGCGCACATAGTTGAGGGGGCAGGGGGTGCCCCTCAGGTCGAGGCAAACATCGGGAGTGGGGCCGCTCATCCCCCCCCGAAGAGGCCCCCGAAGAGCCCGCTCTTGTGCTGTCCCTTGCGGCCGTGATGCCCCGCCAACTGCTCCAGGAGCTCCCGCTCATCGCCGGAGAGCTTGGTGGGCAACTGGACTTTCACCGTGAAGTCGTGGTTGCCCCGGGCCACGGGATTGCCGAGCTTGGGAACGCCCTTGCCCTTGAGGGTCAGCACGGCCCCCGGTTGGGTGCCGGCTGGAATCTCCAGCTTCTCGGTGCCATCCACGGTTTCCACCTCCACCGTGTCGCCCAGGATGGCCTGCAGGTAGCTCAGGGGCAGCTCGGAGGAGATGGTGATGCCCTCGCGCCGCAATTGGGGGTGGGACTTCACGTTCAGCACCACGTAGAGGTCGCCGGGGCCGCCCCCCCGCTGACCCGCATTGCCCTCTCCAGGAACCCGGAGTCGGGTGCCGCTGTCCACTCCCCCGGGAATCTTGATGCGTTGCTTCTTCATCACCTCCTGCACCCCCTGTCCCTGACAGGGGGTGCAGGGGTCGGCGATCATCTGCCCCGATCCCTCACAGGTGGGACAGGGAGCCACCTGGGTGAAGCTGCCAAAGGGGGTGCGGGTGGCCCGGCGCACCTGGCCGGCCCCACCGCAGGTGGAACAGGTGGTGGGGCCGCTCCCTTGCTTGGCGCCGGATCCCTGGCAGGTGCCGCAGGTTTCCTGGTGGCGGAACTGCACCTCCTTCTCCACTCCGAACACGGCCTCGCTGAAGGTGATCGTGAGCTCCAGACCGAGGTCATCCCCCTTCCGGGGCCCCCGACGCCTGGCGCCACCGCCCATCCCCCCACCGCCGCCGAAGCCACTGAAGAAAGTTTCGAACAGATCGGCGAACCCGCCCATGTCCCCCATGTCAGGCATGCCGCCACCGCCCAGCCCGGCTTCGCCGAACTGGTCATAGCGGGCCCGGGCCTGGGGGTCGCTCAAGGCCTCGTAGGCACGGCCAATGTCCTTGAAGCGCTCTTCCGCCCCGGGATCCTTGTTGACATCGGGGTGGTACTGCCGGGCGAGGCGTCGATAGGCTCGCTTAAGGGTGTCGGCATCGGCGTCGCGTTCCACGCCGAGCAGGTCATAGAAATCGGCCATCAGCCAGCCTGCTCCTGATCCGGGGTGGGATCCTCAGCGGTTGGGGCGCCGTCAGGGCCAGGGCCCATCGACACTTTCACAAGGGCATGGCGGAGAACCTTGCCCTGCAGCTGATAGCCCCTCTGCAGCTCCTCGATCACCACGTCTTCCGGGTGCTCCTCGCTGGGTTGGCGCATCACAGCTTCATGGAGATTGGGGTCGAAGGGTTCACCCTCCACCCGCATCGGTGCCACTCCCAGCTGCTTGAACACATCCACGAGCTGTTTATAGAGGCCTTGGTAACTGCGATGAAGCGTCTGAGCTTCTTCACTCTGGGGGTTGAGTTGTTGACGGGCACGATCGAAATTATCCACAACCGGCAGGATTTCACCGAGAGTGGTGCAGGTGATTTGCAACCGCAAGTCGTCCTGGTCTCTGGACTGGCGTTTGCGGAAGTTGTCAAAGTCTGCGGCAATTCGCATGTATTGACTGCGAAGCGCCTCATGTTCCGCCTGCAGGGCCGCCAGCTGGCTTTCCAGCTCCTGCAGCTTCTCCGGAGAAGCGGCGCCCTCCGGGCTCGCCTCGGAGGTGGGTTGGGATGCAGGGGGATCGACCAGCTCGGGCTGAACCTCAGCGGATGGCATCGCCTCAGCGGGCTCCTGGAGGGACTCCGGGGAGGTTTGGGCTGGGGAAGTGTCGCCGCTCATGCTGCCGGGCACGATGGAATTCCCTTATGTTCCTTCTTATCCCTGCCACCCCACAAGCGGCGGAAGCCCGCACCTCCGGAGCATGGCCCTGGACCGGCGACCTGAAGATGATCGATCGCCTCCAGCAGAATTCTGAACGAGCGCCTGATGAATCCCGACACCCTGCAAGAGGCCGCGACCGACAGCCCTGAATCACACTCCCTCTTTGCCGACCTCAACCTGGGGCAGACCGGGACAACCCAGGTGGCTGCGGAGGTCCTGGAGGATCTGGACGGCCCCCCAAAGGAGGAGGCAACCTCCCCTGTCCTGAACCTGGTGAACCGCATCCTTGCAGAGGCCATCAACAGCGGTGCCAGCGACATCCATGTGGAACCACAGCCGGACGGCATGCACGTGCGCTTCCGTCAGGACGGCGTGCTGCGCACGGTGGACAACCTGCCGAAGACTCTGGTGCCGGCCGTCACTTCACGGTTCAAGATCATGGCCGATCTGGATATCGCGGAGCGCCGTCTCCCCCAGGACGGTCGCATCCGCCGAAGGTTTCGGGAGGAAGTGGTGGACTTTCGCGTGAGCACCCTTCCGGGCCGCTATGGAGAGAAAGTGGTATTGCGGATCCTGGACAGCAGTGCCACCCAGCTCGGTCTGGACACCCTGATCACCGACCTCTCCGCCCGGAGCGATGTGCGGGCCATGGGGGGCAAGCCTTTTGGGATGTTGCTGGTCACGGGACCCACCGGCTCCGGAAAATCCACCACCCTGTATTCCCTGCTGGCGGAACGGAACGACCCGGGCATCAACATCTGCACCGTGGAAGACCCGATTGAATACGGCCTGGCCGGGATCACCCAGACCCAGGTGAACCGGGAAAAGGGCTACGACTTCGCCTCGGCCTTGCGGGCGTTCATGCGGCAGGATCCCGACGTGCTCCTCGTAGGGGAAACCCGGGACCTGGAAACTGCCCGCACGGCCATCAAGGCGGCCCTGACGGGCCATCTGGTGCTCACCACCCTCCACTGCAACGATGCTGTCGGCGCCTTTGCGCGGCTCGATGAGATGGGCGTCGAGCCCTTTCTGGTGAGTTCTTCTCTCCTGGGAGTCGTGTCCCAGCGTCTGGTGCGCCGTCTTTGCCCGGATTGCCGGATCGCCCACCATCCGGGCCTGGAAGAACTGGCCCATTTCGGCTTGGTGGTGAGCGATGAAGAGGCGATCACCTTCTATCGAGCGCCGAAGGTGACGGCAGGCACGGCCAATCGTTGCCCCAAATGCCAGGGCCGGGGCTATCGGGGCAGGGTGGGGGTCTATGAAGTGCTCACCATGAATGAAAATCTGTCCGCTGCCGTGGCAAAACGGTCCAGCACCCATGAGGTGCGGCGCCTGGCCCTGGAGGCGGGGATGAAAACCCTCCTGGGCTATGGCCTTGATCTGGTGCGGCAGGGGCTGACGAGCCTGGAGGAAGTGGAGCGCATGCTCCTGACCGACAGCGGATTGGAATTGGAGCGACGGGCCCGGGCCCTCAACAGCCTCAGCTGCAGAGGATGTGGGGCAGGCCTCAACGACGAATGGCTGGAATGCCCCTACTGTCTCAAGGTCCGCCGCTAGGTGATTCAAGGCACGCCATGCTGATTGAGGATCTGATGACTGATCTGGTCAAGGCTGGAGGGAGCGACCTTCACCTGGCGGCCTATCAACCTCCCTATGGCCGCTTCAATGGACAACTCCGCCCCATGCTGGAAGAGGTGGTGTTGTCGGAAGAGCAGTGCAACAAGCTGATCTTCTCCCTGTTGAACAACTCCCAGCGCAAACATCTGGAACAAAACTGGGAACTGGATTGTTCTTACGGTCTGCGCGGGGTGGCCCGGTTTCGGGTGAACGTTTACCGACAGCGGGGCACTTATGCCGCCTGTTTACGGGCCCTGGGGGATTCCATTCCGGCCCTGGCCAACCTGGGCCTGCCTCCCGTAGTGGAAGAAACGAGTCGCAAACCCAAGGGACTCATCCTGGTGACCGGGCCCACGGGGTCGGGAAAAACCACCACCCTGGCGGCCCTGTTGAACCACATCAATCAAACCCGGGCGGAGCACATCCTCACCATCGAGGATCCGATCGAATTCACCTACAAAAACGAGAAGTCCGTCATTCATCAACGGGAGGTGAATGAAGACACCCGCAGCTTTGCCAACGCCCTTCGGGCTGCCCTGCGGGAAGATCCCGATGTGATTCTTGTGGGGGAACTTCGGGATCTGGAGACCATTCAGCTGGCCATCAGCGCTGCCGAAACCGGTCACCTGGTGTTTGGCACCCTGCACACCAGTTCCGCAGCCCAAACCGTGGACCGGATGGTGGACGTGTTTCCTCCCGGACAACAGACCCAGATCCGCGTGCAGCTCAGCGGCAGCCTGCTAGCCGTGTTTTCCCAGACCCTGTGCAAACGGGTGCGGCCGCTCCCAGGACAATTTGGCCGGGTGATGGCCCAGGAGATCATGATCAATACCCCCGCTATCGCCAACCTGATTCGGGAAGGGAAGACAGCCCAGATTTATTCCCAGATTCAAACCGGCGCCAAGGAAGGCATGATCACCCTTGAACGGGCCATGGCCAACCTCATTCAGGAGGAAGCCATCAGCCATGCCGAGGCCCTCCTCAAGACCACCCGGCCCGAGGAGCTGGAGCGGCTGCTGACCCAGGGATGACAG
>JBEIGX010000052.1:0-12787 GCA_040381675.1 Aphanothece sp.
ACGTCGGAACGGCGAACGGTCTCGGTGACGGTTTTGTCGCGGGTTTCGGCCTGCTTGGCGAGGTTGACCTCCTCCACCACCTGGGCACGCTTGCTCACAATGGCCCGCTCGTCGAATTCAGAGAGTTCGAACACGCGCTCCTTGAAGGCGTCCTCCAGGGCATCCCGGTTCACGGTGCGGCGCTGCACGGTCACCGTTTCATCCACCAGGGGGATGCTCTTGGAGACCTTGCTTTCGGACACCACGTTGTAGATGCGCATGCGACCGGTTTCGACCTTCTCCTTGCCGAGTTCGACCACTTCTTCTACAACTTCCAGCACGTTGGGGTCGTGCTTGGCGTCGATCATTTCAGCCTTCAGCTGGGGATTGCGGGCCTTGAGGGCAACCGCATGCTCGCGAATGTTCACCGGGGATTTGGAACCGATGATTTCAGCGGCCCGGGCTTCGGCGTTGGCAGGTACCTGGGCGGTCAGCAGGGTACCGCCTTGACGGACACCTTCCAGGTAGATGGAGAGGTCGGGATCGGGAACAAGATCAGAAAGAGCCCGAAGCTTGGGGACATCGGAGGCATCATCTGCGCTGAGTAGATCCAGCGCATCACGGTGCACACCAGCTGCAGCAAGGGCATCAAGAGCCTCTGCGGCGAGTTTATTGTCAGTAAACAAACCAATGACGGTGCGGGTAGTCATTGTGACCAGAAAAGAAATTGGGTAGGAAGAGAATCGTTGACGCGCAGACAACAAACAGTTGCCTGTTGCGTCAACAACAGGGTCGGCGAAATTGGACCCACAAAACAAACCTACGCAACGGGTGAACTGCCTTGCTGATCAGCACTAAATCTCTTTCGTGGTCTTATCGGATCTTGATGGCACCGAGCAAACCCAAGTGCACCGTAACTATGTGGTAAAAAGTTATCCATAACTTAACGATGGATTAACGAAAAATCGGATGCCGCGAAAGCAGCATCCGAATGTTTTGGTATAAAAATCGCCTTTCCAGGGGGTGGTTAGCGATTCAGTAGCTCTTGACCGCGCTCACACGGGGATCGGTCGTCAGAGATGGGATGTGGATCCAGCCGCTTTCAGCCAGTTCAGCCCAATCGTTCTCATACCGACCGCTCAGGCGAACCTTGCTACCAGCAGGGATCGTGCGGGTGACGGGGTGGCTGGTACCAGCTCCTGAACGCACCTCAATGGGCGTGTCCTGATTGCGGAGCTGGGCTTCCACACTGGTGATCTTCACGGTAGGGGTTGTGGTGATCCGGCTTGGTGCCACAGCGTCCTCCTCCTTGTTGCGAAACACGAAGGCCGCCAGGGGCAACAGCAGAAGGGGCAGAAGCCAGGCGGCGTTGAAGCGTCCGCGATCAGCCTTCGCATCAGCCTGCTGCTGACGATTGCGATCTACCACCACCGCCCGCTCCCTGCGAACATCCTGTCGTCCATTGGCTCTAGGAGCAGCCTGGGTGTTCTGGGTGGTGTTCACCGTGGCCTGTTGCCGTTGGGCGGTGGCGGGAGCCTGGGCGACCCGTTGACCTGTGGCCGCGGGGGCAGGTTCAACGAAGTGGTCGATCGCTTGGGAGAAGCCGCACTTGAATTCATAGGGTTCACCCGCCTTCATCAGCTTCAGCACCACGCTGGCGCTGTCTCCTGGTGCTGGCTGGGCATTGATCACCTGTTCCACCGTGAATCCACGGCGCTTGGCAAGATTGATGCAGGCATCTTTACTCGCCTGCACCATGTCTTCCGACAAGGTGGCTGCCGAGGCAGCTGAGGCCTGAATAAGGAGGATCGCCGAAAGGATCACTCCCGCCAGCGAAGCCTTGAAGGGCACATGCCCGAACAATTTGCGAATCATGATTGCGAAGCGAAGGGGAGAAATGATGTGTGCAAATGCGCGAATATTTGCGCTGTTGCTGAAGACTCTGTGCGCTGAGAGTGCGCTGTTACACAGGTAGCCGCGGCCACTTGAACAGGTCTTCTCTTTATGGATAGAAGGAACAGATACGTCCTTTTGGGATGTCCAGGTTCTCTTGAGATTTGCGCAACACTTCCTGATCCACTTTCGCGGAATGTGATCAATGCGTGTTACCTATGTGGTGGCCATGGCTTGGTTGATATCCAGCTGCTCCAGCGCCGTCAGGGCTCGGTCGCGATAGGCCCCATAGCGGAGCCTCTTCTCCCGGATGGGCTGTTCGAGAGCCGGTAGCAAAGCGAAATTGGGCGGCATGGGCTGGAAGCCCCCACGGCGCCCTTTGCCCCCGCAGGGGGCCTCGGCGATGAAGTGGGTGAGGGCTCCAGCCATGGTGGTGGGTGGCAGCGTGAGGGGCATCCGGCCTTGGGCCAGACGGGCCGCATTGGTGCCCGCCAGCCAGCCGCCGGCCACGGCGGCGGCATAGCCCTCCGTGCCCGTGATCTGGCCGGCAGCCAAGAGGGAAGGCCTTTGCCGGAACTGGAGGGTGGCCTCCAGGAGCTTGGGCGATTCCAGAAAGGTGTTGCGGTGCATCACCCCGAACCGCACAAACTCGGCCTGCTCCAGGCCCGGGATTAGCCGAAAGATTCTGGCCTGCTCCCCCCAGCGCAGATTGGTCTGGAACCCCACCAGGTTCCACAGCCGCCCATCCTTATCCTCCTGGCGCAGCTGTACCACCGCATGGGCCCGCTTGGCCCGGCGCACCTCCCGATCCTGGAGATCTCCCCAACGGGGATCCCAGAGGCCGATGGGTTTGAGCGGCCCGTAGCGCATGGTGTCTTCCCCCCGGCGGGCCAGCTCCTCGATCGGTAGGCAGCCTTCAAAGAAACAGGCGCTCTCCTGCTCGAAGTCCTTCAGGGGGGCCTGCTCGGCGGCAAGCAGGGCCTCGCGGAAGATGCGGTACTGCTCCTGGTCCATGGGGCAGTTGATGTAGTCCGCATCCCCCTTGTCGTAGCGGGAAGCGCGGAAGGCCACCGTGAGGTCGATGCTCTCCCCTTCCACGATGGGACTGGCCGCATCGAAGAAGTGGCATTCCTCCAGGCCGGTGAAGGACCGCAGGTCGTCCGCTAGGGATTCGGCCGTGAGAGGACCGGTGGCCAGCACGGTGATCTGCTCCGGAGGCGGCAGGGCCATCTGTTCCTGCCGCTGGATGGTCACCAGGGGGTGGGAGGCCAGGGTTTCCGTGAGCGCAGCGCTGTAGCGACCCCGATCCACCGCCAGGGCACCTCCGGCGGGAACAGCATGGGCATCGGCCGTGCGGATCACCAGGGAACCCAATCGGCGCAATTCCTCCTGGAGTAGCCCGGCGGCCCTGTCGCTGGAGAGGGCCCCGAAGCTGTTGCTGCACACCAGTTCAGCGAATTCGGAGCTGTGGTGGGCGGGCGAGCGACGGATGGGCCGCATTTCCACCAGGGTGACGGGGACCCCGGCGCAGGCCACTTGCCAGGCGGCTTCCGTGCCGGCCAGGCCGGCACCAATCACCAGAACGGGTGTGCTCAAAAGCTCAGGCTCTGGCCCGCTTCAGAAACAGCTGCAATTGGCCCACCGCGGCTCTGCCGATATGGAACACAGCCCAGCTGGCGGCCAGAAGGATGGGCGCGGCCACAAGCACAACCCGGAGATCCATGGAGGAGCAGTTCAGATTTTGGTGATCTTAAAGACAACCCGCGGGCCTTCGATCCCCCGGTGGCGGCTTGTAACGCGACCCGGGCCCTTCAAGGCTCCCCAAAGCCGGTTTCAGAACTCCGACCCGCGTGGGCCTGGGCCAGTTGGCGATAGCGGCGAGCATGGAGCCGCTGCTCCGCCATGGCCTCCTCACTGAGCTGGCGCTTCACCTGGGCGGGAGCGCCCATCACCAGGGCTCCTGGAGGCACATCCTTTGTCACCACAGAGCCCGCAGCCACCAGGGCCCCGGCTCCCACGGTCACCCCGTTGAGCACGATCGCTCCGATCCCCACCAGGCAGCCATCCTCCAGGGTGGCTCCGTGCACCACCGCCCGATGGCCGATGGTCACCTCACAACCGATCCTCACCGGTTGGCCCGGATCCCCATGGAGCACCGCCCCGTCCTGCACATTGCTGTCCCGTCCCACCAGCACCGGACACACATCCCCCCTGGCCACGGCGGTGGGCCAGAGGCTGGCTCCAGCTTCCAGTCGCACATCCCCCACCACCACAGCCGATTCCGCCACCCAGGCCTCCGGATCGATGGTGGGAGAAGGCCAGGGCTGGCCAGGAGCTGGATCGTTTTCCCTTGCCTCCCTCACCATGGGATCACCACGATTCCGCTCAGCGCATTGTGGCCCCCCCACCCCGGGTGATACGTTCGCTTGGCGGTCATGGCTCGCCCCCCTGGGGGATGCCACTGAGCGCACCAGGGTCGCTAGCTCAGCGGTAGAGCACTCGGCTTTTAACCGATTGGTCCTGAGTTCGAATCTCAGGCGACCCATTTTGAAGCCCTTCAAGATCCCACCGAGGATCACTCCCCCGTGGAGAGGCCATGGCTTCGTTAGGTCCCTGTTCGGAGGCCTGGATGCAATATGGGTAAAGCTGTCATCAGCTGGGTGCAGGAACGGACCCGCTCAGCGCCCGACGCCTGGCCGACCGAATCCGGCCCCTGGCAACACGCCAGCTCCTGAGGCCGGGCCACCCACGCCACCGGCTGCCGGAGCGGGCCCTGCCGGGTTGACCAGCCCAGGCCCAGCCTGGCCGAATCCGGCCCCTGGCATCACTCCAGCCCCCGAGGCGGCCCCCCCAACCCCACCGGCTGCAGGGGTTCGAGCGGGATTCACCATTCCGGGGCCCGCCTGGCCGAATCCGGCCCCTGGCATCACTCCAGCCCCCGAGGCGGGTCCGCCGACCCCTCCTCGAACGGCCCTGGCCTGGGCGTGCACCCCGTTGGCGTCAAGACAGACGACAGCCACAGCCAGAAGCAGGGCCGGTGAGACCCAGCCGGGAGAGAAGAGGCGCATGGCGATCAACGGGCAATTTCTGCCATCGTGGCAGGGAATCGCGTTGCTTCGGCAGACGTCTAACGAGGGCCCAGGAGATCCTTGAGCCGTTTTTCGACATCATTTCGCACTTCCGGATCACCCACAAGGCGGATTTCCCCGGTTTCAGGCCACCAATTCAATTTCAGATTGCTGATGCCATCTTCGAAGACAGCGAGTTGATAGGCCCCCTTGTGCTGCCAGTGGCAAGGGATTTGGAGCTGGCTCACCAAAGCCTGCAAATCTTCAAGGCTGCCGTCGAAACGCATGCTGATGTGCCGTGTAAAGCGAGGCTACTGGTTTCAAGTTTTGCCACCACCGTGAGGCTTTTTTCCCATGACCCCTAACTTGTGAGAAGACTCCAAGACGTCATGACATTGGTTTGGTTCAAGGGTGTGCAGGGTGTGTTGGGTGCCGCCGCGGCTGTTCTGGCGAGCGCCATGCCCTTGGCGTCCCTGGCCGCCTCTCCCGACCAGGCCAAGACCCCTCTGCGCTTTGTGCTCCTCAGCAAGGTGTCTCACCCCTGGTTTGACCAGGTGCATGAGGGAGCCCTGGCTGCAGCCCGGATGTTGTCCAGCCAGACCGGGCGTCCAGTGACGATCGACTACCGGAACCCGGCCAAGGCCACCATCTCTCTCCAGCAAGAGATGCTGCGCCAGGCGATCGCCACGAAGCCCGATGGGATCTTCATCGATCTCCTCGATTCCACCCAGCTCAACCCCCTGCTGCGCCAGGCCAGAGATCAGGGGATCGGCCTGGTCCTGTTTGATTCAAAGAGCCCCGCCGATCTGCCCATCACCACCGTGGGCAATGACGACTGCCGGTTGGCCCAGATGGCCTCCGAACGGCTGGCCACCCTCCTGGAGGGCAAGGGAGATGTGGCGATCATGCAGGGCGTGCCCACCGCCCCGAACCATGCCATCCGCTTCCGTTGCCATCAGGAGGTGTTGCATCGCTTTCCGGGCATCCGGGTGGTGGCCACGCCCATCGACGAAGACAGCATTGCCCTCGCGGAGCAGCAGGCGGTGCAGACAATGCAGGCCCACCCTGGGCTGCGGGGATGGCTGGCGAGTGACGCCAGCGGTCCAGTCGGCATTGGGCGGGCCATCCGGCGCCTGGGTCTTCAGGGCCGGGTGAAGGCCGTGGGCCTCGATGATGTGCCCGAACTGGTGAGCTTCGTTCGCTCGGGGGTTGTGGAGTCGTCCATGGCCACCCGGCCCAGGACAGAGGGGTATTGGGCCGTGCTGAGCCTCTGGCAGCAAACCCTTCAAGCCCCGGTGATCGAGCGGATCGATACGGGGATCACAGTTGTCAAGTAAGGGTCGCCAGGATGGGGGCAGTGCTCACCATCCATGCTGCTCCCCCTACCGCCCTGCCCCCTCCTGTCTGCGGCCCGGATCGCTGGGCTGCAGGCCACGGTGTTGCTCCTGCTCACCCTTCTGATCAAGGCCAAGATCCAGATCAAGGCTGCCTCCACCGTTGGCTGGATCCTTCTGGCCCTGCAGACCCTGGTGTTTCTGGGTGTTGTGGGTGCCCTGGGCCTGGCGGTGGTGGGTGGCGGCGGCGCCCTGATGGCGCGAAAAGCAACGGGCTCCGAGGGCCTGGCTGGTTAAATTTCCAGCGTCGCCTCCCGATTCCATGAGCAACCCCGATGTCAGCGCTGTGCAGGTGCACACCGCCAGTGGTGAAGAGCGCTCCCTCTCCGATTGGGACGGCAAGGTCCTGTTGATCGTCAACGTGGCCAGCCGTTGTGGCTTCACCCGCCAGTACGCCGGTCTGCAGAAACTCCAGGACACCTACGGGGCCCAGGGCTTCACCGTGATGGCTTTCCCCTGCAACGATTTTGGTGGCCAGGAACCGGGGAGCCTGGACGAAATCCAGTCGTTCTGCTCCACCACCTACGGCGTCACGTTCCCGATCATGGGCAAGGTGGCCATTTCGGGAGCACCGTTCGACACCCTGGTGAGCTCCGAACCTGCCGGCCCGGTGGCCTGGAATTTTGAAAAATTCCTTGTGGGGCGCAACGGGCAAGTGGTGGGGCGCTTCAGCAGCCGGGTGGAGCCGGAGTCGGCCGAACTCACCGGCGCGATTGAAGGCGCTCTGGCCAGCTGATCGGCCCGACCGTTCGGCGCCCATTTTTAGCCATGTAACGAAACTGTTACATGGCTTTTCTTTTGGCTTGATCCCAGGGGCTCCTGGTTCTTGCCTTGTTCGCCTGAGGCCTTGGAGTCACTGGGGTTGGCTTCTTGCTCCAGTGCTTCACGTTTCTTCATGAGGCTTGCCAGGATTGCGGCATCGCTCTCATGTTTGATGTCCACCACCATTGTTTTTGAGCTCCTTGCTGGCTTTCTCGCCGCCTGCCTGGCGCTCTGGTTCGTCGCCCGGCGTTTTACCTCCCTTTCCGCTGTCCTCTCCGGCCTGGCGGATGGTCTGCGCCCCCGCCTCGCCACCTATCTCGTTCAGCCCGGCCGCTTCGGCTCCCTGGGATTGCTTCTGCTTCGCCTCACCGTTGGCGTGATGATGATCCATCACGGTCAGGAGAAGCTCGCTGATCCTCAGGCTTTTGCCTCCACCTATTTGGCATCCCTGCACCTGCCCTTCCCCCTCTTCTTTGCCTATGCGCCCGGATTGTCTGAGCTGATCGGCAGCTGGCTCTTGATCTTTGGTCTGTTCACTCCCCTCGGAGCCCTGGCCATCAGCGGCACCATGGCTGTCGCGGCCTATCAGCACATCTCCACGGCGGGCTTCAACATCTACGTGCTCGAGCTGGTTGCCCTCTATCTGGGTGGTGCTTTGGCCCTGCTGCTGCTGGGCCCCGGTCTGTTTTCCGCTGATCGCCTTCTGCTGTCAGCCCTGACCACTCAGCAGAGCTCCGACACGGATTCCGATCTCCAACCCGCCCCTGTGGCCGTGAGCGACCGCTGATCACCGCGTGGCAGCCATACTGGCGGTCGCAGCAACGATTGTCCGATGAAAGAGATCAGTCTTCTGGAGGTCGTGCTCCGCAATTCGGCCCGCTTCGCGGCCGTTTCTGGGGTGATCGCCTTTCTGGTGTGGATCACCTGGGTGATGCTGGATGTTGGTCACATGCAAAAGGGATTCACGCTTCCCTACTGACTCTCAGTTGTATTCGCCGGGGAGATCGTTCTTGCGAACGGTCACCCGGTCAAAACGTTGCCCGGAGGCCCTGAGCAGCTCATCCCCTGAGAACTCATACCCGAGCTTCAGGGCGATCTGAGCGACATCATCCGCCGTGGCGGCAGCCAATACCTGCTGTTTCAAGTTCTCATCCTGCTGCATCCGTTGAAGGAATCCCTTGAGTTGCTCCAAGGACATCGGCTGATCACGACATGGACCCCATCTTCCCAGGGAACTTCGAGCGGTTCCGCATTCCGCTGCGGATCCTTGGTTCGGCGATCGGTGCCGTGATCAGCGCCATCACCCTCAGCGTTCTGCCCTTCCATCCCCTGACCATGGCGGTGGCCATTTTTGTCACGGTCGCCCTCTGTCATCGCTTGAACATTCCCGGCCAGCCTGGAATCCCGCCTGAACCCTGGCCTGAATGCCCTGTTGCGGTTCATCGAATCCTGCATCGGCACGGCTATCGCCGTGCTCATCGTTTGGGCCCCCACGGCCTGGCCAAGGGTTCGCCGATGAACACCCCTTGCTCGGGCATGGCCACGCTGCGCCAATAGCTTTCGATCAGGGTGTCGCCCCGCCTGTAGTAAGTCAGGAGCAACCCCGGATCAGGAAATTTGCCCCTGTGGTTGCAGGGCTCCACCACGGTCCCGTAGCTGGCTGTGGCGCCGGCTTCTAGCCAGCGCAGGGCGCTCATCTGGCCTTCGCCCCCATCCTTGGATGTCCCCGAGGGGCCTGTGAGCATTCCCCCGAACGAGGTGAGGTGATCGCCCACGGCCCCGGGGCGGAAGCGGATGCTCTCCAGATCGGGCACATGGGTGAGTCCCGTGAAGTACAGCATCACATCCCTGACACCGCGCAAGGCGTTGCCCTGGAGCAACCGCACCTGAAACCCCGGGGCGGACATTCTCAGGAGATCGCCATAGCCTTCGGCACGTCGATTGCGGGCCTGGTCGGTGGAGTTCAGCAGATAGGCCGTCCCTGGCGGAGCCGTGCCATCCGCTGCTTTTCCCCGCTGGATCAGCCCCCGGGCGGCTTCGGGGGTGGTAGCTGCCAGAAGCATCGTGGGCCGGATCCGGAGGGACGTCCAGGGCCTGCGAATCTCCCCATTGGCGTAATAGGGGCTGATTGGCGTCACTCGGCACGTGTCCGGACAGATCGATCGAACCTTGCCGAAGGCAAAGGCGCTGGTGATCGACATGCAGTCCACCCGCCAGGGGGCAGCCCAGGCCAGCGCATAGGCCTGGGCATCCGCAGGTGTTCGCCGTTTCACCTCGCGATAGAGGGGAAGGAACTCCGCTGCCGTGAGGGTGCCTTTTCCTGGGGGGAACCGCACCCGAATCACCTGCCGCGGCGCCAGGTTCCGCGCCCTGATGTAGGTCGCCCCAATGGCTTGACTGAGGGGGTCGGCATCGTTGATCACGAGGGCCAGGTGTTGGGCTCCCAGCGATGTGCCCTCACTCTCCGGTCCGGCCACCCGAGCCATCTGCCCCCTGGCCGCCAGAAGTCCTGCCGCCCCAGCGGTGAAGAGCAGCAGGAGCCTCCAACGCAGCAAACGAGCCATGGCAAGGAGGGAAAACCTGGTGCTTTCCCCGTTGGTTCACCCTATCCGTGGCCCCTGGGCCCTCCTGAGGGAAACCCCCACTCTTCGTTCAAGCCAGCCAGCTGGGCACTGGAGGTCCAGAGGTTTTCCGCCAGGGCGGTGTTGCGGGCCTCCAGGCTCGGCTCCATGGGGGCCATCTGCAATCGGCCAGGGGCCTTCACCCTGTTGCTCCAGTACTGGAACCCCGCCGGTTGCTCCAGGGGGTCGCTTGCCAGCGTCGCCAGAAGGGATCCCGCCCGTTCCGGTGTTTCCGTGACCCGCAGCAGATCGCGGGCCACCAGGGCGAACACCCTCTGCCCCAGGGGATTGAGGCGGAGGTTCTCCCGAAAGAAGCCCCCCTCCCCCCGGGGGATCACCAGCCCTGGACTCCAGGCCACCACGGGCAGAATCCGCCCCCGCTCCCGCAACCGACGCTCCACCTCCCGAGCCATCAGGATGTTGCAGAGCTTGCTGTCTTTGTAGGCCTTTTCGGCCTGGAAGGGACCCCCATCCACCATGGCTGCCCCTGGGCCTGTCTTCAGACCCGCCAGGTCCCCGAGTCCCGCCGCTCGCCCCACGCTTCCCCCGGGCGCCTTGGGGTCGTGCACGTCGGAGGCGGTGACCACCAGCCTGGGATTTGTGCCCAGCAGGAGCAGGGGCAGAAGGCGTTGGAGCAGGGCCTGGTGGGCCAGGTGGTTCACGGCGAAGGTGAGCTCGAATCCCTGGGCCGACCATCGGGGCTCTGGAGCGCCGGCGTATTGCAAGCCGGCATTGAGCACCAGGGTGTCGATGGGGTCTCCTTGGGCCAGGAGAGCGTTGGAGAACCGCTCCACGCTGTCCAGATCCGCCAGGTCGCACACGGACGTCTGCACTCCTGGCCATCGCTGAGCCAGGGCTTCGGCCGCTGCTTGATCCCGGCAGGGAAGGGTGAGGCGATGCCCCTGATTCAGGAGACGCTCAGCTGCCGCCGAGCCGATGCCCGAACGGCCGCCCGTCAGGAGAAGATGTCGCGTCGTGGTTCTGGCCCGCCCAATCCCGATCCATTCTGATGGCGGGGTGGTGGGCTGGTGAAGCGGGGAGGCGGGTTCCATTGCGGTGCACAGGGGGCCCACCCCTGCCGGCGCAGGCCCAGCCAGAGCCGGATGGCCTCCTCCCGGCTGATGTCTCGGCGGTGCTTGAGCAGGGGGGCGGGTTCACCCGGGATCAGTTCGCCACTCGTGATCTCCAGCCTCTGGCTCCATCGGTCCCAACGGGCCGGCTGGAAATGCAGCACTTGCCGTCCATCGCTGATCCATCCCTCCTTCGGGGAGAGGGGTGGGCGGCGGCCAGCGCCCATGGGGGTCAGGCCACCTCCGGCGCCCAGCCCCGCAGGCGGTCCATGTCGTCGCTCCACCCCTGGCAGCGGTGGGTGAGGTGCTCCCCCTCGGCGATTGTTGGCGTTGAGATTGGCGTTGGAATTGGGGTTGGAATTGGGGTTGGCACTGGACTCTGCGCTGGGGCCATGGCGTGCCTAGGCAGTACACCAGTATTAGCATGGGAGGTGCGAGCCTGGCTGTGTCAACTCTGTCGGTGGCGCATGCGATCGATTGCTGTCCTGGGCTCCCGGGGCCTTCCCTTCCTTCTTGGATGCATGGTTTCCCTGGAGCGCACCCCGCCTTCCTGGGCCGCCGCCGTCGAGCCCTCGTCCTGGAAGGAGGAGCCCGCAGTGGCATCCCTCTTTCAGCGGGCCGGTGTCACGGGCACGTTCGTGCTGTTGGAGGAGAGCACTGGGCGGCTGCGCGGTTCCAACCCCAGCCGCGCCGCGCAGCGCTTCACGCCCGCCTCCACCTTCAAAATCCCTAACACTCTGATTGGCCTCTCCCTCGGCGCGGTGAAAAGCGTGGATGAGACCATTCCTTACACCGGAGATCCCAACCCATGGATCCGGGAGTGGCTTGAACCGATGGGGCTGCGGGGTGCCATTCGTGTGTCCAATGTGCCCATCTACCAGGAGCTGGCCCGCCGGATCGGCCTTGTCCCCATGCAGGAGGCCGTGCGCCGACTGAACTACGGCAACGGGGAGATCGGATCCGATGTCAGCACCTTCTGGTTGCGGGGTCCGCTGGCCATCAGCGCCATCGAGCAAACCCGTTTTCTCTCTCGCCTGGCCCACCAGAGCTTGCCCTTTCCCCGGGAGGCCCAGGCTCAGGTGGTCCAGATCACGCGGGTGGATGGGGGCCCAGGCTGGAGCCTCCATGCCAAGACCGGCTGGCAGAACGGCCCTGGGGCAGGCGTGGGCTGGTGGGTGGGCTGGGTGCAACAGGGAAGGCGCATCACTCCCTTTGCGATGAACATGGACATGGCGGGCCCTGCCGATGCGCCCAAGCGGGAACAACTGGGCCGGGCCAGCCTTCAGGCGTTGGGGGTATTGCCGTTGCCATCAGGGGGCAAGGTGCTCCTCAAGGATTCAGCTGCTCCTCATCCCATCCCGTCTGCGCCCGCCAACGACGACGGCGATGGGGATGGCCGGTGAGCTCCAGCAACTCCACCTGATCCAGCCCGATCCGCAGCAGCAGGAAGTGCTCCGGCATGGGGGCCCCCTCCGGGAGCCGTTCGGGGATGGCACCACCAGGTGGACTCCCATCCAACGGTTGGCCGGGGGGCGGCCAGCCCCAAAGGGCCCGACCCTCAGGGGTGAGCCGCTGCCAGTGCCCTAGCCGCTCCTGGTCGATCCCATCGCTCGGGAGATGGAGCACCTTCCCCCGCAGTCGGAACTGGGAGCGCGCTCTGGGGAGCAACCAGCAGAGTTCCACGGCAGGCTGGTAGGCCAGTTCGGCCGGTTTGGCACTGCGGCCGTCGGTGAGCAGATCCAGTACAGCCGGTTCAGCCCATCCACGGAACACCAGGGTGCGAACGCGGGGGGTGCCATCGGCGGCGACGGTGGCCAGCTGGAGCCAGCGGGCCTGGGGGGAGCGGCCTTCCCGCTCGCGGGCCCCGCGCAGCAGTTGGCGCCATGGGGGTAGGGGGCTTGCCATCCGATCACCCGTGGCCATCCATTCTGATGGGCCGAATCAGGAGGCACCGGGGCCAAACCACTCCCGATACCAGCGCTCCATCTGGTCGATTTCCT
>JBEIGX010000053.1:0-12735 GCA_040381675.1 Aphanothece sp.
CACGAATTCGCTCATGCGCAGGGCCCCCGTGTGGTGCTGCACCATTCCGTCGAGCCAGCGCAGGTCGTAGGTGCGCCCGGCCGGACCCACCTCGTGGTTGTGGGCGCTGTGATGTTGATGATGCCCGTGATGGGGATCCACCTGGGCCAGGCTGGGAACCGCTCCCGCCAGCAGGCCGAGCAGGGTCAGGGAAACGGGGGCGAGGCGCATCACAGCGGTTCGGGCATTCAGCTCTGTCCAGAATGCGCTCTCCCCTAACTGGAGAGTCAAGGGGGGATTGCCCTGCCGGATGGTGTTCCGGCCCTGGCCCGTGAAGTTACGTTGTGCGAAACACCACCCATCCATGGCTGAAAGCGTTGCGATCAGGGGAAGTTTTTTCGATCTGATCGCAGACCCCTGGCCCCTTGGCAGCGAGGAGGCCAACGCTGCAAGGCTGATCAGCGATGGTTTGATGCTGATCGACAACGGCTGCATCACAGCACTGGGTCCCTATGAGGCGTTAAGCAACAGACTCGGTGCCTACAAACTCGTGACCATCCAGGACAAGCTCATTGTCCCTGGATTCATTGATGGCCATATCCACTTTCCCCAGGTTCGGGTGATGGGTGCCTATGGCCATCAACTCCTGGATTGGCTGCAGAACGCCATCTTTCCAGAAGAGCTGAAGTTTCGCGATCGCGACTATGCCGAAACAGCCGCGAAGCAGTTCTTCGACGCCCTGCTGGCGGCGGGCACCACAACCTGTCAAGCGTTCACCACCTCTTCTCCGGTATCAACGGAGGTTTTTTTTGAAGAAGCTCTGGCGCGTGGGATGCGCGTGATTGCCGGTTTAACAGGCATCGATACGTTTGCCCCGGATGAGTATTGCATCGCTCCGGACGACTTTTATGCAGAAAGCAAGCGGTTGATTGCCACCTACCACCGGCGAGACCGATGCCTGTATGCCATCACGCCCCGTTTTGCCATCGGCTGTTCCGAGGCCATGTTGGCGGCCTGCCGCCGTTTAAAAGAGGAGTTTCCCGACTGCTGGATCAACACCCATATCGCCGAGAATCCAGCGGAAATTCGACAGGCCAAGCAAGCGTTTCCTGATTGCAAAGACGACACGGCGATCCATGAGAAGCACGGCTTGCTCGGGCCGAAATTCACAGCGGGGCATGGTGTGTGGCTCTCCAACGACGAATTGCGCCGCTTTTCCCGCTCTGGTGCCGCCCTTTGCTTCTGTCCGCTCTCCAATCTCTTTCTCGGGAGCGGCCTCTTCCGTCTGGGCAAGGCCATGGATCCAGCCCAGCCCGTGCGTGTTTGCCTGGGAACGGATGTGGGAGCAGGAAACAGCTTCAGCATGCTCCGGGTGATGGAGGAGGCCTACAAGGTGGGGCTCTGCAACACCACCATCTTGGATGGGAGCCTGAATCCCCGTGATCAGGATCTTGAGGAGAGCCAACGCAATCAACTGAGTGCGTATCGTGCCTTTTATCTGGCCAGCCTGGGCGGCGCAAGGGCGCTTTATCTTGATGATCGGCTTGGCAACTTTGAACCCGGGAAAGAAGCGGATTTTGTCGCCTTGGATCTCAAGGCCGGCCAACACGCCCTGGCCTGGCACCAGGAGCTCACATGCGAACAGGGACTGCCAACCACAGTTCCCCAGGCCGCAGAACTCCTCTTTGGCCTGCTCGCCTGCGGAGATGATCGCAATGTTGCCGAAACCTGGGTGCAGGGCAGGCAGGTGTACGCCTGTCTGCCCTAGCCACTAACGTGATTCCAGCTTGGAAGATAACATCTTGCCTTGTAGCCGCCAGTCACGAGGAGCACGGCAACGGGGATAAAAAGTAAATACCACAAAACGTAGTTGATGCTGTAATGAATATAGGAATGCCCCTTCGCAGCAACGAACCAACTTGTAAAAATATCAGAGCAACAAAGATTGGAAAAACAAGCTGTAATGAAGTACGACCAGTGCTATGGCCAACCCAAGGCAAGAAGGAAGGCACAAACAAGTAACGATAGACGACCCTCAATGGACTTGAGGTCAGTGATTTGCTGTAACTATCTTGGCAATCCTTGAGCTTTTCAAGATCGGTGATTTTATAGCATGCTCTTGCCACAATGGATGCAGGTGTTGTTGAACTGCCCCTTTTTGCGGCCGTATCCCAAATCGTTTGCAGGCCGGGCTTTCCAAGGGTTTCCAGCTGACTGGCGTGCATGCCGATCGACGTACCAAAAGCCAGAGCGAAAACCAATGTGATGATCAGGCTTCGCTTGATAATAAGAGACGTGTGAGCGCGGTTTCGATAGGATATCGAGACGAATGCGACCAAGGAGGAAAGATATATCGCAGTAATATATTCATAGCCACAGAGAAGCTTGACAAGAACAAAGCAGAAGAGTGTGGCAGCCAAGAAGACGTTGCTGATTGCCTGCCCCCTATGTGTGGTGACACGGGAAAACAGGGTGGCTGCTAAAGCGGTGACCAAGGAAGGAGCGAACCAAGTAAATGGGACCCAATACAGATTTCTGGCAAAGACAATGACCCATGGAGCAAGCGCCATGGAAAAACAAAAAGCTGCAGAGGCCATGCCAGAGAACAGATTAGCCCGTAACAGTAAGTATGAACAAGATAGGCATAGCGCCATGCAGGAGGCGACGAGAAGCTGGATGGCAGAGATGGAAAACCCCTTGGAAAAAAGATAGGTAAATACTTTTACCTGTAAGCCATACTGCGAGCCGTAGCTATTAAACTGTCCATCCTGGTTGTTCTCACTGAATAAACGATGGGCATGGGTGTATTGGTCTGGGATCTCAGGAGAATGCCATCCAGGACCAGCTGCTCCGAATCGAGCTGGTGCTGAGTGAACCAAGATGGATCGACGGCAGAAAAGGAGTTGCCAAAAAACGAACAGGTGGCAAATAGGAATATGAAGCCAGCGACTAGGAGACGGGGGTAGGAAGAAACCTTGGGGAAATCCTTAGACATGACAAAGTTGCCTGACCCATCGGATCAAAAGTGCAAGAAATAGCCCCCGCCATTGGCGGGGGCAGGAGATCGACAGGGATCAATCAGCCCAGGCGTGCGGCCTTGATCCGTCCACGCAGCTTGCGGCTAAAGCCGAAGGCGGCGCCGGCACCCAGGATGGGTAGGGGGCCTGGGGTCTGGAAGGTGTTAGTAAAGTTGTCGAGCTGGCCTCCAGCATCAACGTTATAAGTGTCTCTTACCCAGATCTCTGTGAGCGACTGATTTGTAAAAGGTTGCAACCCTGATGGTGAACCATTGGTCGATGTTCTATCGAAAATCGTTGCCCCATTAGCATTGAAGAGAGCTTCAGTCGCATAGACTTGTTTCTGTACGGTCCCAGTACCCAAATCAAAATCAGAATCGATAAGCCCTGCTAGAAACGGTTGACCATTATTTGAAGTCAGTTTATAGGAATACACTCCCGTAGCCGGTCCTACTAGCTCTGAAACGAATTTGACGTCCTGGGTTACAAAATCATCAAAACCTGAAACGGGTGAGCTGACGGTGCAGCTTCCAGTTCCATTGGTGGGACCAGCGATTGGTGTGACTGTGTACGAGAACCCACCCGCCACAACCGGCATAGCAGGAGCAAATGCAGTGCAAGGAAAACTTGGGGCTGTGCTTGACGCAGCCATCGCCGCGCCCGCATTCAGCAGAGAAGCGCCACCAGCCAGCATGCCGGATGCCAGAACGGCATGGCCAAAAAGTTGAGGGATGCGTCCCATGGAGGGAAATGCCCCTGTCTTGGTTTGCGTCATGATGAGGAATAAGAGAAATGTTTGTGGTCCGATGAAAAGACCATCCGAATGCAGCTTAACCGGCTGGCCTAGACAAACCCCGCTAAATCCATCTTGAATTGGAGTGATCTTCGTGTCCTTACTGGCCTTGCGCATCTATACAACTAATGGCTTGAAGTGATGCGCGGAGTTGTGTTGAATGCGCAAGCGCTTGTTCCGGTTTTCCAATCCTTCGAGCTGGTGGGCTTATGGGTCCCTGCATGCTTGGCCTGGTACATCCGCGGCATCACCACCCCCACGGCCGCCCATCCTTGTACTGGTGTACGCGTCAGTAGTGGTTCATGGGTGTCCCTTTCTCTCGCCTCTCTCGGCCGGCGGCCCTGGCCGCCAGGCTTGATCTCCCGGTTGAGGAGTGGCCCTATATGGATGAGGCGCGCTGCTCCGCAACCGTAGCCGCAAGGCGCCACCGAGGCAGCGATGAAGGGGATGGTGATGTGGACATAGGAGGAAAAGCTGTCAGCCCCAGGCGGTCAAGACCGAGCCGGTCAAGACCCACAGGGGGGTTCCGAGACCAAGCTGCTTGGAATCGGGGGAGGGGCTGGGGGCACGTGAAAAACCTCCCAGCTTTAGCGAAGGTGCATTGGCAGCAGCAAGAAAAAAGCCCCCGCTATCGGCGGGGGCAGGAGATCGGCGAGGATCAAATCAGCCAAGGCGGGCAGCCTTGATCCGCCCACGCAGCTTGCGGCTAAAGCCGAAGGCGGCGCCGGCACCCAGGATGGGCAGAGGGCCAGGGGTTTGGAAGGTGTTGGTAAAGTTGTCGAGTTGGCCTCCAGCATTAACGGTATAAGTGTCTTTTACCCAGATCGTTGTGAGCGATTGATTATCCAAATCAATTAACCCTGATGGTGAACCACTGGTCGATGTTCTATTAAAAATCGTTGGCCCATTAGCATTCAAGTCTGCAAGAGACGCATAGACTTGCTTCTGTACTGTGCCAGTACCTAAATCAAAATCAGAATCGACAAGCCCTGCTATGAAGGGTCCGGAAGATGAAGTTAGACTGTAGGAATAAGTTCCCGGTCCGATCGGTCCTACTAGCTCTGGAACGAATTTGACGTCCATGGTCACAACATCGGATGAACCTGCAACGGGTGAGCTGATGCTGCAGTTTCCAGTTCCAATGGTGGGACCATCGCTAAGAATTGGGGCAATTGTGAAGTGCCCAACCGTCGTATCAGGAGCAAATGCACTGCAAGGAATTGGGCTTATGCTTGTTTCAGCCATCGCCCCACCCGCGTTCAGAATAGAAGCGCCACCAGCCAGCACGCCGGCAGCCAGAACGGCATGGCCAAAAAGTTGAGGGATGCGTCCCATGGAGAGGAATGCCACAGTTTTGTTTTGCATCATGATAAAGAATGAAGGTAATGTCTTCGGTCCCATGAAAGGACCATTCCCCTTCAACTTAATTGGGATGCCTAGCCAAGTATGCGCATCTCTTCAGTCATAAGAGTTTGCTTTCGTGTCCCGATCTTCCTTGCGTTCTCATACAAGCGATGGTTTGAATTGATGCGCGGAGTTGCCATGAATACGCAGGTGCCTGTTCTGGTTCTCCAACCCACCGCGCAACCCTTTCCCATCCCATCGGGATCCGCGGCATCACCACCCCCACGTCCGCATATGCTAGTACTGGTGTACGCATCAGGAGTGGTTCATGGGTGTCCCTTTCTCTCGCCTCTCTCGGCCGGCGGCCCTGGCCGCCAGGCTTGATCTCCCGGTTGAGGAGTGGCCCTATCTGGATGAGGGCGCGCTGCTCCGCACCCGTAGCCGCAAGGTCTGCATGACCTGTCACTGGTTTCGCCACCATGCTGGGGTGAACTGCGTCCCGGTGCTCACCTGCCAGCTGCACCAGGGGTTGATCGCCCATGGCGAGCACCTCACCAGCCGCTGTCAGGGCTGGACCGACAACATGGTGCGACAGCAGGGCTGGGCGCCGGAGGTGGCCTGAACGGCTCGGATGGGTTCCAGCTTTCGAGAGGCGCTGCTGCAGCAGCACGGCACAAGGCAGCAGAGATCGTGGTCCTGTCCATGGTCATGACGACGGCTAAGATGAACCCGCTGCCTTGCCTTGATGGATCAGGTGGCGGCCACTGGCGAGGTGCTCCTGATCACCAAGAACGGCCGTCCTGTGGCCGAACTTCACCCCTGTGCAGCCACCAGGCGTCCTTCGCCCTTTGGGTTGCATCCCGATGTGCAACTGCACGGCGATGTGATCAGCCCCATCGAGGCAAGCTGGTCTGCTTTGCAGTGATCCTGCTCTTGGCTCCACCTGCCGAGGGTTGATCCAGGAGGCTTGGGAGCAGGATGCGATGGCGGTGTGCGCCATCAGCTTTTGGGAGGTGGCCATGCTGACCGCTCGAGGCCGGATTTCGCTCGGCCAGGCCCCAGACCAGTGGCGGCTCGACTGGCTGAGGGCAGGCCTAAGGGAGATGGCTCTTGATGGAGCGATCGCTCTTGCAGCAACGGAGCTGCCCGATCTCCATCCTGATCCCGCCGACCGGTTCATCGTGGCCACGGCTTTGACGCTTGGTGCCACCCTGCTCACCGCGGATCAGGCGATCCTGTCCTGGCCCGGTCCCCTGAGGCGGCAGTGCGCAGTGGAATGAGGCGAGCCTACGGCCTGTTTGTCACCGGTGCTGCCGACTTTTCACGGTTCACGCGCTGCCAGTGCTGCATCAGCGCCTCACGCAACTCCGGGCACCAGCCCAACTCCACCGGTCCCTGTCCCTGCGCATGCAGCCGACTCCACGCGATCAGTATCCCCGTTGGGTCTTGGCTCGGAGCGTTGTTGTGCTGCTGGAGGGTGGCGTTGATCTTCTCCAGGAGTGCGGCGTTGAGTTCCCCCTCCTTTGTGACGCCGCCGTCCTCCGTCGTTTCGCTCCTCGCCGGCCCCGGCAGTGGTGTGCACAGCTCACGGGCCTCCTTCTGCAGCACGGCCATCAGCTCCGGGCTCGGCCCCTGCGCTACAGGCTCCTGGCGGGCGAACAGCTGCCAGACCATGGCACCGGCTCCGGCCGCCAACAGGGCCAGCACCAGCAGGAGCAGGGCCCTCCAGGGACGGCCCCCCCGCTGGTTCCCCCGATCCACCTCCTCCCCACTGGCTTCTGCAGGGGAAACCCCATCCTCGGACCCATCCAGGGCTTCATCTCCAGGTGGGCGCTCCATCCCGGCGTGTTGCACCGCGGCCTCCTGAATGGGCTGCACGATCAGTGGCTCGTTGGCGGGCCAGCGCTCCTGCTGCGGGAGTGCCTCCATGGGTTGGCCCCAGCGGGCGATCGCCACGCTCACGTCATCTCCGCTGCCCTCGGTGCTGATGTGATCGAGGGCCTCCGCCAGGGGGGAGCCATGGTGGGGATCGTCGGAATCCGGCAGGGCCCCGAGATGGCGGGCCAGGTTCAGGAAGTCGGCATCGCTGCCGCACGATTTGCGGATTCCGTCGGTGCTCAGCACCAGGGTGAAGGGCTCCTGCCCTGCCGCAATCGGCACCAAGCCGCTGCGCGACGACCAACAGTGCTCGGCTCCCTCCATGCACAAACTGAAGGTGGCCTCCCCTCCACCGGGGCTGGAGGCCTCCTCGCTCAGCAGCTTCCCTTGCCCAGCGCTGTTGGTTCGCACCAGATCCCAATCCCCCAGGCCGGTGTAGCCCCACCAGCGCGGTGTCAGCACCAGCACGCCCAGGGTGGCGCCATAGGGCAGGGGGGAGGGAGGTGTGCCATCCGCCCTTGGGTGGGCCTGGCCGTGGTGGAGCACCGCGCTGCGCCACCCCTTCAGAACGACAGCTGGTAAGTCGTGCGCCAGCCAATGGCGCCAAGGCTCCAGATCAGAGCTTCCACCGATGGGGCTCCTGGCAAGTTCGCTCTCGATCGCCTTGAGGGCCACCTCGCAGGCGAGCTTGCTGCCCACCGCGCTGCGGTCGTATCGCGCGCTGCCGTGCCCATCCGACACCACCAACGCCTGCAGCGGTTCGCCATCGGCATCGCTGAAACACCACAGCCCACTGGCGTCCTGGCAGGGGGTGCCGCGGCGCCGATGGGCCGCTCCGACGCGGCTCTCGCAGCGGGGCGGGAGCCAGCCCACCTCACCACACATCCTTGGGATCCAAGATGGTGGGCGGCAGGTCGGGGAGCAACACGTTGGTGTTGGCGATGCCTCCTGGCTGACTGCGGGGCTGACTGGCGGCTCCCACCACCGCGGTAGAGGCCCACTGGATGTAGCGGGCCAGGGTGTTGCTGTCGTTGGCCTGCAGGGGGCGCCGGGGGTTGCGTCCCAGATCGGTGCCGATGAACTGTTGCAGCACCTCCAGATCCGCGTCGTGTCCGATCGCGATGGCCAGCCGTACCGCCTTGGCGGCCCAAGGCTCCCCCATCAAGGTGCGCAGGCCGTCGATGAAATCGTCGGTGGGCGCGCCATCCGAGATCAGCACCAGCACAGGCGGCAAGGCCCGTTGATCCATCGGCGGCGTGCGCAGCACGGCGGCCAGCTGTTCCATGGCTTCGCCCATGGCGGTCAAACCGCCCGCCTCCAGATCCCTCCACTGCGGCAGCACCTGATCCACAGGGGTGGGCGTTCCGAGGTGCCAGAGCGCCTGATCGGCGAAGCTCAGTACCCGCACCATGATCTGGGCTTCCGGGTTCTGCTGGCTTACCTGCACCATCTCCGGCAGCGACTGGCGGATGGCCTGGTTCAGGGCCTGCATCTTGCCGCTGGCCTGCATCGACCCCGAGCAATCACAGACGTAGATGAAATGCAGCGGGCGCCGGCTCAGTTTGACGTCGGGGAACATGGAGGGCTCTCTCGCACCAGGGCCAGCGTGCCGCGATCGGTGTCGAGGCGGATCAGGGAGGCCAGGTTACAGCTCTTCCCCGGGGCGATCGGCAGCCGTTCACCGCTGCTGAGCTCCCCCTGCCAGGGCTGGCCCGAGAGGTTCATGATGCCCAGCACCCCCGGAAGGTGAGGGTGGGCTTCGATTCGCCCCAGCGGCTGATCCAGCCGCTCCCCGGCCAGCCGATCAAAGTGATGGGCATGGAGCCCATTCCCTGGCTGGGCCAGGACGGGGCCGGCTGGGGTGAGGAAACGGGCAAAGATGGGCAGATCCCCGCCGCAGGCCCAGCAGCGTCCCCCCGCCCCGGGCTCGGGAAACACCTCTTGGCCGCAGTGGGGGCAGAGGCCGCGCTGATCGAGGCAACGGGACAGGGCCTGTAGCCATTGGCCGGTGTAAGCCCGCCGGCCAGGGTCGTGGGCGCCTGCGGCCAGGCTCTGCTCAAACAGCGCCTGGATCTGAGGCGGGTAGATCGGCCAGGTGAGCAGAGGGGCAGGGTGCAGCGTGGGATCGGGACGATTGCGATCGTCGTCTGCGGAGAAGATGAACACGGCCTCCTCGCCGTAAAGGCGGCGGCGGGCGGGTTCATCGAAACAGCGGATCTGCAGTTCCATGCGCCCCAGGAAGGGATCGTGGCGGGTGAGCAGGCGGAACAGCAGCACAGCCAGCGAAAAGAGATCGCTGCTGCTGCTCGGACAGCTGCGGCCCAGCAACACCTCCGGAGCCATGAAGCCCGCCGTGCCTTGCACGCCACCCAGCGCACTGCCGTCGACATCAATGTTGTCGTTGTCGCAGATCAGGATGGCTCCGCTGCCTGGATCCAGAAACAGATTGCCCAGGGAGATGTCCTTGTAGCAGAGCCCCTTGCTGTGCAGGGCATGAAAGGCTTCCACCAGATGAAAGCAGGCCCGCAGGATCTGCTGCAGGCTGATCTCCAGGAGGCCTGCGAGATGGGCCACCGCGGGCTGAAACTCGGGTGGCCGAAGCTTCATCACATAGCCGAAACTCCCGTCCGGAATGTTCAGCTGCTGTCGCGTGTTGCGGTCGGGATCCAGCACCAGGATGGGCCAGAGGAAACTGGCATTGGGTGAGGTGGCGCTGATGCAGGCGGCCAGGCGTTGGCGGAGCTGGGGATCCCGCTGCAGACAGCTCGGGAAATACCACTTCATCGCCATGGCTTCGCCCGCGAAATCCACCTCGAACACCTGCCCCTGCCCGCCCCCTCCGAGAGTACGGATCACGCGGATCGGCGTTGTGGCGTTGGAGAAGCGGAGGGTGGATCCCTCGGGGAACATCGAAACCATCGGGAGCGTCTGGGGGATCGGCCGGCAGTGGGTGGGTGGTGTGACGTTTGGGGGGCGTGGCGCTCAGCCGGATCCCAGCCCCTGGCCAATCGCCTTGCGAATCCCGTTGCGATGGCTCAGAGCCGTGATCCGGTTGGCGAAGCCATGGCGGTACGCCATCCCATCCCGCAGGGTGAGCACGAGCTCGTGCTCCTTGCGCGCCCCCAGCACGATCCAGGCCGCCAGGGCCCCCACCTGCACGCTCCAGAACAGCCAGGGCCAGGGAAGGAGCACCATCCCCCCCAAACACACCAGCACCCACCAGCTGAAGCTGTGGGGATAGGTGGCGCGGCTGCGCACCTGGACGGAGTGGATCTTCTCCAAAGGAACGCTCTGGCCACCGAGGGTCAGGGGGGCTGCGGCCCGCGATCGTGCGGCTGGGCGCTGTGGCGCCGCCGCAGGGGCAGCACCCTGCAGCCGGAACACCAGCACGGGCCCCTGCTGGCCGAGCTGAATCTCATCGCCATCGCTGAGCTGCCGGCAGTGGCGGATCCGCTCCCCCTCCAGGTAGGTGCCGTCGTTGCTCTGCCAGTCGCACACCAGCCAGCCCTGGCTGCGGGAGAAGCGCACCACCGCATGGTGTTCGGCCACCCCCCCCAGGGACACCAGCCGCAGCCGGTTGCCTTCGGCGCGGCCGATGGTGGTGGGCGTCGAAGGGTGCAGCGTCGACACCTTGCTGGGGTCGTCGCGAAGCACCAGCTGGGCGTCCTGGCTCATCGATCAGGCGTGCGACCTCTCCCCATCACGCGCCGGCGCCAGTGGCGCCAGTCGTCGGTGATGTCGGCCCAGACTCCGGGTTCCCCCTCCCGCCAGGGGATCACCCGGCCTGGGAAAAGCATGGCTGCGGCGGCCAGCAGCAGCGCCACCATCACCATCAGCAGCAACACCCACCCAGGAATCTCCCCTAGCCAGATCAGGGGCGTCCCCAGGGACACCGATCGGACGGCAAAAAGGGCGATCGTGAACGCCACCCACAGGCGAAAGGGGGCCCAGGGATCCCGGCGTTGGTCCACCTCTTGGGGGATCGAATGGCAGGTCTTAGCCTATGGCAACGGCGCACGGATCCGGAGAGACAGGATGGGGATGGGCGATGCAGCCCTCACGGCGCGCCTGGCAGAGCTGCAGGAGCTCTGGGCCCAGGCGCGTTTCAGCCAGGCCCGTCTGCAGCTCCTGCAGGGCGATCGCCTGGTGGGCGAGCGGGTTCTCGGCAATGAGCGGCTGCGCATCGGCCGTGATCCCGGCTGCGAGCTGGCGCTGGAGGCCGGCGGGGTCAGCCGCGTGCATGCCTTCGTGGAGAAGGACCGGCCCCAGGACCGGGACTGGGTGCTCGAGGACTTCGATTCCGCCAACGGGCTCTTCTGGCACGACCGCCGGATCCGGGCCATCGCCCTGCGCCACGGCGATGCGGTGCAGCTGGGCTCCCCCCTGCGCGAGGCACCCACCCTGCGCTACCTCCATCCCCGCAGCGCCTGGGAGCAGCTGGTGCATGGGATGGGGGTGATGGCGCTGGGCGGCTCTGGGGTGGTGATCGGCGCCTTGCTGCTGCTGAGCACCATTTCCGGAGGCTCGCGTGTGGATTTCATCGGGGGGCCCGTGAAGATCGTCGCCCCGGATGGCCGCCGCATCGATTCCCGCGAAGGGGCCCCCACCGCCATGGCCAGCCTGGAGGATTACCCCCTGGTGCTGCGTCAGGCCCTGCTGGCCTCGGAGGATTCCCGTTTCGGTTGGAACAGCGGCCTCGACATCGGGGGCACGGTGCGTTCCCTGGTGCGCCGCACCGGCGGCGGGAGCGGCCTCACCCAGCAGGTGGCCCGCCTCTACTACCCCTGGGTGAAGCAGGGCAACCCCACCTCGTTCTGGCCCTGGGTGCGCATCCCGGAACAGGAGAAGGTGCCGGCGGCGGAGCCTGGCGCTCCGGCCGAGGTGCGCTACCCCCGCTTCGGCCTCACGGCGCGCAAGATCCGCGAGCTGCCGGTGTCCTGGCAGCTGGAAACCCGCTTCAGCAAGAACCGGATCCTGAGGATGTATCTGGATCGGGCCTATCTGGGCCTCGGCGCTGAAGGGTTTGAGGAGGGCGCCCAGCTCTATTTCCGCAAATCCGTGCGCCAGCTCGATGCCAGCGAAGCGGCCTATCTGGTGGGCCTGTTGCCCAGCCCCAATGGCTACAACATCTGCGCGCCCACCCCCGCCGAGCTGCGTGCGGAGCGGCTGCAGCGGGAGCGCACCACGGGGCGCCCCGAGACCCCCCTTCCCGATGAGCAGGTCTGGACGCCAAAGCTGCGCCGGGATCAGGTGCTGGGCCGCATGCTCGCCGAGGGCTATCTCACCCAGGAGCAATACCGGGATGCCATCCGCCGGCCCTTGATCTTCGACCCCAGCGTCTGCCGGCAGTCGCGTTGGCGCAGCTATCCCTTCTTCAGCGATTACGCGATGTGGGAGCTGGAGGGTTCGCGCTTCTCGCTCAATGTCGACCCGTTGAAGGAAGGGGGCAACTACCACGTGGTGGCCACGATCGACCCGGCCCTGCAGGACCTGGCCCAGAAGGAGCTGCGCACCTTCCTCGATGAACAGGCCAAGCCGCTGGGCGTGACCCAGGCCGCGCTGATCAGCCTGGATGTGCGCACTGGCCGGATCCTCGCCTACGTGGGCGGGGGGGATTATCGCTTTGATCGCGTGCAGGCCCTGCGTCAGCCCGGCTCCACGTTCAAGCTGTTCACCTTCCTGGCCGCTCTGGAGGCGGGGGTCAAGCCCTCCGATGCGATCTCC
>JBEIGX010000054.1:0-12602 GCA_040381675.1 Aphanothece sp.
GGCGTGGGCCTGGGGCACGTGGCGGGAGAGGGCGAACATCAGGGCCAGAGCATGCTCGGCAGCCGCGATGGTGTTGCCCTCTGGGGAGTTGACCACCAGGATCCCCCGGCGGGTGGCGGCGGGCACGTCCACGTTGTCCACTCCCACCCCGGCGCGGCCGATGATCCGAAGCCGATCCGCAACTTCGATCACATCGGCGGTGACCTGGGTTCCGGAACGGATCATCAGGGCGTCGTAATCCCCGATGCATCGCTTGAGCTCCTCCGGAGCCAAGCCCGTGCGCACATCCACCTGTGCCACTTGGGAGAGAATGTCGATCCCTGTCTGATCGATGGGATCGGAAACCAAAACCTTCGTCATGTCCGGCGGGATGGGGGCGCGGTGCTGGATGAGAAGCGGGTGAACACCGCTGGCTTCAGCCGGAGGTGCAGTGTAGACAGCAACGGTCAAGCCTTTGGAGGAAGCCTGTGGGGATGACAGTGGTGGTGGTGCTAGAGAGCCGAAAGCGGTTGCGGGAGTTGCGCGACCAACTCACCGTCCTCCAGCCCCCCCTGGCCAAGCTGGTGGCCGTGGGGCCGGGTGAGACACCCCTGGAAACCTTGGAAGAGCTGAACCCGGCCTTCGCTCGTCAGCGCCGTCAGAAGGGGATGGCCCTGTGGTTGATCCCCTTCGGATTCATGGCTGGACTCACCTTCACCCAGATCACCGATCTACACACCTTTTCGGCCCTGGGGCCCTGGGGGGAACCGTTGCTCGGCGGTCTTCTGGGGATGGGCTCGGGATGGCTGGGCAGCTTCGTGGCCGCCGCCAGCGTCAGTTCCGAGGTGGATGACCGCATCCGGGCCCTGCGCAATCGCCTGGAGGAGGGCAGCTGGCTGCTGCTCGTTGAGCCCGCTGCCGGGGTTGATGTGCCCTGGACCCTGCTGCAGCAGGCCCGGCCCAAGGCCGTGGTGCGTCTCGGTGAGGCTTGAAGGGTGTCCCTCGACGACGCCCCTCTGGATCGTGTGAATGCGGCAGCAGAGCAGGTGCTGCGCACCTGGCAGCCCTGCTGGACCCCGTTCCTGGATCCCCCCGTGCTGGTGGAGGCGGAAGCCGCTCTCACCAAGCGGAGTGATCTGCATCTCAGCAGCGAGGGGGGCTACGGGGGAGCCCTGCGCCGTCGTCTGCTGCTTCAGCGCCAGGACACGGCAGCCACCGATTCCGCTCCTCCCGTCGGATTGGTGGGGTTGGAGGTGAGCGGGAATTTTCTCTTTGACCCCGCCACCGCCGCAGAGATGCGGGAGGGATTGCTCCAGGCCGGGGCGTCTCCTGGGGAGATGGGGGATCTCTGGGTGCGGGGGGATCGGGGAGCCCAGGGGGTGATCAGCGAGGAGCTGGCCGCCTGGCTGGATGGCTGCTTGGCCCAGGTGCGCACCGTGGAGGTGCGTTTTGAGGTGCGCCCCTTGGCGGAGCTCCAGTTCCCGCCGCAGCGCGTGCCGCGCACCCTGCAGAGCGTCGAGGCCTCCCTGCGGGTGGATGCGTTGGCGTCCGCTGGGTTTGGCCTCTCGCGCACGCGCATGGGTGCGTTGATCCGTCAGGGAGCCCTGCGGCTCGACTGGAAACCCGTGACCTCCCCCAGCCAGGTGCTCAGCCCAGGCCACTGCCTCCAGCTGGAGGGACGGGGGGAACTGGAAATCAAGGAGGCCACTCCCACCCTGCGGGGTCGGTGGCGCGTGGTGATGGTGAGGCGATGAGGAGGTTCAAACCGCGTCGTCAGCCACGGAGGAGACTGCCCTGACTGGCTGCTAAGGTCGAGCTGTTGCATTTAGAACCATTCTCAAGGTTCTGATTTGCACTGCGGGCGATCAGCGTCATCCGCGGGCGATTAGCTCAGAGGTAGAGCACTACCTTGACACGGTAGGAGTCACTGGTTCGATTCCAGTATCGCCCACTTCCCGCTTCGGGGCTGACTTGTGACCACCCCTGCCCTGCCCTCCCTGCCGTGAACGACACCTCCACTCGAGTGGTTGTGGGTTTGGGGCGTTCCGGGATAGGAGCCGCTCGGTTGTTGAAGGCCCAGGGACACCGGGTCATCCTCCTGGAAAGCCGTTCCAGCGAGGACCTGGAGCTTCAGGCCGGCACCTTGCGGGAGAACGGGATCGAGGTCCAGCTCGCTGCCCCCCTGCAGTTGGACACCTTTGCGTCCCTGCCGCGCCCTCTGACGGTGATCGTGAGCCCGGGGATCCGCTTCGACCATCCGGTTCTTGAGGCCCTGCGGCAGCAGGGAGTGCAAGTGCAGGGGGAGATCTCCCCGGCCTGGCAGTCCCTTGGGGGGACCCCCTGGATCGGCATCACGGGCACCAATGGCAAAACCACCGTCACCCATCTGGTGCACCATCTGCTGGCCCAGGGGGGCCTGGATGGGCCGATGTGCGGAAATGTGGGCTTTTCCGCTGCCGAGCTCGCCCTGGAGCGCCTCACGAGCGGTCAGCAGCCCCAATGGCTGGTGGTGGAGCTGAGCAGCTATCAGATCGAGGCGTCCCCCGAGGTGGCACCCCGCATCGGCATCTGGACCACCCTCACCCCAGACCACCTGGAGCGCCACGGCACCCTCGATCATTACCGTGCCATCAAGCGCAGCCTCCTGGAGGCATCCGGCACCCGCATCCTCAATGCGGATGATCCCGATTTGCGGGCCCATGCGGCCAGCTGGGACCAGGCCCAGTGGGTCACGGCCGGCCCTCGGGAGGGTGTGGCAGAGCTTCTCACCCCAACGCTCTGGGTGGAGGAAGACACGGTGCACAGCGCGGCGGGCCCCCTGCTGCGGGCCGACAGCCTGGCGATGCCGGGCGCCCATAACCGGCAAAATTTGTTGATGGCCGTGGCGGTGGGCCTGGAGGTGGGGCTCACCCCATCGGTCATGGAGGCCGCCTTCCGCTCCTTCCCCGGGGTGCCCCATCGGCTGGAGCGCATCCGGGAACACGGGGGCATCACCTGGGTGAACGACAGCAAGGCCACCAACTACGACGCCGCGGAGGTGGCCCTCAAGGCTCTGGAGGGGCCCTTGGTGGTGCTGGCCGGCGGCCAGGCCAAAGAGGGTGAGGCGAAGGGCTGGTTGGACCAGCTGCAGCGCCAGGCGGCGGCGGTGGTGCTCTTCGGCGAGGCCCGGGAGGCCTTTGGGCTGTTGCTGGCGGAGGGCGGCTACAGAGGCACCGTGGCAGCCATCGAGGGGTTGGGGGAGGCGGTGGCCACCGCCCACGACCTGGCCAAGCGGCTGGGCTGCCGCACCGTGTTGCTCTCACCCGCCTGCGCGAGTTTCGACCAATACAGCAATTTCGAGGCTCGGGGCGACCATTTCCGCCGGCTGGTGGAGGCCCTGTGAGCACCCTGCCGGCCCACTGGTTGATGAAAAGTGAGCCCGAGGCTTACAGCATCGCTGATCTGGAGCGGGAGGGAACCACCCTCTGGGATGGGATCCGCAACTACCAGGCCCGCAATTTCATGCGAACCATGCAGGTGGGCGATCGGGCTTTCTTCTATCACTCCAATGCCACCCCTCCAGGGATCGTGGGATTGATGGAGGTTGTGGAGACGAAACTGGTGGATCCGAGCCAGTTTGATCAGGCATCGAAGTATTTCGACCCCAAGTCGAAACCTGCCTCCCCCCGCTGGGATTGCGTGCGTTTGCGCTACCTCAGCACCTTCCCGGAACTCCTCTCATTGGAGGTGTTGCGCCAATCCTTTGACGAGGAAGAGCTGGCAGTGGTTCGAAGGGGCAACAGGTTGTCCATTCTTCCGGTGGGCGAGGCCAGCGCCCACCGGATCTATGCCCTTCTCGGAGCCCAACCCTAGGCGGCTTCCCAGTCGCTCCTGACCTCAGGTCTCCATCCTGTGTCCGTCGTGTGGGGGCGCCGCTTCCGCGGTGTCTCGTGGATGGAACCATGGAATCGGCTTTGACCAGGGAACAGGTTGGCCAGGTAGCAACGGGTGATCGCACGGTCCTGACAGCCATGTTGAACAAGGAAACCGGCCAGAGCCGCCTGAACCAGTCGGTATTGATCCCAATGGGGGTGATGGTCAATGAAGGTGCGCATCGACTCCAGGAGCGTCTCGGGTACCTCCGCCATCAGGCTCACCGTTCCGTCATCGTGAGCATGAGCTTCCCCACCTTCCCCGCGATCTCCACGCTCCCCTCGGCTCCCGACCATCAACAATGCTCCCCAATGCCCCACCACTTCTCCACAGGTTGGAGTCAGAGTCAACTCTGAAGAGACTTTGGACGGGGACGGCTGTCTTACCCAAAGACAGCAGTCCCCGCAGGGGGTGAGGGCGGACGATTGGCTGGGTCCAGCTGATCTGGAGGACCCTGACCGTTTCGTCAAGCTGGAACAGAGTGTCCGGGGACGTTTTCCACAGGACCCCTCCCCACCCTTCTGCCCCAAGCATCCGGGTTGGGAAAACTCCTGGAAAACCCCCGCTTCGTTGGGGGGGGAATGGGGAGAAGACAACCCATCACGTTTGCTCATCAGTGCTGGGTTGGGGCGGGTCTTATGGGTCGACGGTGACCGGCCCCTGGATGGCTGGAGCCAGCAGATTGCTGTAAGCCTGCAGGAAACCCGCGGCGGCGTGCCGCGACCACCCTCCTTCCAGACCCCGTTGTCCTGGGCCGGGTTGCAGCACAAAACGCAGCATCCAGTCCTGGCGATCCCCCTCGAGGGCCACCCACAGCTCGCCCCCCCGCTCCTCCGTGCAGGTCTGGAATTCCAGGCAGATTGTTTCCTCCTCCATCAGCGAACCAACCAGCGCGCTGTGTTGATCCCTCAGGGCCTCCATGGCCCTGAAGAGGGCCTGGCCCTCGGCAGCGGTCAATTCGCTCGCCCAGTTCTCACCGCCAATCAACATGGCAAAAGGGTGGCGTTGACCATCCCAGGCCAGCCGCCACCCTTCGCCTTCCCTTTCCAGCACGCGGATCAGCCGGGGAGAAGATCGGGCTGGTCCTGCTCATCGCTGAGCTCCACGATCGCCCTCTGCACAGGTTTGATCATGGATTCATCCAACAGCCCATCAAAATCATCAAAGCGCCGTTGCTTCGCCCGGAAGGCAATGCGCACGGTGGTGAGATAGCGGTTGCTGGAATGCCGGATCAAGCTCTCAGCCCTCTGTGCCAGTTCCTTCGGGTTGAGATCGGCTCCGCTTTGCATCGAATCACCGCATACATCCCCCACACTAAATCAGTCTCTTCCGCATCTGCCCCAAGCCCATGGCGGGAACCCTCGCGATCGACCTCGGCAGCACCACCACGGTGGTGGCCTGGCAGGAGGAACGGGGCACCCCCACCCTGCTGCCCCTCCCTCCCTACAGCGGCGCCCATCCGCCCCTGGTGCCGAGCCTGCTCTGGTTGAGCCATCCCGGCCACCTCCAGCCCCTGATCGGTCGCCAGGTGTTGGAGGCAGGGCTGGCCGATTCCGCTGGCCCTGGTCTGTGTCGGGATTTCAAACGCTGGATTGGCGTTCCCCAGGGTGGGCCCGCTTCAGGGGAACCTTCGGCCGCCACGCCCTGGTTGTCGCCAGAGGAGGCCGGAGCCCTGCTCCTGCAACGCATCTGGGAGGCCCTCCCAGCGGAGCTGGAGCCCACCCGCCTGGTCCTCACCGCCCCCATCGATGCGTATGGGGGCTACCGCCGCTGGTTGCAGCAGGTCAGTCAGTCGTTGCCCGTGGCGGAGATTGCCCTCGTGGATGAGCCCACCGCAGCGGCCATCGGCTGCGGCCTGGCCCCGGGAAGCAAGGTGCTGGTGGTGGATTTTGGCGGTGGCACCCTCGACCTGTCCCTGGTGGCCTTGGAAGGAGGAGAGGGGCGCTCGGCTCCGGTGGCCCAGCTCCTGCGCTTTGCTGGCAGGGATCTGACCCAGAGCAGCAAGCGGTGGCGCACGGCGAAAGTGCTGGGCAAGGCTGGGGTGCCCCTGGGGGGGCGCGATCTGGATCGTTGGATCGTCGGCGCTCTCTGCCCTGGGCAACCCTTGTCTGGGGAGCTGCTGGCCGCGGCGGAGGCCCTCAAGTGTGCTTTGAGCATCCAGGAGGAGGCCTATCAGATTGCAACCCTGCCGGCCGGTGCTCCCGTGGAGCTTCGCCTGAGTCGTTCCAGCTTTGAGCAGCTCCTGAACGACCAAGGGCTGGCCACGGTGATGGAGCAGCTGCTGGAGGCCATGGGGGCAGCCGCCCGACGCCATGGCCTGGAACTCTCCCAGCTCGATGCCCTTCTCCCCGTGGGCGGCAGCAGCCGCATTCCATGGTTGCGACGGTTTCTGCAGGAGGCCCTGCCGGGAGTGGCCCTGCGGGACGATCGCCCGGTGGAGGCCATCGCGATGGGTGCCCTGGCCCTCACCCCCGGGGTCCAGGTCAAGGACGTGTTGAGCCGTGGGGTGTCCTTGCGGTTCTGGGATCAACGCAGCCATTGTCATCTCTGGCATCCCCTGTTCCAAGCCGGTCAGCTCTGGCCCACACCCCAACCCCTGGAGCTGGTTCTGGCCTGCAGTGAGGAAGACCAGGCCTCCCTGGAGCTGGTGCTTGGGGAGCCCCTGCCCCAGGAGCGGGCCGAGGTGGTGTTTGAGAACGGGGTGCCGGTGATCCGCTCCCGTCAGGATGGATTCGCGCCCGTGCGGCCTTGGTCGGAGACCCCCCTGCGGTTGCCGCTCGCCCCCCCCGGCGGCGCTGGTGTCGACAGGGTGCGGCTTCGTTTCTCCATCAATGGAAGGGCCGAACTGGAGATGGAAGGGGTGGATTTGTTGGCGGGAACCCCTCTGCCCAAACTGGTGTTGGGAACGGTGCACTGACCGTTGTCTTCTGCTTGAGTGCGGCGGCCGCACTGGAGGTGAGCCTTGGCGGATGATGTCTCAAGGTCCCTGGCCCGGGTGCATCGGTGGGTGGGGTTGCCCCTGCTGGCGATCACACTCGGGATCTCGGGCTTGTGGGTGTGGAAGCAGCAGTTGACCCAGCAGCTGAGGGGCGCCTCCGCTGATCTGCGAATCGAGGAGTGTCTCCGGCTGGAGCGCCGGCTGCAGCTTCTGGAGTGGGTGCCCAGCCCCGTTACCGAGGACAGCGGCCGTTGTCGGCGAGAAGCGGCTGAGCGGTTGTGGCAAGGGCAGAAACAGGCCCAGGCCCTTCGTCTGCAGCAGGAGTTGGTGAATTCCAAGGCCGCCACGGCCCTTGACATCGAACGTCTGCAGGAGTGGAAGACAGGGTTGCAACGGATCGCCATGCAGATGTTTGAGCGGGGGGAGCTGGACGCGTCGCTCGCCCTGCTGCGCCTCACCGATACGGCCGGAGGGGATCCTGGGGTGGCGGCGATGGTCAACCAGTTCCAGCAGACCTGGGGCAAGAACAAGTTGGATGTGGAGCTGGCCAGCACCCTGGCGGCAAAGGGTCAGTGGTGGGAAGCCCTCGCCGCTCTCAATGGGCTCAGCCATCCCTACTGGCGGCAGAAAAGTCTCCCCTTGCGCCAAACCGTGGAAGAAGGCCTGGCCAAGGTGGAAAGGAAAAGGGTGGAGGTCCATGGTCCTCTGCCCTACGCGATCTCCGGCAAGCGCCTCGATGAGCTTGTCAAGAAGCGTGTGGCTGCAGGAGTGCCTGATTGGCAGGCTTTTTCAGAGGCCTGCCGCGCCCTGGGAGGTCGGCTGGAGGACAAGGGGCCGGAGGCCACCTGTGAGCGCTGACTCCATGGGGCCCAGCACCGATCAGCAATGCAGGACCGGCCATGACAGGATGACGCCGATTCAGGAGGGTGTATGCAGCCGGGTGATCGGGTGACTGTGAGTTCCAGTGTGGTCGTCTTCACCCATCCAGAGCATCGGGGCCAGCCCTTCGACCTTGAGGGTCAGCAGGGGGAGGTGTTGAACGTGATCGATGGTTGGAAAGGACGACCGGTGAGTCCCACCCTGCCGGTGGTCGTGGCCTTCGGCAAGTTTCGTGCCCACTTCCGGGCCGACGAACTCACGAAGCTCTGATGAATGCCCTTCCTCAGGGATGAAGGAGAAAGACTCCCTCTTCCCCATCCACGTCCTTCAGGCAGAGCTGGATCGATTCCTGCCTTGAGGTTGGTACCACCCGCCCACAGAAATCGGGCTGGATAGGCAATTCACGGTGGCCTCTATCCACCATGACGGCGAGCTGTACCTTCCTGGGCCGTCCCCAGGACTGGAGGGCTTCCAAGGTGGCCCGTACGGTGCGACCGGTGTAAATCACGTCATCCACCAACACCACCAGGCGACCATCCACGCTTTCGGGAAGGGAGGTGGCCTCCACCAGTCGGGTTCCCACCCGTGCCAGGTCGTCCCGGTGAAAGGTGGGGTCCAGGCTGCCATGGGGAATGGGATGTCCGGCGATGGCAGTCAGCCTCTCGGCAAGCACCTTGGCCAGGGCGACACCCCGGGTGGGGATCCCCAGAAGCAGGAGGTCCTGGGATCTCGCGGCGGTCTCCAGCACCTGGGAGGCGAGCCGATCAAGGGTGCGTCCCAGTTCTTGAGAAGAAAGAATCTCGACGCGGGAGCCAGGCTCAGAAGTGGGGTCGGCCAAGCAGATTGCCCAGCAATCGGATGACGATGCTAAGGGGAAGATTTTTGCTATGGGATGTCCCCAAAGCCTGACGCTTTGTCACCCATTCCGGTCCCCTGGATGGCCTGGATGTAGTTTTGGCACGGATGAGGACCCATCAGCGAGCTGGACTAGGGTGAATTCAATCCCTCCTTCCCATCAGGCCCGTCACAAGACGGCCACCCCGGTGCTGCACTTCGCTGACGCCCTTCCTGTCGCGCCTGTTGTCTTGGCCATCCTGGATGGATGGGGATACAGCCCAGAAAGCAAGTTCAACGCCATCACCGCAGCAGACACCCCTGTGATGGACGCCCTGTGGGAGGCCTATCCCCATACGTTGATCGCCGCAAGTGGTAGTGCGGTTGGTTTGCCCGAGGATCAGATGGGTAATTCCGAGGTGGGGCACCTCACCATCGGATCGGGTCGCATCATCCGCCAGGAACTGGTGCGGATTTCCCAGGCCGTTCGGGATGGAAGCCTGGCTCGCAATCCGGCCCTCAATGCCCTGGCGGACACTCTGATCGCCACCGATCGGCCCCTGCATCTACTGGGCCTTTGCTCCGATGGTGGAGTGCACAGTCATCTGGATCATCTGGGTGGGCTCCTTCGCTGGGCCGCTGGACGGGGCCTGCACAAGGTTTGCATCCATGTGATCACCGATGGTCGTGACACACCGCCCACCAGCGGTCCGGAGTATCTCGAGCGGGTGGCGGCCCTGATCAAGGAGGCGGGGGTCGGTGAGATCACCACCCTTTGCGGCCGGTATTGGGCCATGGATCGGGATCATCGCTGGGACCGGACGGAAAAGGCCTATCGCTTGCTGACGGAGTCCAGCTCCCTGAGCAGCCAGTCCCCACAGGACGTTCTTGCTGACGCCTACGCCCAGAACATCAGCGACGAATTTCTGGAACCCGTGCGGTTTCAGCCCACCTTGCTGGAGCCAGGGGATGGCTTGGTGTGTTTCAACTTTCGCCCCGATCGGGTGCGTCAGCTGATTCGCGCCTTGGCTTTAACGGAGTTTGATGATTTTCCCCGCGAACGCCTGCATCCTCTCCATCTCGTCACCTTCACCCAGTACGAGCAGGGGCTTCCGGTGTCCGTTGCGTTCCCGCCGGAATCCCTGGATGGATTGCTGGGTCAGGTGGTGTCCGAACAAGGATTGCGCCAGTTCCGCACGGCTGAAACCGAAAAATATCCTCATGTCACCTATTTCATGAATGGGGGTATTGAGCAGGCTTTCCCAGGCGAAGACCGCCATCTCGTACCATCCCCGCGCGTCCCCACCTACGACATGGAGCCAGCCATGTCAGCGGAAAAGCTCACAGCGAGTTGCATTGCGGCCATCAATAAAGGGATCTATTCCCTCGTAGTGATCAACTATGCCAACCCTGACATGGTGGGCCACACCGGTCAAATGCAAGCCACAGCCGAAGCCATCACTATGGTGGATCGTTGTGTTGGACAGCTGATCGAAGCCACGACGCGCATGGGAGGCACCATGCTCATCACCGCAGACCATGGCAACGCTGAGGTGATGCAAGGCCCGGATGGCCGTCCCTGGACGGCCCACACCACCAATCCCGTCCCTGTCATTTTGGTCGAGGGTGAAAAGCGCCAGCTGCCCGGTCACGGCACCGATGTAAGGCTTCGTGAGGGCGGTGGCTTAGCGGATATCGCCCCTACCCTGCTCACCATCCTGGGTCTGCCGATACCGGAACGCATGAGTGGGGAATCCCTGATCCCACCTGCGGCCGTGCCCCTGTCCGCAGAAATGACTTCCCAGACCCTGCGCGTCTGAGCCTAATGTGGATGGATGCTTAAATCTGCCCTCTCTTGGCTCTGGATGACGAGCGGCATTCTGCTCATCATCAGCATCCTGCTCCACAGCCCCAAAGGGGATGGCCTTGGCGGACTGGTCTCCGGTGGCAGCGGGATGTTCACCAGTGCCCGCAGCGCGGAGGCCACACTCAACCGCATCTCCTGGACCCTGATGGCCCTCTTCCTTGTGTTGGCCGTCATCCTCAGCGCCGGTTGGGTCGGATAACTACCCGTGACCGTGCCTCGTCGCGCCTTGCTCCATTCCAGCCTGCGGGCGATCTCGGCAGCTCTGGCCGGCTCCATGCCCCTGTGGTCCAGGCCCGGACGGGTGGAAGCAGCTTCCAAGGCCACAGATCCCCGCTGGGCCCTGAGCGAAGCGGAGTGGAAACGCCGTCTCTCTCCAGAGGCCTACAGGGTTTTGCGGCAGGAAGGCACTGAGCCTCCCTTTTCCAGCCCTCTGAACAAGGAGAAGAGGGCCGGGGTCTATCGCTGTGCAGGCTGCAAACTCTCCTTGTTCAAGGGGGACGCCAAGTTCGAGAGCGGCACCGGATGGCCCAGCTTCTGGCAGCCCCTTCCGGGGGCGGTGGTTACGAAGGTGGACTTCAAACTCCTTGTGCCTCGCACGGAATATCACTGCCGCCGCTGCGGGGGCCATCAGGGGCATGTCTTCAAGGATGGCCCCAGGCCCACAGGCCTCCGTTACTGCAACAACGGAGTGGCTCTGGTGTTTGAGGCCGTTTCCTGAGTGCCCATGACGTTCTATTGCGGAAGGGGCCATGCCGCACCGGGTTGGTTGAAACCTGCGAAAATTTGCAGACTATTGAGGTTTGTGGCGAAACCATGGGCAGCCCCATAAGTAGGGAAACATTTCTCCAACGTGCCCGGGCTCGCTTTGCTGATCACTACGACTACAGTCAGATTCTGTATAAGAGTTATAAAACTCCCATCCATATACGTTGCACGCTTCATCCGGTGAAGGTGATTGCCATTACGCCCGAGAAGCACTTGCAAACCAGCGGAGGCTGCAAATACTGCTTAAGGGAAAGCCGCATCCGCATGCTGGAGCGCGAGTTGCACCGGGACCCTGCCATTCGCACCACCCCAACCGTGACTCCCCAAACCATCCTGAAAGAGATGGTCTGGGGTTCCTAGCCATCGACGACGTCCCTCAAGCCAGGGCAGAGAGGTTCACCGTTCCGGTGGTCTCCACCACGGCAGTGAGGCGATCACGGGGATCATTGCCCACTCGGGTCACGGTGACGGGAGCAGCGCCGCCGTAGAGGGTTTGAGCAGCGGCTTCCAGATCGGGTTTCAGCGCTGCAAAACCCTCGTCTGTGTTGGGGAGTCGCAGTCGGTCGTTCGCTACATAGAAGAACCGTTCCCCTTCCAAGCGAAGATGACCTTCGAGTCGCCCATCCGACTCCAGGAGGGAACCGAAGAGAGCTAAGCGTTTGACCAGGTTCACGATCCGCTCTTGGTGGCTGGCCCCTTCCCCCATTTTGCGTTGTGCCGACAGGCCAAACTGCCCCCCGCCATGCTCCATGGCGTAGTTGATTTCGTGGCTGATCAGCATGATCCCAGGACCTTCTGGCACGTGCCGATAATCCGCCACGTCGATGAGGGCCCCAGGAATTTTTTTAACGCGGATCCATTCGTGGAAGATGGGGATAAAGGATGCTTCATCCACCTGGCTTGGATAGGCAGGAAATTTCAGACAAAAACGCTCGACATCCATTGTTCAGCGTGACGTGGGGTTCTGAAGGTGTGAAAGGAGAGTGTTGCGCGGGATCCCTTAGCTGCTCACCGGTTGCCGTTCCTGGAACCAGCGTTGGAAGGCCTCCGTGGACGCCAGACCGGACTGGAGCAGGCGGGAGTGGCATTCGTAGGCAGCCTCAATGAAGAGTCGGGCCTCTTCAACGGATTGTTTTGCTCGGTCAAGGGTCGCTGGTTCCTGACGATTTTCGTAGGCCGTGAAGAAGTAACTGGCGAATTTGCCCCGAACAAAGGGGTCGAAGAACAGCTCTGTGTCGTAGAAGTATTGGCGGAAGTCGCGGACAATAGTCTCCGGATGGTCGGGGATGTCCACATTCGGCACCTTGAGAAGGGCTTGGGCCGCCTTCAACATGGCTGCCAGAGCCTTATCGGCGGCCTTCTGCACATTCCCATTTTCGCCTCCACCTTCCAGCAGCAATGTTGCGTCGAAGTTGAGACTTTCTGCTA
>JBEIGX010000055.1:0-12555 GCA_040381675.1 Aphanothece sp.
CGCAAATCCCCTGCCAATCAGGGTGGCGATGGCCTCATTGAGGGAGGCCACGGTGTAGCGGTGTAGGCCATGACGGGGCAGCAGGGGCTCGAAGGCCTCCACGGCCTCGGCGTTCCATTCCATGCCGCCCGTCCGTTTCAGGGGCTCACCCTAGGCAAAGGGCACGAGGTAGCCGAGGATCGGGCCCGGCCCTGGCCTCCCCCATGCGTTCCCACCCCCCTCAGGTGTTTGCCAGCCCTCGCCAGCAGCTGGAGAAGGGCATCCGGGCCCGCCTGCCGACGACTCCCGAGCTGGTGTTGGTGACCGATCTGGACGGCACTCTGCTGGAGGGCACCCCCCGGTGGAGACGGCGCTTCTACCGCTGGCTGGACACCCGGCGCGACAGCGTGCTGCTGGTGTTCAACACGGGGAGGGATCTGGCGTCCATCGCCCGGGTGCTGAAGCAGGAGGCCGCCATGGGCCTGGAGGCGCCTCACCTGGTGATCGGCGATGTGGGCTGCACGGTGGCCTGTGGCGTGAGTCTGACCCCCATCCCCCACGTGATTGAGCCGATTGAGCGGCGATGGCATGGACAGGCCGAGCGGGTGCTGCCCCTGCTGCGGGGCATCCCGGGGCTGTCCTCCCAGCCCGTCAGCGCCGTGCGTCGCCTGGCCTATCTGATCGACCCTGAACTCCTGGACACCGCCCACCTGCAGGCCGTGGAAGCCATGGGGGTGGACTGCCTGGTGTCGGGCAACAAATATCTCGATGTGCTCCCGGCCGGAGTGAACAAGGGCAGCACCCTCACGGACCTGATCGGATGCCTGGAGGTTCCCCCCGAAAGGGTGGTGACCGCCGGTGACAGCCTGAATGATCTGGCCATGTTCACAACGGGCTATCAGGGGGTGATGGTGGGCAACGCCGAGCCAGCCCTGGTGAAAGCCTTCCCCACCATGAAGCGCACCTATCGGGCCAGGGGCCATGGCTGCGCGGGCATTGTGGAGGGGCTTCGGCACTTCGGCTTCGCCTCCGTGCTCTCCTCTCACTTCTGAGGGGGGGAGCCGGCCGCCCGCAGGCGGGCCTGGGTGAGGGCCGTGGGAATCGCCTCGAGGGGGTTGTCCGGCCAGGGATGGCGCGGATAGCGCCCCCGCAGATCCTTCCGTACGGCGGCATAGCCCTCCCGCCAGAACCGCTCCAGGTCTGAGGTGATGGCCAGGGGACGGCCCGCGGGCGAGAGCAGGTGGAGGGTGACGGGCAGACGCCCCCCCAGCAGGCGGAGGGGGGGCACCGGGCCGAACATTTCCTGGAGCTTCACCGCCAGCACGGGCCCCTCACCGCCGTAGTCGAGGGGGACGCGCCGACCGGAGGGCACGGCCAGGTGGGTGGGCAGAAGCGACTCCAGCTGTTGGCGGGCCTGCCAGTCGACGTCGGCCCAGAGGGCCTCCCCAAGGGGAAACCGGGCCAGATCGGCCCGACTCCGCAGGGTGCCGTCCAGAAAAGGCCCCAGCCAGGTTTCCGGATCGGCCTGGAGCGTCTCCAGGCGCCGATCGGGCCAGGGGGCACCTAGATGGACATGGGCCAGGGCCAGCCGCTGCTGCAGCTGCCGGGTGGCCGGAGTCCAGGGGAGGGCCTCCAGCCCCATCGCCTCCAGCCCCGCCAGCATGGCCTGCCGCACCCGCTCCTCAGGGGCCTCCGGCCAGGCCCCCCGGGCCAGCACCAGGGCCCCGAAACAGCGCTCCTCCTCACAGCGCACCCGCTCGGCGGCGGGATCCCAGCGGGCCTGCTGACGCACCACCAGGGTGGGAGCCGCCAGGTCGGCCAGGTCGGCCCGATCCAGGCGTACGGCCAGCATCACCCGCGCCTCCTGGCCCACCCCATCCACGGCGGCCACGGCGAGGGCGTCGGCCGAGGCCAGGGGATCCTGGGGATGCACCCGGGCACCTCGACCGTTGTGCAGGAGAAATCGCCCATCCCCCTGCCCCCTGGAAAGGGCGATCCACTCCGGGTAGGCCGAACCGATGAGGCGGGCGCTGATCCGCCCATCGAGGTCGGAGGGGGGCGCCTGGGGTTGGGGACGCCCGACGGCCCGCGCCACCTGTTGCTCCAGATCCCTCTGCAGCTTGTGGAGAAGGCGATGGCTGCCGTCTCCAGCGGAGGTGGGGGCCAGCAACCAGTCGAGGCGCAGCAGGAGATCGCCGCCCACCTGCTGGCTGGCCAGGGGATCCCGCTCACTGAGCAGGGCCGCCAGAGCGGCGGCAAGGGGGAGCCATCCGTTCTGCTCCGCCAGCACCAGCATGTGGCCAAGCCGGGGATGCAGACCCACCTGGAGCAGGGAACGACCGTGGGCGGTGAGATGGCCTTCCCCATCCACGGCTTCCAACCGCCCCAGAAGCCCCCATGCCTGGGCTAGGGGCCCGGGCGGGGGCGGATCCAGCCACGGCAGATCCTGCCCCTGGCCAGCCCCCCAGGCCGCTAGCTGGAGCGCCAGGGGCAGGGGGTCGGTGTCCAGGATTTCGGGGGTGGTGAAGGGGGGGCGGCGTTCCTGCTCGGCGGCGCTCCAGAGACGCACGCAACACCCTGGTCCCAGGCGCCCCGCCCGGCCCCGACGCTGCTCCGCACTGGCCTGGCTGGAGGGCACCGTCACCAGGCCATCCATACCCGTGGAGGGATCAAAGCGGGCCAGACGGCTCAGTCCGCTGTCGATCACCAGGCGCACCCCCGCCAGGGTGAGGGAGCTCTCGGCGATGGAGGTCGCCAGCACCACCTTCCCCTCCACCCCACGGGCCGGGCCGATGGCCGCACTCTGGTCGGCGAGAGACAACTGGGCATGGAGGGGAACGCAGGCCAACCGCGCCCCCCAGGCGGTGGCGGCGATGGCCCGTTGCACCCGGCGGATCTCCCGCTGACCGGGCAGAAACACCAGCACGGTTTCCCCGTGGGCCCGCTCCGGCAGCCACCAGGACTCCAGGGCCCGAACCACCTGCCGCTCCAGGGGCTCCTCGGAGCGGGGAGGCTGGTAGTGGAGCTCCACGGGATGGGACCGTCCCATGGAGGTGAGCACGGTGGCCCCATCCAGCGCCGCGGCCAGGGGCTCCAGATCCAAGGTGGCCGACATCAGCAGGAGGCGCAGCTCAGGCCTGAGGAGCTGCCGGGCCTGGCGCAGCAGGGCCAGGGCCAGATCGAGATCGGCCCGGCGCTCGTGCACCTCATCGAACACCACCAGGGCCCAGCCTTCCAGGGCGGGATCGGCCTGGAGCATCCGCAGAAACACCCCCGGAGTGACCACCAGCAGCCGGGTGCGGATGCTGCGTCGGCTCTCCAGACGCACGCTGTAGCCCACCCGCTCCCCCACCGGCTCCCCGAGGGACTGGGCCAGGCGCTGGGCGGCAGCACGGGCCGCCAGGCGGCGGGGCTGAATCAGGAGCAGCTGGTCGGCTCCATCCAGAGCCTCCAGAACGGCCAAGGGAACCCGGGTGGTTTTTCCCGCCCCCGGAGGAGCCTGCAGGAGCACGGTGGCGCCCGAAGGCAGCAGCGCCGCCACGATGGCGGCCAGCTGCCCATCGATGGGAAGGGGCGCGGGCAGGGCCTCAGCGCACGTGGCGAATGCCGTCTACGGGGTGATACACCTCACCTGTGGTTTCCTCGTAGACGATGGCGGGCAAGCCCGTTTCAAACATCGTCTGCAGGGCTTCCTTGAGATAGGGATTCCAGCCGCCGGTGGTCACCTTTCCATGGCGCACGGTCCAGTCCCAGGTGCCCTGCAGATCCCGGGGGATTCGTCCTTCCCGATCCCGCCGGGCCACCAGATCCTGCGACTCAACGATGCCCACCAGGATGGGGTCCTTGCCATAGGCGGGAGTGAGACTCAGCTCGAGCCGAATCGGATCCTCCTTCACCATTTTCAGGCGAAACCGGGGGGGGAGCTTGAGAGCGTTGAGCACGGCGGCAACGATACGGGTTCTCTGATCCACCATCGGCTTGGATTCGGGTGCTTTCTCCTTGAGCCTATTCATGCATGCACCGAAAACCGTCGTCAGACGCTGACTAGTCGATGGGGCGCACCGGTTCCCCGCTGTCATCGGAGAAGCGAACCGTCAGGAGGTCTTCCTGGGTGATCTGTCCGTTGGCATCGAGCAGCTCGGGATGGATGGTGAGCTTGCCGAGGCGATTCTCCTGCTGGCGGGGGGATGCGGAGGGGCGAGCAGAGAGATCGTCTGAGCGCTGCATGGCACGGAATCCCCGACCCATGACCCGGAAAGCCTGCCAGAGCAAGAACAGGAAGCACACCCCATAGATCACGGGGAAGAGCTCAGCCAGAACGATTGGCATGGGAGGGGGAGGATGACCGGTGCGGTCGGCGAGGGATGGAAGGGATGAAGGCGCCTGTGACGCCCTTCCATCATCGCTCGGCTGGAGAATTCGCGGTGGCCAGCATCCAGGCCCAGAGGGTGGTGCAAGCTGCGCCGAAGGCAAGGAAGGCCAGGAGGAGTCGGCTGGTGTCCACGGAGCGAAAGAAAACTTTACATATCTTAGGGGTGCGGCCAGGGTGCCTGGGCGGTTTGCCTCCCTGCTGAGCCTCCTGAAAAGACCGTACGTTTCAGCCATTGTTTCGGCGATCCTGGCCGCCCCCTCCATGCGCCTGCTTCCTCCTTCCCTTCAAGGCGTTCCAGGTTTGAGCACCGCCGCTGCGCTGGCGGTCGCCAGCCTTCCTCTGGGCCTGATGGCGCTCCAACCCGCACCCACCCCCGCCGCCGGAGCCGCGGGGGCTGTGCTGAGTCGCCAGTCCTTTGTGGCCACGGCCGTCCAGCGCACCGCGCCGGCGGTCGTCACGATCGACACCGAGCGAACCGTGGTGTCCCGCTCCGGCGGTGGCCTTCCCAATGCCCTGCTGAACGATCCCCTCTTCCGTCAGTTCTTCGGAATGCCGAGGGGGCAGATGCCCTCGCCCTCCCAACGCACCGAGCGCAGCCAGGGCAGCGGGGTGATCTTCCAGAGCGATGGATCGATTCTCACCAACGCCCATGTGGTGGAAGGGACGGAACGGGTCACCGTGGGGCTCCAGAACGGCAGACGGGTGGAGGGCCGGGTGGTGGGTCGTGACCGGCTGACCGATCTGGCTGTGGTGCGGCTGCAGGGCCAGGGCCCCTGGCCCGTGGCTCCCCTGGGCAATTCCGATGCCCTGCAGGTGGGCGACTGGGCGATTGCCGTAGGCAATCCCTACGGGCTCGACAACACGGTGACCCTGGGGATCGTGAGCAGCCTCAACCGCAATGCCCGCAAGCTTGGCATTCTCGATAAGCGGCTGGATCTGATCCAGACGGACGCCGCCATCAACCCAGGAAATTCCGGCGGCCCCCTGCTCAACGCCAGTGGGGAGGTGGTGGGGATTAACACCCTGGTGCGCTCCGGTCCGGGAGCCGGACTCGGTTTTGCCATCCCCATCAACAGGGCCCGCCAGATTTCCAGCCAGCTGATCAACTCCGGCCGGGCCAGCCACCCCATGATCGGCGTGGGGCTGGATGTGGTGCGAAGCGAGGAGGGGAATGATCTCCAGAACGGAGCCAGGGTGGTGGCCGTTCAACCGGGAGGCCCGGCCGCCGCAGCCGGGTTACGGCAGGGCGACGTGATCACGGCGGTGGATGGAGCCCGGATCACAGGACCCAGCGATGTGATCAGCGCCGTGGAACGGGCCGGGGTGGGGCGTTCCCTGCGCCTGACCATCGTCAGGGGCGGGCAACCGTTCCAGGTGCCCGTGATCCCTGGGGAATTGGCCAGCTGAGCCGGGATTCCAGCAAATTCAGAGAATATCCAGGTTGCTTGGCCTGGTGATGGGCTTGGGCTCCTCGCCTTTGGGAACGAAGGCTGGAGGCGCCCCCAGTTGCTGGCGCATGACCCACTGGGTGGCGGCCTTCTGGCTGTGCCAGGCCTGAAGCAACTGTTTGGCCAAACCCCGCAGCGCCTGGGGATCGGCGGTGGCATCAATGGCCCGACTCATGCGCTCCAGCTCGAACTTTTGCCCAAGGGTGAGGGCGAGTGGCTCGGACATGGCAGCACCTCCAGAAGGTGGCCACAAGCTACAAACTGTTTCAGGGGGCCAAGTAGCCGATGCGACAGGTGTTAGCGGCGAGTCAGGAAATCAACGTTCCGTCCGTTGCCAGGGGGCCGTCGACGGGCTGGCTTTTGGAGCGACGCTCCTGATCCCGCTGCTTTTGTCGCTGGCGGTTGGCATCCCGCTTGGCCAGGCGCGCCTGCTCCTGTTCCTGCCGCTCCTTCTGCTCGGCTTCTTCCTGTTTCTTGGCCTGGTAATAGGCGAAGTCGCCCCGATAGAGCACCAGCTCCCCATCCCGCACTTCCACGATGCGATTGGCCACCTTGGACACAAACGCCCGGTCGTGCGACACCAGCACCGCCGCCCCCTCGTACCCCCCTAGAGCCTCCTCAAGCATGCGCTTGGCGGGGATGTCGAGATGGTTTGTGGGCTCATCGAGCAATAGCAAATTGGTGGGCTGCAGGAGCAACAGGGCCAGGGCCAACCGGGCTTTCTCCCCCCCACTGAGCATGCCGGCCTCCTTGAACACCGCTTCGTTGCTGAAACCGAAGCGCCCCAAAAACGACCGCACCTGGCTCTGGGTCCAATCCGGCACGGCCTCAAACACTGTGGCCAGCACCTCTTTGTCCAGATTGAGGGCCTCGGCCTGGTTCTGCTCGAAATAGGCAGGAATCACGTTGTGATCCCCCAGGCTGGCCTTGCCCTCCAGAGGGGTCTCCAAACCCATCAGCAGACGCAACAGGGTGGATTTGCCAGCCCCATTGGGCCCCACCAGGGCGATGTGGTCTCCCCGCTCAATCTCCAGCTCAGCCCCGAGAAACAGGATGCGATCCCCATAGGCGTGGGTGAGATTGGCCAGGTGAGCCACCTGGCGCCCCGACCGGGGGGCGGGAGGAAAGCGGAAGCGGGGCCCGGCGATCTCCTCGGTGGGAGCCTCAATCCGCTCCACTTTCTGGAGCAGTTTTTCCCGGCTCTTGGCCTGGGTGCTGCGGGTGGCGCTGGCCCGGAAACGGTCCACATAGGCCTGCTGGCTGGCCAAGTCTTTTTGCTGGCGCTCAAAGGCCGCCTGCTGGGCCGAACTCTCGAGGGCCTTCAGCTCCAGGTGCTGGCTGTAATTGCCCAGATAGTGGCGCGACACCCCCCGCTCCGTCTCCACGATCTGATTACAGACCCGATCCAGGAAGGTGCGGTCGTGGCTGATCACCACCAGGGGGAGCTCCTGGCTCAGCAGGATGCTCTCCAGCCATTCGATGGTTTGCACATCGAGATGGTTGGTGGGCTCATCGAGCAGCAACACATCCGGATCCTGCAAAAGAATCTTGCCTAGGGCCACCCGCATCTGCCAGCCACCGGAAAAGTCGCCCACGAGCTTTTCGGCGTCCTCCAGGGAGAAACCGATGGTGGGGAGGAGCCGGTCGATCCGGGCCTGCAGCTCGTAGCCATGAAGCCCTTCAAAACGAAGCTGCAGTCGGCCCAGCTCTTCAATCAGCTCCTGCAGATGGTCGGGCTCCTGGGCGGCCCGCTCGGAGCCCATGGCGGTCTCGACAAGGGCCTGGGCATTCAGAACCGCAGCAGCCTCGCTGAAGGCCTGAAACAGCTCCTGCCGCACCGTGTGCTGGAGATTGACATCGAACTCCTGCTGCAGAAACGCAATGCGCGGCTCTCCCTGCCGCAGCACCTGGCCACTGGTGGGTTGCTCCAGTCCGGCAAGGATGCGCATCTGGGTCGACTTCCCCGCCCCGTTGACCCCCACCAGGCCGATACGATCGCCTTGTTTGACCTCCCAGCTCACCTCCTTCAGGACTTCACCGGTGGGATAGATCTTGCTGATGCGTTCTAGGCGCAGCACGGAGGAGGGGAAAAGAGTCCCCATCCTCGCAAGCGGAGTCAGGCAAACTGGGGATGGAGGATGCAGCATGATGAAGCGCCTGGAACAACTGGCCGCCCTGGTGGTGGCCGCCGGCCTGGCGCTAGTGAGCTACTGGCTTTTTTTCAGTTGGGCCGGAGGCGGTGGAATGCACCGACGCCAGCGTTCGCTTCCGGCTCCTTCCTCCCAGCAAAGCCTGAAGCACGAGAGCCTTGCCCGTTCAGAGCCCGCCCCGGGCCTTGAGGAGCCACTGCTTGGTGGCGCTGTCCTCCAGGCCGGAGATATGGCTCTTCACCTCCTCAGGGGTGACGACCAGACCCTGTTCCGCGCCGATCTCCACGATCCTTTGAAGGGCACCACTGGGGTCCTGTAAGGCCTGCCGGAAGAGAGACTGGGTGAGTTCAAGATCCTCACTGATCTTGGCGTAAAGCGCAGCGGCGTTGGCAGCAGTCATCGGGCGCATCCATGGACCACGACGCTATCGCGTCCAGGTGGCGTGTTTTCAGGCCCCTGGCTCAGGCCGCCAGGGGCCTGCCATCTTCCGCGAGCCCGCTGGCGGAGGCATCTTCCATGCTGCGGGCATCCAGGCAGAGCACCTTGCGCAGCTGGGCATAGTTGGCCGCCAGGCCCTCATGGCCCTCCTGCTGGGCGCCGAACTCCGCCCGTTGCAACACGTGGTGCAGGTGGGTAAGGAGGTAGGTGCTGATCACTGCAGACACGAGCACATCACTGCGCTCTGCCGTGCGCCGGGGGCGAACGGTGCGGGTGCTGGGCTTGGCGGCCCGAGCGGGGGAGGAGGGGACGGCGGAAGCGGAACGAGCCATGGGGTTGTCCGATGGGTGAGAGAGGAGAAGGAAGAGGCGAAGAACGGATCAGGACCACAATCATACTGCTGGATACTACCCTTGACTAACTCTGTACACTTCTTCTTATCCGATCCGATCCCGCGGTCGTGGCGACCCGTCAGACCTCTTCCAGCGGGCGCCCCAAATCGCCCCGCATTCAGGTGGTGCTGCCGGAAGAGCTCTGTGAGCGCCTGGCGGCCCTGGCGGAGGAAGACTCCCGCACCATCAGCAACATGGCCAAGGTGTTGATCCAGCAGGGGGTGGAAGCGCGGGAGCGGCAGCGCAGCCGCGAGCGGCCCAACGAGCCCCAACGGCAGACGGAACGGTTTCGCGAAGTGCTGGAACGGCAGGAGCAGGCCAAACCCTCCCGACTCCGGGGCGCTCCCAGGCGCCTGCGCCTGCAGCGCCCCCGCGACACCTGATCCGCTTCCCTAAGAAGGCGCCGGCCTACCCGCGCCCCGATGCGAGGCTGGGCTGGCGCATACCCCCAGCACAGCGGCGCATCGGGCTCCCGTGACGGACGGAAGGGAACCGGGGTGCCCCAGGGCATGCCACCAGGCCAAAAGGGCAAAGGCCAGGGCTTCCCGCTCCAGGTCACCGATGCCCAGCTCGGAGAGGGGCCGCACCACCAGCCCGCGGCAGCGCCGCCGCAGTTGCTCCAGGAGAAAGGTGTTGCGCGTGCCGCCTCCGGCCACCAGGAGTTCCAAAGGGAGGGGACCATGGCGCAGATCCTGGGCCACGGCCGCCGCCGAAAAGGCCGTAAGCGTGGCCAGGGCATCCGCTGGGGAGGCGGGGTTGCCCTGCTCCCGCAGGGCCCCCAGCCGACGCTCCAGATCCGCGGCGCCAAACAACTCCCGGCCAGTGGATTTCGGCGGTGGCTGGCGCAGATAGGGCTCCTGGAGCCAGGTGGCCAACACCGCCTCGTTGATGCGGCCCTGCCTGGCCCACCGCCCCTCCTCGTCAAACCGCAGCCGGCCCCCACTGAACTGATGCACCGCCAGATCGATCAGGGTGTTCGCCGGCCCGCAGTCCCACCCGCGCACGGGCCGATGACGGTCAGGGCCCTGACCTGGCGGAATCAGGGTGAGGTTCGCAATTCCCCCCAGGTTGAGCACGGCGCGCCACCCCCCGATGCCCCCCAACAGGGCCGTATCGGTGGCGGGCACCAAGGGAGCGCCCTGGCCCCCCAGGGCCAGATCGGCAGCACGGAAATCAAACACCACGGGTCTGCCGAGCCGTTCGGCCAGAAAATGCCCCATCAGGGCCTGCCAACTGGCCCCGGCCCGGCCGTCCTCCGGAGGGCGGTGCCAGAGGGTCTGCCCATGGCAGCCCACCCGTTCCGCCCGCCCCTGGGGATCACAGGCCACCGCCGCCTCCGCCTGCACCTCCGTCAGGCGTTCCACCAGATCCAGCACGGCGGCGGCAGGCAGGGCATCGCCCTGGCCATAGCGAATGAGCTGGTCCCGGAGATCAGCCGGGTAGGGGATGGAGCTGGCCTGGGCCACCCGCCAGCGGGGACGGCTGGGGGACCCCTGGAATTCCGCCAGCACCCCATCCACACCGTCGGCGCTGGTGCCGCTCATCAGCCCCACAACCCACATGCTGGTCAGCGGCTGGGGAGAGCCTCGAGCGCTTCCGCGCTGCCCATCACCACGAGCACCTCGCCCTCCCGAAGCACGTGGGAGGCCGGCGGATTCACCATCAGCTGGTTGGCCGCTCCGGCGGCGAGCACATTCACCCGGTAGGTCTTGCGGAGATTCAGATCCCGCAGGGAGCGCCCGATGAACTCCTGAGGCACCTTGATCTCCTCGATGCTGTTGGAATCGTCCAGGCGGAGCCGTTCCAGGAGATTGGGGCGCACCAACTCCTGTCCCAGGCGCGCTCCCTGCATCTTGGAGGGGAACACCACCCGGTCGGCCCCCACCCGCCGGAGCATCTTTTCGTGCAGATCGCTTGTGGCCCGGGCGATCACCTGCTGCACCCTGGTTTCAGGCGCGTCCTTGACGATGAGCGTGGCCGTGATGCTGGCTTCGATCGGTTCACTGATGGCCACCACCACGGTGCCCACATCGAGGGCTCCCGCCGCCCGCAGGGCATCCTCATCGGTGCAGTCCACGATGCGAGCCTCAATGCCCGTTTCGTCCTGGAGCAACTCGTCGATCGCCCTCGAATTGAGATCGATCGCCAGCACCTCCGCCCCGGCACGGGTGAGCTCCCGGCAGACCGAACTGCCGAAGCGGCCCACTCCGATCACCGCAAAACTGTTGGAGACATCCTGGGCCGAGCTGGCCTGCCATTGCCACCACTGGGTCATGTCGGCTACCCCTTAATTGGGTTGGGGTGTCATCCGCAGATAGGGGCGGATCTCGGTGACACCTCTTGGAAATTTAGCCCGGGCCTCATCGGTGGGGATGGAGGGCACCACCACGCAATCGTCCCCCTGCTTCCAGTTCACAGGGGTGGCCACCTGGTGATGGTCCGTGAGCTGGAGGGAATCGATCACCCGCAAAATCTCATGGAAATTCCTGCCCGTGCTGGCAGGGTAAGTGATCTGCAAGCGGAGTTTCTTGTTGGGATCGATGATGAACACCGAACGAACGGTGAGGTTATTGAGTGATTGGGGATGGATCATTCCATAGAGATCACTCACTTTGCGATCGGAATCCGCCAGGATCGGATAGTCAACAACGGTGCATTGGGTGTCATTGATATCCGCAATCCAACCCTGGTGGCTCTCCGCCGTATCCACACTCAGGGCCAGGGTTTTGACATGGCGCTTCTCCCATTCCGGACGCAAGCGGGCCACTTCGCCCAGTTCCGTGGTGCACACCGGTGTGTAGTCGGCCGGGTGGGAAAAGAGCACGACCCATTGATCGCCGGCAAAGTCGTAAAGATTGATCGGACCCAGCTGGGACTCCTGGGTGAAATCAGGAACGGTGTCGCCGAGCTGAAGGGGCATGGCGGGAGGGCTAAAGAAGAGAGGTTGATCCTGTCACAGCGGTGAGTTCGGCCGCCCAGGCCACCAGAAGCTGACGCAGATGGCGCAGGCCCAGATCCGCCGTGGCGGACACGAAGAGCATGTCGGGCTCCAGGGCTCTGGCCCGATCGAGTTCACCGGCGGGGCAACGGTCGATCTGGTTGCCGATCACCCGCTGGGGCCGGTCCGCCTGGAGATCCTTCAACACCGCACGCACCGTGGCCAGCTGCTCGGGCCAGGCGGGATCGGCCAGATCGACCACGAGCAGCAGCCCATCCGCATCCAGAGCCTCCTCAAAGGTGGAGCGGAAGGCCTCCACCAAGGCCGGGGGCAGGTGGCGGATGAAGCCCACCGTGTCGGTGAGCAGGATCGGCTCCTCACGGCTTCGGCCCTGGGTTTCCAGGTTCAGCCGGCGGGTGGTGGGATCCAGGGTGGCGAAGAGCTGATTGGCGGCCAGCACCCCATCCTCTGGAGCCGCCCCGCTGAGGGCATTGAGCAAGGAACTCTTCCCGGCATTGGTGTAGCCCACCAGCGCCAGACGGCACACCCCACGCCGGGCCTGGCGCAGGCGGGCGCGATGGGCCTCCAGCCGTTTCACCTCCCGCTGCAGGCGATCAATGCGGCGGGCAATCGCCCGACGATCCTTTTCCAGCTGGGTTTCCCCCGGCCCCCGCGTACCGATCCCACCCCCCTGGCGAGAGAGGGCCACGCCGCGGCCGGTGAGACGGGGGAGGCGATAGCGCAACTGGGCCAGTTCCACCTGCAGACGGCCGGCCGCGCTCGCGGCGCGCTGGGCAAAGATGTCGAGAATCAGCTCGCTGCGATCGCTCAGGGGCAC
>JBEIGX010000056.1:0-12546 GCA_040381675.1 Aphanothece sp.
AAGCTCCTGCAGCTCTTCGGCATCCACGGTCTCCCGCTCCACAAGCATGTCGGCCAGCTCATCGAGAACGGGGCGGTTGGTTGTGAGCACATCCTTCGCCCTCTTGTAGGCCTCATCCACCAGGAGAGAAACTTCCTCATCGATGGCTGCGGCGGTGTCTTCTGAGAAATCTCTCTCAGCGGCGATGTCCCGGCCCAGGAACATGCCTCCCTGGGAGCGGCCAAGTGCCACGGGGCCGAGGCGATCGCTCATCCCGAAACGGGTGATCATCTGGCGTGCCACCCGAGCCACCTGCTGCAGGTCGTTGGAGGCACCTGTGGTGACCTCGTCGTCGCCGTAGACGATCTCCTCAGCCACCCGACCTCCCAGGGCCACGGCCATCTGGTTTTGCAGGTAGGCGCGGGAATAAAGGCCAGATTCCATGCGTTCTTCGCTGGGGGTGAAGAAGGTAAGGCCCCCAGCCTGACCGCGAGGAATGATGGAGATCTTCTGGACAGGGTCGTAGTCGGGCATGAGGGCACCCACGAGGGCGTGACCGGCTTCGTGGTAAGCCACGAGGCGCTTGCGTTTTTCACTCATCACCCGGTCTTTCTTCTCGGGCCCCGCCATGACCCGTTCAATGGCGTCGTTCACTTCATCCATTGAGATCTCACTCAGTTCACGACGGGCCGCAAGGATGGCGGCCTCATTGAGGAGATTGGCCAGGTCGGCTCCCGTGAAGCCGGGGGTGCGACGGGCCACCTTGTCGAGATCGACGTCCTTGGCCAGGGTTTTGCCACGGGCATGGACCCCCAGGATCTGCAGTCGACCGGCGTAATCGGGACGGTCCACCACCACCTGGCGGTCGAATCGGCCTGGACGCATCAGGGCCGCATCGAGCACATCGGGACGATTGGTGGCGGCAACGATGATGATGCCGGTGTTGCCTTCAAATCCATCCATCTCCGTGAGGAGCTGGTTGAGGGTCTGCTCTCTCTCGTCGTTCCCACCGCCCAGGCCGGCGCCCCGCTGACGGCCCACGGCATCGATCTCATCAATGAACACGATGCAGGGAGCATTTTTCTTGGCCTGCTCAAAGAGGTCGCGAACGCGGCTAGCTCCCACACCAACGAACATCTCCACGAATTCTGAGCCGGAGATGGAGAAGAAGGGAACCCCGGCTTCTCCAGCTACGGCTTTGGCCAGCAGGGTTTTGCCGGTGCCGGGAGGGCCCACCAGCAGCACACCCTTGGGAATCTTGGCCCCAACGGCCGTGAAGCGATCGGGGTTTTTGAGGAAATCCACCACCTCGGTGAGCTCCAGCTTGGCCCCCTCGATCCCCGCCACATCCCCGAAGGTGACCTGGGTTTGCGGTTCCATCTGAACCCTGGCCTTGCTCTTGCCAAAGTTCATGGCAGGGTTGCCGCCTCCGGACTGGGCCCGACGGAGCAGAAAGAACAATCCACCCAGAAGGAGCAGGGGGAAGAGCAGGCTGCCCACCGCCTGTTGCCACGGCGCCGGCTCGGAGCTGGGTTGGACCGCGATGTCGACGTTGTGGTCGGTGAGGAGCTTCAGCAGATCCTTATCCGGGGCCAGGTTGACCACCGCCCGCTGACCATCGTTCTGCACCACCTGAGCCGTGCCGCGGTCGGGGGAGATCAACACACGGGAGACCTCATTCTCCTGAACGGCCTCAACGAAATCGCTGTAGCGGAGTGTGCGTGGCGCCCTGGCGGGGTCTGGCCGGTCGAGGAAAGCCGTGCCGAGAGCGATGAACACGATCACCAGGAGGGCATAGAGCCCTGCGTTCCGCCACCGTTTCTTCAAGGGATCGCCTCCGGACGAATGGGTATGGAGTTAAGGAATGTTAACCGTGGATGGTCAGGTCGCTGCGCGTAGCACCTCCACCACGCTCCGGAAGGCGAACCACTCGGGAATGTCCTCACCACCGCGCAGCATGCGGCGGAACTGGGTGCCGCTGAGCGTCTTCACGTGCAGTCCCCGAGCCTGGGCGTGCTCAGCGGTGACATAGCCCTCCTCCTCTGTGTAGACGAGGTTGAGAGAAGGCACGGTTTCCATGCCGAGTTCTGGGGCCTGATCCCGTGCAAAATCCTGGGCTTGGTAGGGGCCATAGAAATCCTCTCCGCTCAGCGACGACTTACAGCCCGCCATGTCGCGGCCAATGATGAAGTGGGTGCAGCCGTAGTTCTTGCGGATGATCATGTGCTGCAGGGCTTCCCGGGGGCCCGCCATGTGCATTGAATAGGGCAGGTAGGCCCAGCGGATGCGGGGGTTGGCCACCTCTTCCGCTAACCGCTCGTAGGTGCGGAAGCGAACCTCACCGTCAATGTCGTCCTCCTGGGTGGGGCCGCAGGTGGGGTGCACCAGCACCACCCCCCCGGCGCTCACGTTGGGGGCCTGGAGCGCCCGGGTGAAGAGTTCGTAGTGGGCCCGATGGATGGGGTTGCGGCACTGGAACGCCACCACATCCTCCCCATGGGGGAGGGTTTCCCGCACCTCGGCGGGGGTGCGGCAGGGAAACACCCGCCTGGGGAGCTCCAGGCCCTGCAGACTGCCGCCGAGGTAAAAGCGCCCCCGCTCGCAGGCAATCATCCGAACCGCCGGATGCTCCAGTGACGTGGTGCCGTAACAGCCCTGCGCTTCCTTCACCTTGTCGGGCTCCCAGCGGCTCTCCACGGTGAAGATGGCCAGGTCTTGGCCCCGATAGGTGAGGAGCAGACGATCACCGATGGCGATGGCTGGATCGTCGGTGTCCAGAACGATCGGCAAGCCGAAGAGGAGTCCGCTGGTGGTGCGATAACCGCTCACCACCGCGTCGTAATCCTCCTGGTGCATGAATCCCCGCAGGGGAGAAAATCCCCCGACCACCAGCAGCTCCACGTCGCAGGCGTTCCGATCACTGCACTCCAGGCGCCGGTGCACCGATGTCTTGGCGGCCCCCTGCTCCTCGGGGCCCAGCATCAGATTCACCAGGGAGCCGCCATGGGGTGGGATGAGGGCGGAGCGAGTGGAGGCAATGGACATCGAACCCATGAGGGAGAGGGGGATTCTCCCAGACGGCCAGCAAATGCCTGCTTCTTCTGCAGGGCATGAAAAAGGGGGTCGTACGACCCCCTGAAGGCTGGAGAGGAAGAGCCCCAGGGAGGGCTCGATGTTCAGGCCTTCTCGAGGCGGCCGTAGAGCTCGCCTGTGATCTTCACATCGACAGCTGCCTTGGTGCCCATATCGGTGTCGGAAGGCTGGATGGCTGTGAACACCCCGGCGAATTCACCGGTATCGGCATCCACCTTGGTGATGGAGAAGTTCATGGTGCCGGTGCCATCCACATAGCGCTTGATGGTTTCACTGCCGAATTCATCCCCGGCGGGCACCAGACCCACCGCGCTGCTGTAACCGGTCGTCAGGCCCCGACCCTTGGGGTCGAGGAAATTGCTAGTGCGGTAGCTGGGCGCCCGGTAGGGCCCGGTGAGATCCGTGCTGGTGGAGAGGGTGTCGCCCGTGCCGGTGGCCACCAGCTCCTTGCTGGAGAAGGTGAAGGGCACCTCCTCACCACCCGGAAGAAGAACGGTGATCGGCTGGAAATCGATCCCCCCCAGTTCGGTGAAGGTGAGGGTCTTGCCGTCCAGCTTCAGGTCGCCGAACACCTGATCCAGGCTGGAGGTGTAACGGGTCAGGATCTTGCCTGCCACGAACTGGGCTTCCTGCCGCTTGTTGGTGGGTTCCCCCTTCACAAAAACCTCGGAAGGATGGAGGCAGATTTCCTTCAGTTGATAGGTGGAGGAGGGGTCGAGGGGGATGGTGCCTCGAGCCGTATCCGGAAGGGTGGGGCAATCATTGGCCCGCCCGGTGTTGACGATCTGGTCGTAGGTGAGGCTGCTCCGATCAACAGCCCTGGCCCCGCCGCTGCAGGCGGTCACCAGAGTGAGGCAGAACGCCAGCACAATGGCCAGCAGGGGACGAAAACGCATGGAGAGTGGCCGCAGGAACGGTTCGGAACTGGGCTTCTGGCGGATCCTACCGGTCTTCACCCCCCCGTCCCTGGTAGATTGATGATCTGTCTCAACAACCTGTAGGGGCCATCCAGCCCCTACGCCAGAAGCACAGGATGACTGCCAGGCCCGATCCGAGACCACCAGCGCCTTCCGGTCCTTCAGGCCCCCAATCAGATGTCTCTCCTGTTGCATCTCCTGATCTGGCCGCCCTGGAAGCGGAGATTCAACCACTCCTCGCCCAGATCAGTGGCATCGCCGCTGTTCATGGGGAAGACCCCCAGGTGCTGCTGACCCTGCTCCGCCATCTCGAGCATCTGCATCGCTCCATCCAGGACGGTCCCTTCCGATCCAGTCTTCCTTCCGAGAGAAGCTCCCTGTTCAAACTCCTCCAGGACATGGAGTCGAGTGGGGGGTGGCCCTACATCCCAAGACTGCAGCTGCGCACGTTTCTTGATCTGCTCCAGCAGGACGATCCGGAGCCCCAGCAACCCAACGACGCTGACGACCTGGCTCAGGCGGCTTAGACGTCCAGCTGTGGATCAATCCTCGTCAAAGGGTTCCTGATCCACCAGGTGGACGTAGGGAGCGGCGAGCTCCGGGCGGTGAATGGCCAGGGCCCGCAGCAGATGCCAATCCTCCAGGCTGGCGAAGGCACTGGGGTAATCGTCCTCCTCCAGCCTCCGGGCCAGCTCAGCCGTGGTGGCTTCATCAAAAGCCTCCAGCCTGTCCTGGGAGATGGAAGGGAGGGAGGCGCTGATGGGGTGGGTCACAGGGGGGATAATTGGAGGGAAGGGGAATTAGCTCAGCTGGTAGAGCGCTGCGATCGCACCGCAGAGGTCAGGGGTTCGAGTCCCCTATTCTCCATCAAACACACGCATCCGCCCGATCCTGAAGCGGCTCAAGGTGGGAAACCCACCCCCTGCGGGGCGGTGATGGGGTAAATAGGGAAGCTGTAGCCCGACACAAACGATGTCGCAGTCCAAACGCGAGCAGGTGGTCAGTCACCTCCGCTACATCCGCCAGGAGCTTCGCGAGATGCACCAAGGTGTGATCGAAGACGGGCTACTCCCGGAAGCCGGTGAGCTGAGAGGGGTGATGGCGCAAATGGAAGCCCTGATGGAGCTGCTGGAAGGGAAAACTTCCCGAAAGAAAGAAGGGGAACCCTGAACCGAGCCCCTTCATGTTGTGAATCAGCACACCAAAGTGATCCTTCTGTCAACAAAAAATTAAGGACGGTCCCCCTGGCGGCTGGCCCTGCTTGCCTAGGGTTGTGCTGACTGGTTTCCTTGCGTCGTCCCCATCACCTGCCCGGGCATCGGCCTCGGGCTTTTTTATTGGCATCCCCTATGGGTGGGGTGAAAATGCTTCCACACCCCCAGAAATGGTGTAGATATGGGGGAGCAGGGTTCCGGGTCGGGTGATGGGGATCACCGCCGGCCCCCCTCAGGGGTTCCCATTTCTGGAGACCCCCTGAGAAACCGGCCAAAGGCAGCCCTGCCCCTCTTGCCCACCACCAGCCTCCTTCCGGGATCAGCTTTTCCACAGCGATTGAGAATCGTTGCGCTACCAGCAAACCCGATTCCAGACCACCATTGCTGAGGCTGGATCCCGCCTCCAACGCTGGTCGACCAATCCATGGCGCCGTCTGTCGCTCCTCCTGGTGGTGGTGCTGATCAGTTTTGTGATTGGAGTCGGACTGGGCACCATCACCGGGGCGCTCGATCAGATGGATGTCATCGCCGCCATGATCTGCGTGGTGGTGCTGGAAGTAAGCGTTCGAACCCGTCGGGTCCTGCGGGAGGGTTCCGGCGATCAGCTGCTGGTGCAGCTGGTGGACATGGCACGGATCGGACTGCTCTATGGCCTCCTGTTGGAGGGCTTCAAGCTTCTTTGACGCCTGGCTCCCTCAGTCCAGCCTCTTCGGGCAGGACCGCCGCCAGGAGGTAGAGCAACGCCATCCGGATCGGCACCCCATTGCGCACCTGTTCATCCACCAGGCTGATGGAGGGATCGTCCAGCAGGTCGCCGGCCATCTCCACGCCCCTGTTCACAGGGCCGGGGTGAAGCACGGGCACGGACCGGCCACAGAGGGCCATCACCCGATGGCTGAGGCCATAGCGGCGGTGATAGCTGTCCAGACTGGTCAGAAGATGCTGGCGCATCCGCTCCTTCTGAATCCTCAGGGTCATCACCGCGTCAGCCCCGGGCAGAGCCTCCTCCAGATCGCGCACCACCTCCACACGGCCCCGGAACGCCACCGGATCCAGCGCCTGGCCTGGCGGTGGGGAGGCGGTGAAGGCGGCGAAGGTTTCGGGCAGCAGGGTGGGCGGGCCACACAGCACCACGGAGGCGCCGCAGGCAGTGAGGGCCCAGAGGTTGGAGCGGGCCACCCGGGAATGGAGCACATCCCCCACAATCACGATGCGTTTACCCTGCAGGGCCCCAGGGTTGGGCTTCTCCGGGGCGAAGTGGCGGGCCAGGGTAAACAGATCCAACAGGGCCTGGCTGGGATGGCTGTGGAGGCCATCCCCGGCATTGAGCACCGCAACCCCGGAGCCAAGGGCTTCCAGATCCCGGGCGAGCTTCTGGGGCACGCCCGCACAGCCATGGCGCACCACCAGCACGTTGCTCCCCATGGCCACATAGGTGCGGGCCGTGTCCAGCAGGCTCTCCCCCTTGCTGAGGGAGCTGGAGGAGGGGGAAAAGGTCTGCACATCGGCCGAGAGCCTGCGGGCCGCGAGTTCAAAGCTGCTGCGCGTGCGGGTGCTCGGTTCAAAGAAAAGCGTGGTGACCAGCCGTCCCTGCAGGGCCGGCAGCTTGCGGGCTCCCGCCACGGGCAGGGCCCGGAAGCGCTGGGCCAGCTCCAGCACGGTGGCGTAATCCTCCACCGAAAAGGAGGCCAGATCCAGGACGTGGGGGTGGCTCCAGGCCGTCATGGGTGCCAGTCCTCCTCCACGGGCCAGGCCAGGGTCTTCGCTGGCGCGCGATCCCCAGGGGCCCGGCGGCTCACGCTGCGGCTGGGACAGAGATACCAACGCCAGGGGAGCGGATCCTCCTCGCGAACGCCAATCCGGGTGGTGACGGTCACCAGCTGTTTGTCCTCCCCATTCCACTGCTCCATTCGATCCTGAAGCCTGGCGGGCCTGGGCGCCAGCCAAAGCCCCTGATCAGGATCGGCCAAGAGCCCATCGTGGCGGCGATCCATCCCAAACCGACGGGCCAGAAGCCCCGGTCCGGCGGCCACCCGCTCCGGCTCCTGGGGCAGCGCCAGAGCCCGCAGGAGCACCCCATTGGCCCAATCCGCCCGATCGGTGACCACGTTCACGCAGTGATGAATGCCATAGCTCACATAGACATAAAACCGTCCAGGCTCCCCGAAGAGCGTTGCGTTGCTGGGGCTGCGGCGGCGATAGCCGTGGCAGGCGGGCTCTGCCTGGGAATACGCCTCCGTTTCCACAATCACACCCCACAGCAGCTCGCCTGAGGGCTGGCACTTCACCAGCAGGCAGCCGATGAGCTCGGGGGCAACGACCTCGGCGGGGCGGGCGAAGAAGGATTGGGGGAGGTGCTGGGAGCGCGTGGCGGCTATGGGAGTGACTTTGACACGTATAGCCAGGGTTGCAGCCGGAAATGCAATGAAGCCCGCAAAGATTATTGCCCTGGCTACAATTTCATTAACAGGAGTAGCGCAAGCAGCCCACGGCTCAGAGTTTTTACTCGACAAAGCCGCCGACTTTTACTATGGATCCATGGAAGGAATGAATCCTCGCGAAATGACAACATATGACCGAGGGCTATACGAAGGGATTTTCTATCCATTAGTGAAACAGAAATGCCCCAGCAAATCATTTCAGTAGGCTTGTCAAATTTCCGCAAACATCAGAGGCCAAAGCCACAGGAAATCAATAGCGATTGTCACCCCCGTGCTGGGGCAGCTAACACGAATCAACCGCCATCCCCCTTCAGCCCAGCCGCCCTCAGCCAGGTGGTCTCCCAAGGCCTGGATGTCGCGATGTGCGGCAAGCGAGACAGGGCGCAGCAGAACTGGCCTGGGGCCACCACAATGGTGGCATCCAACGTTGTGATCAGCCATGAACGATGGCCTGACCCTTGCCACCGTCCTTCTGGCGGGCAGTGGACTCTTCTGTTTGACCACCCTGTTCTTCGGTACCAAAGGCGGCTACTACGACACCGATGCTTACGACGGAAACGGGACGGCCCACTGATCTGCAAGTTTCAAGGCAGCCCCAGTCGTTCCGCCTCAGGACAATCGCCCGTGGTGGCCAAATCTTCCACCCCTGTCATGCGGCTGACGGACGCCAGCCGGGTGCTCACCGCTCCGATCGACTCCATCGGCACGCACACCTCCCAGCTCAGGCGCTCGTCGCCCTCATCGTCTTCCTCCTCGTAGCGAAAGGTGACCAGGTCGACGTCCACATCCACAACCGTGGCGTCTTCCAGCCAGCACTGTTGGTCTTTGAGAAAGACCCAAACGGACCGTTGCTCAGCACAGTATTGAGCAAGCTTTCGATGCAACATGCCGCTGCAGCGACTTAGAAGAGTTTAGGCAGATTGACGTCCCAATCCGTGTCCGTGATGACATCCCTCCCCACCTCGCCCGCCTCTGAAACGGAGAGCATCCGGCTTGACCTTCGCAGCTGGCCTGAAGTGGAGGCCTATCTGAGCCACTGCAAGGGGATCATCCTCCCTCTGGGTTCTACCGAACAGCATGGGCCCACCGGAGCCATCGGCACCGATGCGCTCACGGCCGCCGCTGTGGCTCTGGAGGTGGGTCGCCGTACCGGTGTGCTCGTGGCCCCAACCCAGGCCTACGGGATGGCCGAGCACCATCTCGGTTTTCCCGGCACCGTGAGCCTGCAACCCACCACCCTGCTGGCGGTCCTCCACGACGTGGTGATGTCGCTTGCCCGCCATGGCTTCGAGCGGATCTTCGTGATCAATGGTCACGGTGGCAACATCGCCACCGCCCGAAGCGCCTTCGCCCAGGCCCACGCCACGGCGGCAGCCCAGGGCCTTCCCGTGGCCCCTCGGCTGCGCTGCCAACTGGCCAATTGGTTCATGGCGGGACCGGTGATGCAAGAGGCCCGCAAGCTCTATGGGGAGCGGGAAGGCCACCACGCCACCCCGAGCGAAATCGCCCTCACCCTGGCTCTGGAACCCAGCCTGGAAGCCAAGCAGCGTCCCCTGCCGGAACCGGCCCCCGCAGGCCCGATCCATGGACCGGCGGATTTCCGTGAGCGCCATCCGGACGGCCGGATGGGATCCGATCCTTTCCTGGCCAGGGCAGACCACGGGGAGCGGTTCCTCAGTCTGGCGGCCGAGGCCCTGGCGGCCGATCTGGAGCGGTTTCTGAAGGACTGAGCACGGGCAGAGGAGCACGGGCCGAGCGCCCTCGCGAGATCGAGGCAACGGGCCCAGGCGGCCCGCTGGAGAGCAGCGTATTGTCACCTTCAACAGTGTGGACAGGGCATGGGCAAGATCAGCCCCGACGATGTGCGCAAGGTGGCCGAACTGGCCAGGCTGGAAATCCCCGACAGCAAGATCGCCACCTACACCGCCCAGCTGGAGAAAATCCTCGATTACGTGGCCCATCTGCAACAGGTGGACACGGAAGGGGTGCCGGAAACCACCCGGGCGGTGGAGGTGCCCAACGTGACCCGGCCGGATGCGGTGGAGAGCACCGCGATCCGGGAGGATCTCCTCGAACTGGGTCCACAACGGGAAGGAGATTTCTACCGGGTACCCCGAATCCTTGGGGACGAGACCTAACGGGTTGGCGAAACTGCCGTGCGATGCAGCAGTTCAAGCACCCTTCTGCGGGCGTGGCGCGTAGGCATCAGACCCGCAAGGGGACGGAGACGGCTGCGCCGGCGCTTGTGGCTGCGCACGCCCAGCAAGATGTCGTAGAGGAAATTGAGAGCGTCACTCCGCGTTTCGAAGAGACCGAGCCGCTGGGGGGATCCCTTCGCATCGAGAAGGTGGCGAGTGGCCAGATAGGCCGGCCGATACTCAAACCAAGGGATGGAGGGCCAGAGATGGTGAACCAAATGGTAGTTCTGGCCCATGATGAGCCAATTCATCAGACGACTTGGGTAGACGCGAGCGTTGTGCCAGCGATTCCTGGATTGGAACGGGCGGTGGGGGAGATAGTCGAAAAACAGACCCAGAGTGACCCCCACCATCAGGGCCGGAGCAAACCAACAATTGAAGATGAAGGGGAGAAAATCAAACTTCAAGGCAGCAAGGATGATCAATACAAAGACAGATCTCTCCAACCCCCACGCGATCAGTTCATTGCCTCGCCAGAGGGCGCGTTTGAAGAAGAAAACCTCGTGATAAAAAAACCGGGGTGCAATGAGCCACAGGGGCCCGAAGGTGCTCACGATGTGGTCGGGATCGTTTTTGGGATCGTTCACATGGGCGTGGTGCTGGAGATGCACCCGGGTGAACACCGGAAAACTGAAGCCCAGCAACAGGGCCGCCCCGTGGCCCATGGCCCCATTCCAGCGGGGATTGGGATGGGCCGCGTTATGGCAAGCGTCGTGAATCACGGTGCCCTCTAGATGGAGAGCGAGGAAACCCAGGGCCAGGAGCACCGGCAACGGCCATCCCGCCACAAACCAGCCCCAGATGGAGAGCCCTGCCAGGGCGTAGCCACTCAAAAACAGGGCCACCGTGGGATTCCAGGCCGCGGGGGGATCCAGAAACTCCTTGGGCACGGACCGAACCGGCACGGAAACGGCTGCGGGAAAGGTTCTGCCCTCAGGGGGAGCCATCTGGGATGTCGGTGGCGGCCATACCTTAATCAAGAGCACCAACGAGTGAGAGAAGCCCAGTCAAGCCTTCCAAGACCAGAGGAAGGAAAAAAATCCTAGTGTTCATAAACACCATGAGGCTGGAGAGAAGGGAGTGACCTTCGAGCGAACACACATCAATCCTCCGGAACTGTTTCGCCATCCGGCCTACACCCGGGTGATCAGCGTGGCCGCCCCTGGTCGTCTGGTGTTCATCGCCGGGCAGACCCCATCAGATGCCCAGTACGAGCCCGTGGCGGTGGGAGACCTGCGCGCCCAGTATCTGCATGTGATGGACGCCCTGAGCCTGCAGCTGGAGGCGGCTGGAGCCACCTGGGCGGATGTGGTGTTTCGGCGCATCTATGTGTTGGATATGGATGGCTTCCTGGCCATGCAGCGCGACCCCTCCCTGCCCCAACCGTGGCCGCCGAATCTCCCGCCCCCCAGCACCCTGATCGGGGTGACACGGCTCTCCCATCCCGACTTCGGACTGGAGATCGATCTGCTGGCCGTTACCCAGAGCTGACGTTCCAGCCGCGGCGGATGGCTTCTGGATACACCTGAAACTGCTCTTCGAAGTCTTGGCGGAAGCTGGCGAGATTCTTGTAGCCACACCGCAGGGCTAGGAAGTCCAGGGCCATGGGCTCGGCCGTGTCGAGGTGTTGGCGCGACCAGCAGAGGCGCTGGTGGCGGAGCCACTTCAGGGGGCTGAGATCAAAGACAACCTGGAACTCGTGCTGCAACTGGAGCCGGCCCAGGCATGATTCGCGTTCCATGCGGGTGAGATTCCAATTTCCCATGGGATCCTGCTGAATCGCCGCCAACAAGGCCTCAAACGACTCCTGCTCCCGCTTTCCCAGGCCAGGCCTGGGCGGGGTGGGAGACGTGGCAAGGCTGGGATAGATCAACAGGGCGATCAAGCGCTGCAACTTGTCATCCAGGCCCAGTTGGCCAGACACCGTGGGTCCATGGGGGGTGGCCAGGTCGATCAGCTGCAGGCTGCGACGCATCAGGGACAGGATTTTGCCCTGCTGGGGATGGCTCTCCAGGAACTGGAGCGGGCGCTCGGTGGGCTTGAAGAAGTGGTTGTCGGGACCGGCCATGGCGGAGGCCACTTCCGCCAGTTGGCTGGGGCAGAGCGTGAACATCACTCCGCTGCAGGTGGTGGTTTCCAGGGTGTAGGGCTCTCCCGGAAGGAAGAGGGCACCATGGCCCGCCCGAGCCTTGTAGCTGCGACCATCAATTTGGAAGCGTTTTTCTCCGAGAGTGGGCAGGGTGAAAACGGCCCGGTTGTGGGCATGGTTGGCCCCATGGACGGCGGAGTGGGCTGCGGCCGTGATGCCCAGACCCGAGGCCTGCACATGGACGGAGCGGTGGAGGAAGCGGTCGGAGGACCGGCAGGGGGAGAGATCCCGGAGAGGCACGGCCCGACGCAACTGCTGGGCCAGTTGATCCGGGTCATGCTCCACATTGGCGCGGCAATTGCCGAAGGCCAAGGGCAGCTCTTGGGAGAATGGGGAGACACTGCTCATGGCAGCAAGCGAAGCCTCTCGAGATGGGGATGGGACTTCTGGATGTATTGGAGGCGTGTTTTCAATAGACAGTGGAGATCCTGCACCCTTTCGTAAGTCGCCACATCCTCCCGGCACACCAGGGCCAGGCGATTGGTGAACAGGGGCAGAGCATCGAGGGTCACCAAGTCTGGATGGGCGCGGGCGTTGAGGGGAGTGGTGTAGACG
>JBEIGX010000057.1:0-12543 GCA_040381675.1 Aphanothece sp.
AGCCACATTGCGCACCACATATTTGTAGATCATCACGTTGTCGGCTGCGCTGATCAGCTCGGCAAACTTGATGCCCAGCTCATGTTGGGCGGTGGCCACTTCGTGGTGCTGTTTCTCGATGGGAACCCCAAGCGAGCCCATGAGTAGCAGCATCTCTGAGCGGATGTCCTGCAGGGTGTCGTTGGGGGCAACGGGGAAGTAACCCTCCTTCAGGAGAACCTTGTAAGCCAAATTTCCCCCTTCTTCCATCCGATCGGTGTTCCAGGCGGCTTCGATGGAATCCACCTGGTAGGAGCTGGCGCCGTTGCTGCTCTTGTAGCGAACGTCATCAAAGATGAAAAATTCTGGCTCGGGACCGAAAAAAGCCGTGTCGGCCAAGCCGGTGGAGGCCAAATAATTGAGGGCCTTCTGGGCTAGGGCACGCGGGCAACGGCTATAGGGCTCACCGCTGCGGGGTTCCTGAATCGAACAGATCAGGCTGAGGGTTTTGTGGCTGTAGAAGGGGTCGATCCAGGCGGTGTTGGGATCGGGCACCATGGCCATGTCGGATTCATTGATCGCCTTCCAACCGCGGATGGAGGAGCCATCGAAGGCCACTCCTTCAGTGAAGGCGCTCTCGTCAATCAGGTCCTGACACACGGTGAGGTGTTGCCACTTGCCGTGCAAATCCACGAACTTGAGATCGATCAGCTCGATTCCCTCCTCCTTGATGCGGCGGAGAACATCCTGGGCGGTCTGGGCCATAGAAAAATGAAACAGCAAAGAAGGCCGCCTGATGGCAGCGGTGGACTCAGTGGGACTGGTTTTCCCCTGAAGCAAGCGCCGAAACGGTACGCAGCGATACGTTTTCATCTTGTATCCATTCACACCGTTTTGCCAGGGAGATCGGTCGACTCCCTAGGTCAAAGGGGTGCACGCAGCGGCCTGCGTAACCGTTTCTGTCAACTTGGCAAAAATCCTCCCCCAGACAGGCATCTGGCTGGAAAGTGAGTGCTACGTTCCGCACCAGTGCGTCGATCCCCCCATGCGCGATGCAATCGGCCAGCTGATCAGCCGTTACGACCAGCTCGGGCGCTACCTCGATCGGGATGCGGCCGATCGTCTGAATGCCTATTTTGGCGAATCCGCCCTGCGCCTGGCTGCGGTGGAACTGATCAACCGGGAGGCGGCTTCGATCGTGCGGGAGGCCTCCCAGCGTCTTTGGCTGGAGGATCCGGAGTTGATCCTGCCGGGCGGAAATGCGTATACCACTCGCCGTCTCGCCGCCTGCCTGCGGGACATGGATTATTTCCTGCGCTACGCCAGCTACGCCCTGATCTCCGGCGACGTCACCATGCTCGATGAACGGGTGCTCAACGGCCTGGATGACACCTACAAGAGTCTCGGCGTGCCCACCGGCCCCACCGTGCGCAGCATTGCCCTCCTAGGGGAGGTGGTGTGTGAGCAGCTCCTGGAAGACGGCCTGGCCGACCAGGCCACGCTTCAGGCGGTTGTTGGCGCTCCTTTCAATCACCTCTGCCGGGGGCTTGCCTCCAGCAACGTGCGAGCCCGCTAAACGGTCGCATCATTTCCTAACCTCGGCCCACTTCTCGACCTCAGATCTTGGCTCCACTCCCCGTCCTGCCCCCCATCAACAGCACCCACAGGATTCAGCTGGAGCCGATCGCCACGCCGAGCCGTCTTCTGCTTGGTCCTGGCCCATCCAATGCCCATCCCACCGTGCTGGCCGCCCTGGCCCGGACGCCTATCGGTCACCTGGACCCCCTCTACATCCAGTTGATGGGAGAGGTGCAGGAGTTGCTCCGCTACGCCTGGCAAACCGATAACCGGCTCACCCTGCCCATGAGTGGAACGGGCAGCGCAGCCATGGAGGCCACCATCGCCAATGTGGTGGAGCCCGGCGACAAGGTGCTGGTGGCCGTGATGGGCTATTTCGGCCTGCGCCAAGCCGATATGGCCGGTCGCTACGGCGCCGAGGTGGTCACCATTGAGCGGCCCTGGGGGGAAGCCTTCAGCCTGGATGAACTGGAGCAGGCCCTGATCACCCATCGGCCTGCCCTGCTCACCATGGTGCATGCCGAAACCTCTACGGGGGTCTGCCAACCCATGGAGGGCATCGGTGACCTCTGCCGAAAGTACGACTGTCTCCTATTGCTGGATACGGTCACCTCCTTGGGGGGCGTGCCCCTCTTCCTGGATGAATGGAAGGTGGATCTGGCCTACAGCTGCAGCCAGAAAGGACTGAGTTGCCCTCCGGGCCTCGGCCCCTTCTCCATGGGGCTCCGCGCCGAGGCCAAACTCAACCAGCGCAAGGGCAAGGTGCCCAACTGGTACCTGGATGTGTCCCTTCTCAACCAGTACTGGGGGACCGATCGTGTTTACCACCACACGGCCCCGGTGAACATGAACTTCGGCATGCGCGAAGCCCTGCGCCTGCTCTCGGAGGAGGGCCTGGATCAGGCCTGGGCCCGCCATCGCTCCACGGCTGAGCGGCTCTGGCAGGGTCTTGGGCGGCTCGGCCTCGAGCTTCACGTGCCTGAACCCCTCCGGCTGGCCACCCTCACCACCGTTCGGATCCCTGAAGGTGTGGATGGCAAGGCGTTCTGCCGCCACCTTCTCGATACCCATGGCATTGAGGTGGGCGGTGGCTTGGGGGCCCTCGCTGGCAAGGTGTGGCGTATCGGCCTCATGGGCTACAACAGCACCCCTGAGAACGTCGACCGGCTCCTCAACCTCCTAGAGACGGAGTTGCCCCGCTTCAAGACCTCGGCCCCGGCCGCTGTCGCCGCTGCCTGAACCAACCTCGCAACTGCTCCTCCGCCTCGAACCCCATCAGCCCAGAAACCACCTTCAGGTGGTGATGGGCGCTGGGGTCTTTGGCCAGGTTCAGGCAGCCTCCCAAGGCACCCCGTTTGGGGTCGGCCGCCGCAAACACCACAGTGCCCATGCGCGCCTGGATCAGGGCGCCCGCACACATGGGGCAAGGTTCCAGGGTCACCAGCAGGGTGCAATCAGGAAAACGCCAGGTGTTCAGGGCCGCGGCGGCCTGAGCCAGGGCCACCAGCTCCGCATGACCCAGGGGATCCTGGCCATGGTGGCGGCGATTGATGCCCCAGCCCACGGCCCTCCCTCTTCCATCGAGCACCACAGCAGCCACAGGAACTTCCCCCAGGGCCCCGATCCGCTCAGCCCTGCGCAGCAGCCGCTCCATCCACAGCCGATGGCTCTCCATGGTGTCCATGGTCCCGCGTCGCCGGTCCTGTGTCGCCCTCTGCAAAAGAAGCCGCCCTGGCAGCGGCAGAATGGAGGACAGCCCTTGGGCGCAGCCCCTCCCTCCCCCCTTCGCTGAACAGCCCTTGGAGCCCCTGGCGCCGCCCTCCACCCCAGCGTCCCTGGCTCCCTTTGCCGACCCCCTGGGCCCGGATCCCCTCCTGGAGGAGGTGTTGCAGCAGGCGGCCACCATGCTCTGCCGCTGGCTGGGCCGGGCTGCTGCCCAGCCCCCCCTGCCTGGATTGAGTGTGCTCCCTGCGGTGGAACCTGAGCAGGAGGGCCTCCCCCCCGAGCGCCTGCTGGCTGATCTGCAGGTGGTGATGGAAGGGGCCTACCAGCCTGGCCATCCAGGCGCCCTGGCCCATCTCGATCCTCCCCCCCTGACGGCCTCCATCGTGGCTGAGTTGATTGCGGCGGGGCTCAACAACAATCTTCTGGCGGACGAACTCTCCCCCAGCTTGCGGCGCCTGGAGCGCAGCCTCTGCGCCCTGCTGGCCCAGCGTCTGGGTCTCCCCCCAGGGGCGGGTGGGGTGCCCGCCAGTGGGGGCACCTTGAGCAATCTCATGGCCCTGGTGACAGCCCGTCAGGCCCGCTGCCCCGAGGCCGGAAGGGAGGGGGTAGTGATCTGTAGTGCGGATGCCCACGTTTCGCTGGACAAGGCCGTGCGGGTGATGGGACTGCCCCCCGAGGCCCTCCATCGCCTTCCTGTGGACCGGGGGGGCCGGATGCAGCCAGAGGTCCTGGATCACCATCTCACAGACCTGCGGCAGCGAGGGGTGCCGGTGCTTGCGGTCGTCGCCACGGCGGGCACCACCGTGAGGGGGGCGATCGACCCTCTGGAGGAGATCGCCCGCCTGTGCCATATCCACGGCCATTGGCTGCATGTGGATGGCGCCATCGGGGCTGCTTTCGCCCTGGTGCCCCAGACCCAATCCCTGCTGACAGGCCTCGGCCGGGCTGATTCCATCACCCTGAACCCCCAGAAAGTGATTGGCATCACCAAAACCTCCTCCCTGCTGCTGGTGGCCCATCCCTCCTGTCTTCAGGAGGCCTTTCGCACCGGATTGCCCTATATGGAACCCAGTTGGGGAGGGGGCCATGGCGGGGAGGAGGGGCTGCAGGGGTCCCGTCCGGCTGAAATCCTCAAGCTTTGGCTGGGGCTGCGCCAACTGGGCTGGCAGGGCGTGGAGAGGCTCCTAGTGGGGGCGCTCCACCGGCAGCGCCAACTCCAGGCCCTGCTGGCTGGAGAGTCGCGGCTCCTGCTGCAGAGCGGTACCCTCCACTTGCTCGCGTTCCGGCTGGAGGGGGCCGATCCCGCCGTCAGTGAACACTGGAGCCAGGCCACGCGCCAGGCCCTCCTGGAGCATCGCCTCATGCTCTCTCGCCCCCACTACCAAGGGCATCACCACCTCAAGGCCGTGCTGGGAAACCCCCATACCGGCCTGGGCGACCTGGAACAGATCGCCCAGGTGGTGCGCCACAGTTTGCCCACCGTGTCCTCCCGATGAGTACCCCTTCCCCGCGCCCCCGTTGGGTGGCCCTGGTCACCGGGGCGGTTTCGATCCTGATCGGCCTGCTCTATCTGTTGATGGTGGTCCTTCTGGACCGTTCCGGCCCCCTCCGTCCTCCCCCACCCGAGGCCTTCGGGAGCCTGGCCCCGGCTGGGGTGGCAGCTGCAGACCCTGCTGCTGGAGGGGCTCCACCACTCGTTGCAAGGCCAGCTTCAGGAACTGGCGCAGGGCCCCTTCCCTCCGGTTGAGGTTGAACTGCTGCTGCAGCACCTCCTGCACACCCCCATCACCCCAATCCTGGTTCTGCTGGAAGTAGGTGATGAAGCTCTGGCCAGCCACCCGGGTGAGCCAGGCCGCGCTAACTGCCTGGATGGCCCGGCTCACCAGCAGGACGGGGAGCTGGAGCGTCATGGCACTGGTCAGCAGACCCACCCCCCCCTTGATCAACCCCAGGCCTGCCAGGGTGCGGCCCACGGACACGGCCAGATCCTGGGCGGAGGAACGGCTCAGCTGCACTCCATACACCTTGCCGATCTCCATGACCATCTGGGCATTCACGGCGGCGGTCCCCAGCAGGTCGATCCCCGGGAGGGGCGTCACCATCAGCACCCCGGCGCCGATCCACATGTAGCGATCCACGATCCGATCGGCGTCCTGGCGCCGCTGCCGATCCAGCAGCTGGCGGCTGGCGTCCCCCAGTTCCCGGCACTGCAACAGCAAGTTGTCGGCGATGAGTTCCTCCCCCTCGGCGTGGAGCACCTCGGCCATGCGCCGCACCAGCGCTTCCACCTCCGGGGCGGGTTGGTAGGGGCGCCCTCCCGGCATGGGCACGCTCTGGGGTGCTGAGCTCACGGGCACCACGTCCTCCTTGAGAAGGCGGCCGTTGCAGCGGCGTCGCAGCAACGCCAGCAGGCGCTGCTCCTCTTGCTCTCCCCGGAGGTCACATTTGTTGAGCACCAGCAGGAGGCGTTTGCCCACACTGGCCAGGGTTTCAAACACGTCCCATTCCGCCGCCCGCAGATCTCCATCCACCACCAGCAGCAGCAGATCGGCCCGGGCGGCCTGGCGGCGGGCCGTCTCCTCCCGTTCCAGGCCGGCCTCTCCCGCTTCCAGGATTCCCGGGGTGTCCTCCAGGATCACGGCCCGGCTGAGGCCCTGCAGGCGGAGCCGGTAGCGGGTCACGGCGCGGGTCGACCCCATGGGGGCCCCCACCGTGCCCACCAGCTCCTGCAGCAAGGCCCGGATCAGGGAGGTTTTGCCCGTGGAGCCCGTGCCAAAAACGGCGATCACCACATCGCCCCGCTCCAGTTCCGCCTGCATGCGTTCCCGCTCCTGTTGCAGGGCCTGGCGCTCCACCGCATCGCGCACCTGCTCGAGGGTTTGATCGATGGCCTCGAGGTTGCGTGCGGCCGCTTCCCGGCGGTTGCTGGCCGGCTCCGCCGGCGCCCGGTTCCGCGGGGGACCCGAACGGCCCATGGCCTGGATCCAGGGCCATCCCAGCTGCACCAGGGCCAGCCCCACCGCCACGACCACCACCAGAAGCAAGGGACCCACCAGCCATCCCGGCAGCCAGTAACTCAGTTGCCAGAGCAGTTGGTTGACCCCCTGCAGCACCACGCCCACCAGGAGCAGCACCACCAGGGCCATCGCGATCCAGAGCCAGAGGCGGAAGCGAGGCATCAGGAGCGGCGACGGATCACCATCACGGTGAGGGAGAGGTGGAGCGAATGATCTCGCCCCAGAGGGCCGCCGCCAGGGCGCTTGAGGCCTGGGTTGGCGCGTTGTCATCGTTGCCCAGCCAGATGCCCATCACCCACTTCCTGGAGGGGTCGAAGCCCACGAACACCAGATCCCTTCCTTCATTGGTGGTGCCGGTTTTGCCCCCGATCCCTGGGTGCACAAAGGCCGCGGTGCCGGTGCCGCTGCTCACCACGCTGCGCAGCATCGCTTGCAAGGTACGGGCCGTGGCTTGGCTCATCGCCCGCCGCGCCGTGGAGGTGGTGGCCTTTGTGGAGCCACCGCGGCAGTGGGTTCCCTCCTTGGCGATCTCGTTGCTGGAGGTGCAGTGTTCCCCATCCGTGAGTTTGCGGATGGTGCTGGGCGACTGCCAGAGGCCATCGTTCGCCACGGCGAGATAGGCCGAGGTGAGCTCCAGCAGGGTCACCTCGCTCTGGCCAAGCACCAATCCCGGCACTGGTAGGAGGGGGCTGGTGATGCCCAGATCCCGGGCCTTCTGCACCACCGCCTCCAGCCCCACTTGCCGGCCCAGCCGCAGGGCGGCGGTGTTGCTGCTGGTGGCCAGGGCCTGCCGCAGGCTGATGCTGCCCCCACAGCCACTGTCAAAGAATTGCCCCTGCCACCGCAGGGGGCCGCAGCCGATGCCATCCGTGGCCCGGGTGCCCCGCTCGATGGCCAGCACGTAGGGCACCAACTTGAACGCGCTTCCGGGTTGGCGCAGGGCCATGCTGGCTCGATTGAACTGGCTTTGCCGGTAGTCGCGCCCTCCGGCGATGGCCAGGATGCCGCCGGTCTTCTGATCCAGCACCACCACCGCTCCCTCACTAACCCCCAGGGACCGGTTGGCCTCAATGCGCTGGCGCAGTAGCCGTTCCACCGTTGCCTGAAGGGCGGGATCCAGGTGGGTGTCGATCAGAAAATTACCCTCGGCGGCCACGTCCTGGCCCACAAGATTCTCCAGGTCGCGACGCACCTGGTCGCTGTAGAAGGGTGCCGCCTGCCGTTGCACCCCTCGACAGGCACTGCCCGCCAGCTGGATGGGTCGGCGCCGGGCCCGGCGGGCTTCATCGGCTCCCAACCGTCCTGTGGTCACCATTTTGTTGAGCACTCCGTTGCGTGCCTCCAGTGCTGCCGCGGGATTCACGCAGGGGTCGTTCCCGTTGGGGGAGGGCAAGAGGCCCACCAGGAGAGCCGCTTCCTCGATTTGCAGCTTGCCTGCTGGTTTGTCGAACAGACGCCGGGAGGCGTCTTCAAATCCCCAGCCGGCCCCGAGATACACCCGGTTGAGGTAGCTCAGCAGCAGATCGCGCTTGCTGAACCGCGATTCCAGTTGCAGGGCCACCAGAAGCTCCCGCCATTTCCGGTCGAGGGTTTCGCCCTGCCCCACCAGATTGGGATAGAGGCTGCGGGCCAACTGTTGCGTGAGGGTGCTTCCACCCTCCAGCACCCGACCCCCCAGGAGATTGGTGAGGAGAGCTCGGGCCGTGCCGATCGGATCCACCCCCGGATGCCACCAGAAGCGGCTGTCTTCGCTGGCGAGCAGGGCAGCAATCAGCTTGGGCGGATAGTCGCCCAGGCGGCCCAGCTCCCGGTGGCGCTGATCTTCCGCGGAAGCGATGGGCCGCCCGGAGCGGTCGTAGAGCACTAAGGGGCCGCGCACGCCCGCCAGGGACCCATGGATGGGCATCCGCAGGGCAGAGAGCGCCAGGACGGCCAGGGAGACTCCCGTCAGGGCGGCGAGGGTGAGCCCGGCCCGCTGCAGGATGCGTTGCAGCCTGGGGTTGCTCAGGCGCTGGAAGTCCAGTTCCGGCAGGCCCCCTTCCTCTTCAGGACCAAAGCGCACCTGATCCCCATGGCGGAGCACCAATTGCTGGATCCGCCGTCCTCGCCACCACAGGCCATTGGTGGAGCCGCAATCGCTGAGCAACCAATGGTTACCGTGGCGCTCCAGAAGGGCATGGCGCCTGCTGACGGCCCCATGGTCCACCGGCAGGTCGGAGCTGGGGTCGCGTCCGATGGTGTAGCAGGAGCCATGGAGCACCACCCTCCGTGGGGGCTGGGCAGGCACATGTAGAGACACCTCAGCGGGCCTGGGGACTGGCGTGGCTGTTCCGGCCCAGCGCTTGAGTTGTCTCCAGCCCTCAGCCACGGGTGTCATCTGCGGGGCCTCGCGGCCGGATGAGATGCACCAGAAAACACAAGACGGCCAGGTTGATTGCCACATCCGCCAGATTGAAGATGGGGAAGTGAATCGGCACCAGAGCCAGGAAGTCGATCACAGCCCCCATCCTCCAGCGGTCTAGCCCGTTGCCCAGGGCTCCCCCCAGAAGCAAGCCCAGGCCCAGGCTTTCCCAGCGGCCACTGAGGGGTTGGCGCAGGATCCAGAGCAGCACGGCCCCGCTCGCCAGCAGGCTCACCAACGCCAGGAGGCGGGGGGCCTCGGTGAACAGGCTGAAGGCTGCTCCGGTGTTGTGCACCAGCTGGAGGTTGAGCAGGCCCGGCAGGAATTCCCTGGGCAGGCCCGGGGGGAGGTGATCCAGGGCCCAGCGTTTGCTGAGCTGATCCAGCACCACCACATCCAGACCCACGGCCAGCGCAAGCCTCCTCAGGAGTGATGGAGACCACCCTCTGGCGTGGGAGTCCCTCATGAGGACACCAGCAAGAGGCGGCGCAGCAACCAGGCCAGAACGCCAACGGCACAGCAGAGGAGAAGCTGGGGGAACAGGGCCAGGCCGTAGCCCAGCACCAGGGTTCCCGTGCTTCCCCCCCATCGACCTGCCAGCCCCCCTAGAAGAAGGTTGGCCAGACCACAGAGCTGCATCACCAAAAGCCCCAGAACGGCCGCTCCCGTGAGGGATAGGGGGCCATCCATGCCGCTCTGGCGGGCCAGTTTCCCACTGAGCCAGGCGGCCGGGAGAAACCCCGCGAGATAGCCGAAACCCGGATCCAGGAGATAGCCCAGCCCCCCGCCCTCATGAAACACCGGGATCTGGAAGAGGCCCATGGAGAGATAGGCCACCGCGGCGATCAGGGCCATGCGATGCCCCCCCACCAGGGCGATGAGCAGAAGTGCAGGCACCTGCAGGGTCACCCCCAGGGGCCGCAGGCCCCAACCCGCCTCGGTGGGGAAGGGAATGGCGGCGGACACCAACCCGCCGGCCAGGATCAGGAAGAGCCCAGCAATGGCGCCGCTCCAGGTGGCAAGGGCCCGCAACACGTCTTTGAATGGAAACGGCACCATCCTGCAGCAGGGGGAGTTTCATGTCGACGCCCATGTCCAATGCATCGGGCCCCGAGATCGGAGCCCAGGTCCAACTCCGTGGTCCGGTGCCCTATCTGAAAACGGCAGATCCCATGCCCATGTTGCGCCCTCCGGATCTCGTGGATCCGGAGGAGATTGGTGTGGTGGTGGAGCGGCGTGCGCGGGATCAGCTGGCGGTGCGTTTCCGGCGGGGCACCTTTCTGCTCACCAGCTCTCAATTGCAAGGTGGCGTCAGCCCCCCGGCGACGACCTACTGAGGGGGTGCTCCTGCCAGGCCCGTTCCGCGGCTCGTAGCGCGGAAACGGGTCCCACCAGGCTGAGGCTTGGCCGTTGTAACCATCGGGACGCCGCTTCGAGAAGATCGGACGAGGTGAGCTCTCCTGCTTGCTTCAGTTGGGATTCCAGTTGATCGATGGGCAGGCCATGGCTGAGCACCAGGGCCAGCCGCTCGGCCAGTTGGCCACAGGTCTGGCGACCCATGGCGTCCTGACCCCGGTATTTCGCCAGGGCCAGGTCCAGGGATTCTGGGGGGATGGGATGCTCCATCACCCGTTGCCATTCCTCCAGAAGGCAGGTGGTGGCCTCTTCTGCACGCTCTGCCGAGGTGGAGAGATGGACCACGTAGGGGGAGGCCCCGCAGCGGGCGGGCAGATGCACGCCCACGTCGTAGGCCAGCCCCCTCTCCTCCCGCATGGCCTGAAACAGCCGACTGGACATCCCGGCGCCCAGGTGGGCCTGCAGCAGCCGAAGAGCCAGGGCATCGGGATGGCCGTAGGGAATCGTGCCCGCCCCCAGAAGCAACACCAGCTGTTCCGTGTCCTCCTCAAGGGAGCTGATCCGTTCCGAAGGCTCAGAACCATTGGGCGGTGCCGAGGATTGGGATTGGGGTGAGCCCACCTCCCAGGGATGGCTCTGCAGGGCGGTGTTGAGCAGGTCCACCACCCTGTCCGGCGCGTCTCCAGAGAGCACAAGCACGGCCCCCAGGGCCCCGAGCTGGTGCACCAGCGGCTCCAGATCTTCCCGCTCGAGCTTGGAGAGATCGGCCTCGATCCCGAGCGGATCGTGCCCATAGGGACCCCCATCGAACAGCAGGCGGCGCAACTGGTCGTGGGCCTGCTGGAACGGGTCTTCCTTCTGCCGTTGCAGGGTCTGGAGGTTGAGCTGGCGCTCCAGATCCACCTGATCCGGTTCGAGGGTGGGCTGGCGCACCATCGAGAGAAGCAAGGGCAGCAGATCCTCAGCATCTTCCGCCCCGCAGTGGAGCGCCAGGGCGAGGGCATCCTCCGTGGCTTCCGCCCGCAGGGCTGCTCCCGCGCCCTCCACCCGGTCGGCCAGAGCCTCCGCATTCAGCGTGCCGCATCCCCGGGTCATCAGGCCCGCCAGCAGCTGGTGGGCTCCCCGTTGGTGATGGGGATCGGCGCTGCTTCCTCCGCGGATCAACAACCGTGCGGCCAGCACCCGGGGGCCAGGACGCCGAAGCACCACCAACGGCAGGCCCCCTGCAAGGGCTGTCTGCTCGACGTTCATCAACAGGGTGGGGCTCATGCGGGCACCGCCTCGAGCACGCAGGCCCGTTCCGGATCCAGACTGGCCAGGGCTTCCTCCTGGAGACGGGAGGGGGTCCAGCGCTGGAGCATTTCTAATGGGGCGGCCAGCAAGGGATCTCTTCCCCACAGGCGGGCATTTCCGATCAGGCCCGCCACGCCCGAGGCGGCCTCCAGGCCAAACCGATAACTGTTGCTCACCAGCCGCCGCGCCCGCGCCCATTCCTCCTGCCCGATGGGCTGGTCCATCACCTCCCTCCAAACGGTGGTGATCGCCTCCCGCACATCAGGCAGATCTTCCGGGCCACAGACCGCTTCCAGCAGGGCGAGGCTGCCGCATTCCATGGTGTGCAGATCGAGGTCGATGCTCTCCACCACCCGCAGTTGCTCCCTCAATCGCTCAACGAGCCGGGAACGTCTCCCCTCCGCCAACACGGTGGTCGCCAGATCGGCGCCGATCACGTTCTCCAGCTCGAGGGCGGCCGGTTGCCACCAGGCCATCAACAGCCTGGCAGCCTCCAGCCTGGGGAGGGCCAGATGATGGTTCCCCGGTTCCACCTTCAGCACCGGAAGGGGGGCGGGTTCGAGGCAGGGGTGAAGCTGGGCCAGGGGGCCCTGGGATGCGTGGTCCACCAGGGAGGGCTGTACCGCTCCGGAGAGGGCCAGCACGCAGCGTCCACCCCCGTAGAGCCTCTCGTGGAAGGCTGCCATCGCTTCGGGGGCATGGCCCAGGAGGGCCTGGCGCCGACCCAGGATGGGCAGGCTGTAGGGATGGCGGGGGCAGGCCAGCTCCAAGAGGCGCTGAAGGGCCACCTCTTCGGGCTGGTCTTCGCTCTGAGCCAGTTCCTCCAGCACCACCTGCCGTTCCATGGCGAAGGCCTGGGCCTCCAGCCGGGGGGAGAGCACCAGTTCCAGCAGCAGATCCAGGGCACGGGGGGCGGCCTCAGGGCTGATGAGCACGTGATAGTGCACATCATCGAAGCCGGTGGCCGCGTTGCTGTTGCCCCCCAGGGCCTCAATCTGCAGATCGAATTCCCCGGGGGCCAGGTGGTCGCTGCCCTTGAACACCATGTGTTCCAGAAAATGGGCCATGCCGCTTTCGCCGGGGGCCTCATAGACACTTCCGGCCCGGCACCAAAAATCCAGGCACACCAGGGGTGCTTCGGGAATCTCCAGGCTCACCAGGTCGACGCCGTTGTCCAGCTTATGGGTGATGGGA
>JBEIGX010000058.1:0-12530 GCA_040381675.1 Aphanothece sp.
CACCCGAGGCCTGAGCGAAACCACCCTGGCGGATTTCCAGCTGGGCTTCGCCCCCGATCGCTGGGACGGGCTCCTGTCCCACCTCTCCACCGTGGAGGGCATGGCCCCCGAAATTCTGGAGGCCGCTGGCCTCGTGGTGCCGCGGAAGGGGGGCAGTGGGTTCTACGACCGTTTTCGGCACCGGGTGATGGTGCCGATCCGGGATCGCCAGGGCCGGGTGATCGGCTTTGGCGGCCGCTCCTTGGATGGTGCCGAGCCCAAGTATCTGAACTCTCCGGAAACGGAGGTGTTTGCCAAGGGCAGTCACCTGTTTGCCCTGGATCGGGCCGCCGATCCGATCCGCCGCGCTGATCAGGCCGTGGTGGTGGAGGGCTACTTCGATGCCATTGCGCTCCATGCCGCTGGCATCACCCAGGCGGTGGCGGCCCTGGGCACGGCCCTGAGCCGTCAGCAGATCACCCAGCTCTGCCGCTGCTGCGACAGCAAGCGGCTGGTGCTCAACTTCGATGCCGACCGGGCTGGCGTGCGCGCCGCGGAGCGGGCCATCGGAGAGGTGGAACATCTGGCGCTGCAGGGCCAGCTGGACTTGCGGGTGTTGCAACTACCGGAGGGGAAGGACGCCGATGAGTACCTGCGGTCCCAGGGGGCTGGCAACTACAGGGCTCTGCTGGACGGCGCTCCCCTCTGGCTGGATTGGCAGATCGACCAGGTGCTGGCAGGGCGGGATCTGTCGCGCAGCGATCAGTTTCAACAGGCCGTGGCGGCGCTGGTGGCCCTGCTCGGCAAGCTTCCCCAGAGCGCTGTGCGCAGCCGCTACCTGCAGAAGGTGGCCGAGCGGCTCTCCGGGGGGCAGGCCCGACTCACCCTGCAGCTGGAAAACGATCTGCGGCAACAGGTGAAGGGCCAGCGCTGGCATGGACGGGCCAGTCGCTGGGACACCCCCTCCACGGCGGGAATTCAGGAGCGGGCCGAGGGGGAAATTCTCCAGCTTTATCTGCACTGCCCCCACCTTCGGGCGGAGATCAGGCAGCACCTGCGGAGTTGGGAGCAGGAGGATTTCTGCTTGCACCACCATCGCCGCCTCTGGGCCGCCATCACCGAACTGGAGGAAGCCCATTTCGGGGCCCCGCGCCTGGAGGCCATCAGTCGGGGAACCGATGAGGGAGCCGAGCTGGGGGATGTCCCCCTGGTGCAGCTGCTCACCAACCAACTGGCCATGGACGACAACGGGGCATTGGCCGGCGCCCTGGACCGGTTCATGCCCCTGCTCGAACCCAACGAGCTGCAGCGGCAATCATTCCACCACCCCCTCCTCCACCTCCGTGGCGCCATCGCCAGCCGAGCCCGCCTGGCGGCGGAGAAGCGCTGCCGCCACCTGCTCGACACCTGGAATGCCCAGCGGCTCCACACCCTGGAGCAGTGCCTGGCCCAGCTCCTGGAGATCGACATGCCGCCGGCCAACCCTTCCGCCCCTGCGGCCGACATGGAACGACGCCTGCAGGAGCTGTTCGAAGAACTCAACCACGACGCCCTGCGCCTGCAGGCCGACTACTACGCCGAACGCCGCCATCTGCAAGAGCTGGATCAGCACCGCCGGGCTGATCTGGTGGAGATCGTGCACACCCCTTGATGCACATCCGCTGCAGCCTGGGGCGTCCTGGAACGCGGCACATCCGTCGCCCCTAGGGTTCAAACATCCGAAAGGGCGCCATGGCCACCCTTCCCCCCGGCCCTCTCTGCCCGATCCCGGGGGATGAGGAGCTTCGGCTCCGGGATCTGGAACGCTTTGAGTTGATCGGCGGCGACAGCGACATTCACCTCGATCGCTTGGTGGAGCTAGCCCAATTGATCTTTGCTGTGCCCATGGCGGCAATCTCGTTGGTGACCAGCGATCGGCAGTGGTTTCTCGCAGAGAAGGGACTCAATATCCGTGAAACCCCGCGAGGGGTGGCCTTCTGTGCCCACGCCATCCTGGAAAACGAGGTGATGGTGGTGCCCAATGCCCTTGAGGATGAACGGTTTCGCAGCAATCCTCTTGTGGTCTCCGAACCCCAGATCCGCTTCTATGCAGGCGCTCCTCTGCGAAGCAGCACGGGCCACAATCTCGGCACCCTGTGTGTGATCAACAGCCAGCCGATGCAGCCCACTCCCGTTCAGATCCGTGAATTGGAATTGTTATCCCAGCTCGTCATGAGAGAGCTGGATCTCAGGCGGGAACGCTTCCTCTGCCCGGTAACCGGGCTGCCGATTCGCCAGAAATTCTTACGCATTGCCGAACGGGAGTTCAGCCGGGCTCGCGACGAGAAAAAAGAGCTCTCACTGCTGCTGTTTGACATTGATCATTTCCGTGCCATCAACAATCGCTGGGGGCATCATTCCGGGGATGAGATCATGGCTGATCTGTGCAATATGGGACGGCAGTTTTTGCGTGAAGAAGATTTTGCTGGCCGGCTCGGCGATGGGGAATTCGCCCTTCTGCTGGTGGACACCCCCGCCCAGGACGCCCTCGTCACCGCCGAAGCCCTCCGGCGGGCCGTCGGCACCATGCCGGGAGTGCACAGCCACTCCGATCTGCAGCTGCATATCAGCGGCGGACTCACCAGCCTGGGCCCCCACGACGAGAGCTTCGCCCCCCTGTTGCAGCGGGCTGAACAGTCGCTCCACCTGGCCAAAAGCAATGGCCGCAATCAGATCGCCACCCTGTTGGATGGGATGGCCGGCTAAGCCCACACCAAAGGCACGTCCGTGAGGCGGGTGGTGGCGGAAGAGGAGAGGCGGGAGCGACGCATGGTCCAGGGGGTGTGGAGACCACAGGCGGCCCATTGGATGGTGCCGCGCCCATGGCGCGCATTGAGGGCATCGATGGTGGCCAGCAGGGCCTGACGGCGCTCCTGGTGGGCCGGGGTGGAGGGGGTGAACAGATGGTGCTGGAGCTGGTCGGCGGGCTGGAGGGCCTGCAGGAGCACACCGGCTTTGTGCAGGGGCTGGTGGGGGCGGAAGAGGCGGTCGGCCAGGGGCAGGGCAGCGGCCAGGAGCACGGCGGTGTCGTTGCTGGGCAGGGACAGGCCCACGGTGGCGGCATTGCTGTAAAAGGGGCCGCCAGTGAAGGGGCTGCTGCGCACAAACACCGTGATGACACCGGCCCCTTGCCGCTGGCGGCGGAGCTTTTCCGCAGCGCGGCTGAGGTAGGTGGCCACCGCCTGGCGCAGCTCGGCCAGGGTGGTGATCGGCGTGCTGAAACTGCGGCTGACGCAGGTTTCCTTCTTGGCCGGCGGCAAGGCCACCAGGGGCAGACAGGGCTGCCCCTGCAATTCCTGCTGCAGGCGCAGGCCCACCACACCACAACGGCGCTTCCATTCGCCTGAGGGCATGTCGCGAAGCTGGCGGGCCGTGCTGATGCCCCGCAGCCGACACCAACGGGAGAGGCGACGGCCGATGCCCCACACCTCCTCGATGGCAACGGTGTCCAGCCAGGGGTCGGGATCGGCCACGGCGCCCAGATCAAACACGCCTTGTTGACGCAAGGTGGGGGCGTGCTTGGCCAGGCGATTGGCCACCTTGGCCAGCACCTTGGTGGGGGCGATGCCAACGGCCACCGGCAAGCCCAATTGCTGACGCACAGCCTGGCGCAGGGCCAGCCCCCAGGCGGTGAGATCTGCCGGGAGACCAGCGGTGGCACGGGGCCGGCGCAGCAGGCCAAAGGCCTCATCGATGGAATAGATCTCCAGCTCCTCCACCCAGGCTTCCAGGGTGGCCATGAGCCTCTGGCTCATGTCGCCATAGAGGCTGTAGTTGGAGCTGCGCACAACCACGCCATGGCGCTCCAGCTGACGCTGCACCTGAAAGAAGGGCGCTCCCATGGGGATGCCGAGGGCCCTGGCTTCGGCGCTGCGGGACACGATGCAGCCATCGTTATTGGAGAGAACCACCAAGGGCTTCCCCACAACCGCGGGATCCAGCAGGGCCTCACAGGAGGCATAGAAGTTGTTGCCATCGATCAGCACGGTGGCCAGGGGCACGACGGGAAGGAGCGCAGACGCGAAAACAGACCAAGCGATGGTACATCAGTACTGCATTGAGAATCGGGGGGGGATCCATCCCGAAAAACCACAAGGCCACCGCCCCTGATTAAGTTCAGGCTGCACGCCTCTCTCCCATGCTCTCTTTCCCCCCCCGTCGGCGCAGCAACCATCAGCGACGTGTGATCGGCGTGCTGGCGACCGGCCTGGCCTTGGCGGCAACGGGCTGCGGCACCACCAGCACCCTCAATGGGGCCGGAGCCTCCTTTCCCGCCCCGATCTACCAACGCTGGTTCCAAGATCTGTCCAGCGAGGGAGTGCGGGTGAACTACCAATCCGTGGGATCGGGGGCCGGCGTGCGTCAGCTGATCTCCCGCACGGTGGATTTCGCCGCCAGCGACGTGCCGATGAAGGCCGAGGAGATCGCCAAGGTGCCCCAGGGCGTGGTGCAGATCCCGATGACGGCGGGGGCCATCGCCGTGGCCTACCAGCACAAGGGGTGCGAGCTGACCTTGAGTCAGGCCCAACTGGCCGGCATTTTCCTGGGCAAGATCAATAACTACAGTCAGCTGGGCTGCCCAGCCAAGCCCATCAAGGTGGTGGTGCGCTCCGATGGATCAGGAACCACGGCCAATTTCACCGCCCACCTGGCCGCCATCGATCCGGGCTGGAAGCAGCAGGTGGGGTCTGGAAAGAGCGTCAAATGGCCCGTGGGCACGGGGGCGAAGGGGAACGAGGGCGTTGCGGCCCAGCTCAACCAGGTGGACGGGGGGCTGGGCTACGTGGAAGCAGCCTTCGTGAAGCCACCGCTCCAGGCGGCGGCCCTCACCAATGCATCTGGGGATGCGGAAAAGCCCACGGCGGAGGCGGCGCAGGACGCCCTGGCCTCCATTGACCTGGGCTCCGATCTGATCGGCAGCAATCCCAATCCTGCCAAGGGCTACCCCATCGTCACCTTCAGCTGGATCCTGCTCTACAAAACGGGCAACGGGCCCAAGCAAGAGATCCTCCAGAAGGTGTTTGAACACACCCTCAGCGAAAAAGCCCAGAACCTGGCCGAGAGCATCGGCTACATCAGCCTGCCATCAGCCGTGAGGGAGAAGGGGCTCAAGGCCCTGGCAACGATTCAGCCGTGAGGCAGGCCCACAGCCAGGGAAACGTCAGAGGGCGCAGCTCTGCAGGAACGTCATGCTGTCTGGGGTTTGCCCCTCCACGGACCAGCCGTAGAACTGGAGCAACTCAGCGAATTGGCACACCTGCTTGTTGGTACTGAAAGCCTGACAGCTTGGATCGGCGGGCTCCCCGGCGCCTGAGGGTGCCGGGGAATGGCAGGCGGAGTAAATCGTTTCTCCCTGTCTGTAGATCTGCCACATGCCTTTGAATGGCTTGGCATGGTCGACCAAGGTGAGCAGCAGGTGCCCCTTGAACGCAGACTCCATGGGCGAATCCATGAGCGAGTGCCTCTGTGAATGACATCTGTTTAGCGCTTTTGGCCGTGCTTGGCCGTGCGAAGCATCACGGTTAACCATGGCAACGCCCTACCTGGAGATGAAGGGGGTGGAAGCTTGGCTTGGGCCGCGGCAGGTGTTTGCGCACCTCTCCCTCACCCTGTTCAAGGGGGAACACACGGTGGTTCTGGGACCCAATGGGGCGGGAAAGAGTTCCCTCATCCGCCTTCTCAGTCGGGAGGTGTATCCCGTGGTGAAGGAGGGCTGCGGGCTGCGGCTGTTTGGGAGCGAAACCATCAACCTCTGGTCGCTCCGCTCGCGGATGGGGGTGCTGGCCCAGGATCAGCCCACCACCTACAGGGGGGATGTGCGGGCATTTGATGTGGTGCTCTCCGGCTTTTTTGGCTCCGTGGGATTGGGGCGGAGCCAGCAACCCAGCAACCAGCAAAGGTGGAGAGTGGCCGACCTGATGGAGCAGATGGAGTTGAACGAACTGCGGAACGAACCGTTCGGCTGCCTCTCTGAAGGCGAGCGGCGAAGGCTGCTGCTGGCGCGCGCCTTGGTGCACGATCCTGAGGTGTTGGTTCTCGATGAACCCACCAATGGTCTGGATCTTCAGGCGAGATATCAACTGTTGGCGCAGCTTCGCCAGCTCTGCCGAAGGGGAACCACCCTGCTGATGGTCAGCCATCGCATCGAAGAAGTGCTGCCTGAGATCCAGCGGGCGGTTTTCCTTAAAAACGGCGCGGTGGTGGCGGATGGGCCCTGCCATGCCCTGCTGACAGATCATCCGCTGAGTGACCTATTCGGTACCCCGCTGCACGTTGTGACCCATGGGGGGCACAGACAGGTGCTACCAGGTATGGACAAGGCGGATGCCGGCTCCGCGAATGATTGATGGAGGGTTGAGAAGCGACACCGGACGAGACTCATGGGTTGGCAGTGTATTTGGTCGACATCCTTCTCCCGATCAGGCGGAAAAAATCAAGGCCACTTGCTGTAGACCAAAATCCCCTCGACTCGTTACACTGTGAATGTTCTTGGGGTAACGAATCATGCTGACCGGAGCAGACCTTCTCAGCAAAGTCAAAGAGCTGGGTGATGTCTCCAAATCCGAGCTCGTTCGCAGCTGTGGCTATGTGAGCACCAAAAAGGATGGAACAGAACGGCTGAACTTCACCGCCTTCTATGAGGCTCTGCTCGAAGCCAAAGGTGTGAACCTGGCTGAAAACGGCTCCTCGAAAGGTAAAGCCGGTCGGAAACTGAGTTATGTGGCCACGGTGCAGGGAAATGGCAATCTGCTGGTGGGCAAGGCCTATACGGCCCTTCTCGACCTCAACCCCGGCGATGAGTTCGAAATCAAGCTCGGTCGGAAGCAAATCCGCCTGGTGCCTGCCGGTTCTGCCGAAGAGGAGTGAGGTTGTCCTGAACAGACCCCAGCCAGGGGACTTTGATGCTTGAAGTCGCCCTGGCCATGGCGGAGCAGGAGGGGAAGTGGTTGCTCCAACTCCGGGATGATCTGGATTGGATTACAGCTCCGGGATGCTGGGGCCTGTTCGGAGGACACCTGGAGCCAGGGGAAACGGCGGAAGAAGCCCTGCGAAGGGAATTGCTGGAGGAAATCTGCTGGACCCCAGGGCCTGTCCGCCCCTGGTTCACCCAAAGGAATCCCCAGCGCATCGCCCATTTTTTTCTCACATCTCTGCTTGTCCCCCTGGACACCTTGCGGCTCCAGGAGGGACAGGATGTCTTGTTGGCTGAATTCCATGTCCTGCAATCAGGACGGGTCTGGAGTCCGGCCATCAGGGAATACAGACCTCTGGCCCCCTCTCTGCAACTGGCCCTCGCCGAGCTGAACCGTGGTTCACAGTTCTCAATGGGGAGCTAGGTAGCTCTGCTCAATTCACTTGTGTCAGAAGTTCAACACCTATACGTTGGACGCATTCGACCCTCCTGTGACACAGATGAGCCACCCCCATTCCTCCCGTGCCTCCTCCGAAGCTTTGGGCGCTGAGCTCAATCCTGAACTGGCGTTTCTCCAAACCTTTGACGGGAGCGGAGACCCCGTGGAGGCCTATTTCGAATGCATCACCCAGTGCTCACTTGACGATGGGGAGTGCGTCACGGTCTGCACAACAATTCTGAGGGAAAGCTGAAGATTTTGGGAGATCAAGCAACAAAGGTTGAGACGGGGCCAAACCCTCGCCTCAACCTTGGATGCCACTTAAAGCAGCCGCTTGGTCTCGCTGCAGCCCTCTGACGTCAGAACCACTCCGCGACGGCTGCTTCCCGCGTGTTCACATGGGCGTGGGGCGTGGTGCGACGAAAATCGATCGTGATGGATCGTTTTTGTTCGCCATCAGCAGCCAGCGCCTCGATGGGATAGGTCTGATCACCATCCGGGAAAGGCATGTGCATGAGAAAGGTGCCTTCACTGGTGAGGGCATGGGGCTCAGAACCAACGGTGAGCGTGGCCGCGGGATCGGTAGCGCCATAAACGATGAGCTCCGCATCCGCCACCAACCAAAAACTGCGCTGGCGGGGAGCCAGACCCGCACCGGAGCCCTCCCGGCCACTGGCCCAGAGTCCAGCTCCAGAGGGGTGGCCACCTGCCGCGCCCTCGCCAAGGGCACCAATCTCATGGAAAACTTCCGATCCCAGACGCAGGCGCGCAAACCCCGAACTGGATTGCTGATAAAGACGTTCATGTTGACCAGGTGTCGCCTGGGGGGACGCCCAGTTCATGCCGTCTTCCCGCGTTTCAACCAGAGAGAAAGGAACAAAGGCAGAGCTGCCCTGCTCAAGATCCGCAGGCATGTGGGCAACCGCAGAGAACCCGAGGGAGATCCAAGCGCCCGTGGAGGTTCGATAGCCGAGTTCAACCCGGTAGTCGCGATCTCCCAAGGGAACAGGAATGTGCCATTCATGGCTGTGGGCCTCCACCATGATCTCCTGGAGAGTGTGAGGTCGGCCGTCCTGAGCCGGACGATCGGTCACATCTGTGATCCGGAGAGCCAATTGCTGACCACCGGCAGCACGAGCCTGCTGCCGATCAGCACTGTGGATGCCCCAACGAACGATCGCCCATTGGGAATCCAAGGGCTGAAAACAAACCCAGGTGGGGGCTTCTGCCATGGAATCGGCAGCGTCAGCCCTGGCCATCTGGGACACCGGCGACTCAGCCAGGTCAACCGGGGGGGTCCAATCTGTGGAAGTTTCGGGGGCATCGGCTCGTGGAGCCCTGCCTTGGATGGCCGAGAGAAGATCCAGCCTCAACATGCTGCTGTAGCGGCCCACGCCAAGGCGTCTCGCAAGCTCTCTCAGCTGAGAAAGGCGCATCTGCGCGAGAACGTCTTTGGAGAACCGAGGCGAAATCATCCCAGCTTTGCAAAATCTTCACAATTGTCCCCGACAATTCCCTCGGCCATCTCCTCTGTCAGCGCACCCTGATCCAGGAATCCAGGGAAAAACAGGGGGCGGAAACCGGGAAGGACGAAAAGATAAGCACATCTACTGGGGCATTTGCCCCCGTGACCGGCCCAAGCCCCCCGGACCATCGCTACATTCCAAGGTGGTGCGCAAGCCTTTCGTCCATGACCTCCATTGCTGACCAATTGCAGTCCTACCGCTCGGCTTTGGAGGCAGCGCAGGCGAAGGGCGATGAGGCAACCAGGAGAAAACTGGAACAAAACATCCAGGATCTGGAAGCGTTCAGCCAGCGCCACCCCGATGCCACTGAGGCACCCAGTCCCCTGGAAGTGTTCTGTGATCTCAATCCATCCGACATCAACTGTCTCGTTTACGACGACTGAACCGCGATGGATCTCACTCCATACCTCTTGACGTCAGACCCCGTGTCGTCTGAGGAGGGTTTGCTTTCCGTTGATATTTCGGGTCGCATTGCGGTGGCCATGAAGGGGCGATTTCTCCTGCGGGCCGTTTGCAAATGTTTTGGCGAACACAATGCTATTTCCTGTGCTGTAACAGATCAAGACAGCTGTTTGTCCTACCTATCGGCCAACGAGGATCCGCCCTATCAGCTATTAATCTGCACGGACTATCTGGAAATGGGTAATGGGTTCGAGCTGGTGCGCAAGGCTAAGCAGAACCATCCAAAGCTGCATTGTGTTGTGCTGGCCCTTGGGGATGTGATTCCCGCTGAATTTGTCGATGCGCCCTGGCTGGAAGCGGTGGTGGCGGAGGCTGATTTTGTGGAGGATCAACAGCCCCTCAAAGCGGCGGTTCTTTCGGTCATGGGGGGCCACTCCTATCGCAGTCCCTCCCTGCGCACCGGTCAGTTGCCATACCTCAGCTGCCCACGGCTGACCCCGAGGGAATACCAGGTGTTGGATCTGCTCTCCAGTGGGATGAGTGACAGGGACATCGCCAAACGTCTGATGGTGAGTGAAGAAACAGCCCACACCTACAGCAAGCGTCTGCTTCAGACCCTCGGAGTGAACAATCGGCTGCAAGCCGTGCTCAAGGGGATGCGCTGCGGCATGGTGCAGCTTTAAGGGCCATTTCCGCAGCATTGCCCCCAAACGGGGGCAGACCCTGCGGCCGGCGACCGTCCATGCTGTAGGAGTTGCCGATGCCTTGCCATGGGTCAGTCCACGTCCTCCAGGCTCACCATCGGAGAGCTCCAGGCTAGTTATCCGCTCTACTGCAAGGCCATGCGGATCCTGATTCGGGAAGAGAAAACCATGGATCAGATCAAACGGAGCGTGTGCTGGCATCGCCTGACCACCCTTCATGCCTGCATGCCCAGGCAATACAAGGATCCGGAACACCTCTACTTCCATCTCAGACGTGAGCTGAACCAATGAACGTGACGGCGGGTGGCACTTGCAGGGCAACACCTCCGTGCTGCCCCCCATGGCCTGCCCACAACCCGCCCAGACCGTTGACGACACCCTGGTGGCATCACTCATCGCCTTGATGGAACAAGGCACCGCTCCCTGGCGACGTGAGTGGAGCAGCAGGAGAGGGGGGCACCACGTGAATCTGCTCTCAGGTCGCCCCTACCGGGGGGCCAATCCGATCTTGCTCACCATCGGCCTGCACCAGCGGGGGGCAACCCTTCCCTACTGGTGCGGGGCAGGAGAAGCCAGGGCCCATGGCCTTCACCCCAGAACAGGCTCCAAGGCGGTCATCGTGCTGCGGCCCCAGGTGCGGCGCCAACGGCCCGTACCGCCAAAGAAACCCAACGCCCCTCATCCCGCAGACAGAACCGTGGATGCCGCGGAAGATCAACAGGCTGGCCGCAGCTGGGTGCGCTACTTCCCTGTCACCCTTTTCAATGCCAGGGATCTAGAGGGTGAGGCCCTTCAAGGTCTGCTAACTGCTCGCCAGGCAAATGATGCCCAGGCAAGGCGGCCTGAACCTGATCGGCTTACCCATGCGGAGGCCGTGCTCCGGGCCTGGCCAGTTCCCTGCTCCCACGGAGGCGCTCTGGCCTCCTACAACCCCCACTCCGACCAGATCCAGCTGCCTGAGCGGAATGCTTTTCACTCAAGTTCAGCGCTCTATGCCACTTGGGCCCATGAGGCTCTCCACAGCACAGGGCATCCCTCAAGACTGAGCCGGAACCTTTCGGGGGCCATGGGCAGCAGGGAGTACGCCATGGAAGAGCTGGTGGCAGAACTAGGAGCAGTGTTGCTGGGTGATCGGTTGGAAATCGGCAGCAACGTCAGCAACCACGCGGCCTATCTAGCGGAATGGATCAAGCTCCTGAGGGAGTCGCCTCGCCTGCTCTACAAGCTGCTCAGCGACGCCAGACGCGCGGCGGATCTGATTTTCCCGCAAAGCACGGGGTCAGAGCCGCTGGACAAGGCTGGAAAGTCCAGCACAGATCAGCGGACAACAGGTTCTTAACGCACCTCTAGTAGGTCGCTCAGGCGTAGCTCAATCACTCCGGTTGAGGTGTCTGCGGCACCGTGGTAGATCAGCACGGTCTCACCTTGATTGATGATCCCCGAAGGGAAAACCACATTCGGTACAAAACCCTGGCATTCATACTCCATCTCCGCCATAAGAATCAAACCTCCCGTCCTGCGGATCTTCTCGGGTTCATCGAGATCCAACAGCAGCAGTCCTGCCCCATAACTGCCAATACCGCTGTCTTCTTCTCCTTTGTCATTGCCGTGGTAGATCGCCAGCCAACCCTCAGACGTGCGGATCGGTGGTGTTCCCGCGCCGATTCGCCCGCGATCCCAGGCTCCACTGGCGCTGAGAATGGGCTGGTGCCTGCCCCAATGCAGCAGATCGGGTGATGATGCCAGCCAGATCTCTGGGCGAGAGAAGACATGGGCTGTCGTGGGCCTGTGGAGCGCGTGATAAAGGCCAGAGATTCGTTCGGGGAACAGCACGACATCCTTGTTCTCCGGGCAGAAGATTAGCCCGTGGTGTTGAAAGGATCGAAAATCCAGGGTGGATGCCAGAGCAGTTGCCGCCCCGTGACGAGAAACGGCTACATAAGTGACATAGAAAAGATCATTGATTTCAGTGATTCGGGGATCTTCCATGCCATAGGCCTCATAGGCATGGCTGGGCCTGAGAATCTGAGCGTTGGTTGCCTCCAGATTGCGAGCATCGGGGCTGCAAAAGATCCGCAGATGGGATGTGAAGGTGAGGCGAAGTAGACCCGTCTTCCTGATTTTCACCACCCTGGCATCTTGGAAGATGACCTCCTCTCGTGGCAGCCAATCTGTGATAACTCGGCCAGCTTCTACATCCCAACGCGGCAAGCCGACATATCCCGTGGAGATCTGGCTGGCCTTTTCGGCGACCCGGATCATCAGGATAAAACCCCACTTGGTCGCCACGGCTGCTGGATTGAACGCACCGACAACGGTCAGGTCGTCCTGCGATGGCTCCAAGTCTTCCGGTCGAAGTAAACAGCGACTGAACAGGCGTGGAATCATGCGATGGAATCAGCCAACTGCGTTGCAGCGCAAGCCATTGCAAGGGAATTGCGGCCGTTCTCCTCGTTGATCACCCGTTCATGGGATCGATCCTTCAACCAAGCGATCTGGTCCCTGAGCAACGCCCGCAGGAGCTCACA
>JBEIGX010000059.1:0-12274 GCA_040381675.1 Aphanothece sp.
GGCCGCCGTCTGCGCGAGAAGGCCCCTGGCTGGACCCTCTGGCTGCTGAGCGGCCACCCAGGGCTCACCGGAGCCCTGCGGCTCAAGGCCTCCCAGCGCATTCCGGTGAGCCACGGCGGCCTCGACTGCCGCTGGCTTCGCTATGACCTGCGCGATTCCTCCCGGGGTTCGCCCGATTCAGGCCCCTTGGAGATGGCGAACCCTGGCTGATCGCGCGGTGGTGGGCGATGATCCATGCGGATTGGCCTGCCCACGCGTGCCCTCCCCCCCCAACGTCAGCGACCACCGGGCACATCTGCGCCTCCAATCGCTGGGCTGGGCGCTGATGGCGGCCAGCTTCTGTGGTGCCCTGTCCTTGCTGTTGCCCTGGCCCCAGGACGTTTTGGCGCGCATGGATGCCGCCCTGCGGGCCGGGGGATGTGGATTTTTCTATGGGCTGCTGGCCTTTCACCTGCAGCGGGTTGATCCCGATGATGGCCATCTCCAGGCTGGCCTGGTGGGAGCCATCTGCGCCATCCGCTCTCTCGCCGCCCCCTTCCCCTGGTCCGCAACCTGGCCCGTCTTCCCGCAGGGATCGGGGCCATTCACCCTGGAGGAGCTGACAGGCGGGCTGTCATCCCTGATGATGGGGGCGCTGTTGATCTGGTTGCCACTCTGGTGGCCGCTGGTTGGCAGTGCCCTGCTGCTCCAGTGGGCCCAGCGCCTGCTGCCTGCCCCGCGGCCATGAGCCTGCTGCACGCCACCTGGCTGTTTCCCCCTGAAGGAGCGGGAGGTCGGCTCTTGCTTTGGGCCGACACCTGGAGGGTGGCCAGTCCGGTGAATCCGGAGACGGGAGTGCCGGACCATCCCCTCACGTTGGATTGGGACGACCTGGCGGACTGGCTCCAGGAACACGATCTCTGGTCGGAGGCCCTGCGGCCGGCCAACGCCAGCCTCACCCTGCCCAGTCGCACCCAGGCGGCCAAGGGCCGTCGAGCTTCGGTGGAGGGCCCCTGGAGTGGTCTCCCGCTGCAAGCGGGCGAACCCATCCCCACCCAACTGACCTGGTGGCCCTGGAAGGTGGAGGGGCTGGCCATGGAACCGGGGGCCGCGGCGGAGTGGCTCAGCACACTCCCCCTCTCCGGGCACCATCCCGACCTGGCGGATGAGCTGCGCTGGTGGAGCCACCTGCAACGGTGGGCCCAGAGCCTCATCGCCCGGGGGCGCTGGCTTCCCCAGGTGGAGGAGGGCAGGGCCTGCTGGCTGCCCCTGCTCAATCGGGAGGGCGACCGGCGGCGGCTGGAGGAGCTGGCCATGGGCCTGCCCCAGGTGGCCACCTGCGCCGTCGCCTCCGGCACCCCCACGGAAAAGGCCCTGGCCTGCCGCCGCCCTGGCAGCGGCCGCCTGAGGGTGGCCAGCCTGCTCGAAGCCCTGCTGGATGGCCAGCTCCGCAATGGGTTTGCTCCTGGAGCCAAGGAGCTGGATCCCCTGTTGACGGCCTGGCAGAAAGCGCTTGGACGCGGCGATGGTCGGCTGGGTCTCGATCCAGAGCAGACGGAGCGATTGGAAACCGCCACCCACCATTGGCGTGAAGGCGTGGCGGGCAGGGTGGCCCCCGCCCGGGCTTGCCTCGAGCTCTTCACGCCCGCCGATGCTGAGGAGCTCTGGGAGTTGCGCATCTCCCTGCAGGCGGAGGCGGAACCAACGCTGCGGCTGAACGCGGGGGTGGTGTGGGCGGCCGGAGACAGCGTGCTGCAGCTGGGCGAAGTGGAGGTGCCCCAGGCGGGAGAGCTGTTGTTGGAGGGGCTGGGAAGGGCTCTACAGGTGTTTGAACCCCTCGCCCGGGGTCTGGAGAGCGCCACACCGGAGCAGATGCAACTCACGCCGGCGGAAGCGTTCGTGCTGGTGCGCACCGCTGCCAACCAATTGCGTGATGTGGGGGTGGGGGTGGTGCTCCCCGCCAGCCTGAGCGGCGGTCTGGCGAGCCGTCTGGGCCTGTCGATCGAGGCGGAACTGCCGAGCAAGTCGAGAGGGCTGAGCCTGGGCGAAGGGTTGGATTGGCGGTGGGACCTGATGATTGGCGGAGTCACCCTCAATTTGAAGGATCTGGAGCGGCTGGCAGCCAAGCGCAGCCCCCTGGTGCAGCACAAAGGAGCCTGGATTGAGTTGCGCCCCGGCGATCTCAAGAATGCGGAGCGGTTCTGCGCCGCCGATCCCAGCCTGAGCCTGGATGAGGCCCTGCGCCTGACCGCCAGCGATGGCGACACCCTGATGCGCCTGCCGGTGCATCGCTTCCTGGCCGGCCCCCGGCTCCAGGCGGTGCTGGAGCAATACCACCAGCAGAAGGCCCCCGACCCTCTCCCGGCTCCGGAAGGATTTTGCGGCCAGCTGCGTCCCTATCAGGAGCGGGGGCTGGGTTGGCTCACCTTTCTGCACCGGTTCGACCAGGGAGCCTGCCTGGCGGACGACATGGGCCTGGGCAAGACGATCCAGTTGCTGGCGTTTCTGCAACACCTCAAGGTGGCCGGCGATCTCAAGCGACCCGTTCTGCTGGTGGCACCCACCTCCGTGCTCACCAACTGGAAGCGGGAGGCCGCGGGCTTCACCCCTGAACTGGCGGTGCGGGAGCACTACGGCCCGAGACGGCCCAGCAATGAAGCGGCACTCAAGAAGGCCCTCGACGGCATCGACCTGCTGCTCACCAGCTACGGCCTGCTCCAGCGCGACAGTGAACTGCTGGACACCATCGACTGGCAGGGGGTGGTCATCGATGAGGCCCAGGCGATCAAGAATCCCTTCGCCAAGCAGAGCCAGGCCGCCCGTGATCTCGCCCGACCGCGCAAGCAGAGTCGTGTCCGGATTGCGCTCACCGGCACGCCCGTGGAAAACCGCGTCAGTGAGCTCTGGGCCTTGATGGACTTTCTCAACCCACGGGTGCTGGGAGACGAGGGCTTTTTCCGCCAGCGCTACCGGCTTCCCATCGAGCGCTATGGCGACATGAGTTCCCTGCGGGACCTCAAGGCCCGGGTGGGCCCGTTCATCCTGCGGCGACTCAAAACCGACAAATCGATCATTTCCGACCTGCCCGAAAAGGTGGAACTCAGGGAATGGGTGGGGCTGGCGCCCGAACAGGTGAAGCTCTACCGCAAAACTGTGGAGGACAGCCTGGATGCCATCGCCCGGGCCCCCCTGGGTCAACGCCACGGCCAGGTGCTGGCCCTGCTCACCCGCCTCAAGCAGATCTGCAACCATCCCGCCCTCGCCCTCAAGGAAGAGAACGTGGACAACGGCTTTGCCGCTCGCAGCGCCAAGGTGCAGCGGCTGGAGGAAATTCTCGAAGAAGTGATCGAGGCGGGGGATCGGGCCCTCCTGTTCACCCAGTTCGCCGAGTGGGGGAACCTCCTGCAGGCGCACCTGCAACGACGCTGGCGGCAGGAAGTTCCCTTTCTCAGCGGAAGCAGCAGCAAGAGTGAGCGACAGGCCATGGTGGATCGGTTCCAGGAGGATCCGCGGGGCCCCCAGCTGTTCCTGCTCTCCCTCAAGGCCGGTGGGGTGGGGCTCAATCTCACCCGGGCCAGCCACGTGTTCCATATCGATCGCTGGTGGAATCCGGCCGTGGAAAACCAGGCCACCGACCGGGCCTACCGCATCGGGCAGACCAACCGGGTGATGGTGCACAAGTTCATCACCAGCGGCACGGTGGAGGAGCGGATCGACCGCATGATTCAGGAGAAGTCGAAATTGGCGTCCGACATCGTGGGAAGCGGAGAAGAGTGGCTGGGGGGCCTGGATGTGAGTCAGCTCAAGGAACTGGTAGCCCTGGAGGAAAGCTGAAGCTGTGGTCGTGACTGTTTTTGGCGGAGGAGGATTCCTCGGGTCAGCCATCGTGGATGCCCTTCTACTGGAAGGGCATGCCGTTCGGGTGTTCGAGCGGCCTCGCATCCAACCCCACCGATCCTTTGGGGCCGGAGAGAGGTGGACTGGACGAGGGTGATTTTGGCCATGCACCTGATCTTCAGAAAGCCCTGCGAGAGACTACGGCTGTCATCCATCTGGTGTGCACAACACGGCCTAAAAGCTCAAACGACGAGCCGATCTTTGATGTGCAAAGCAATGTGATTTCCACCCTCCAACTCTCCAGGCAATGAGAGATCTTGGCATCAAGAAGCTGATCTTTGCTTCCTCAGGAGGCACGGTTTACGGCCCTCCGGTGCGCACTCCGATCGATGAAGATCACCCAACCAATCCAACAACCTCCTATGGGATCACCAAGCTCATGATCGAGAAATATCTCCTTCTTGAGAAAGTTCTCCATGGCTTACAGCCCACCATCCTGCGGGTGGCCAACCCCTATGGCGAACGCCAGCGGGTGGAACACGCCCAGGGGGTGGTTGCAGCATTCCTGAAGCGTGCGCTAGCGGGGGCACCGATTGAGATCTGGGGGGATGGATCCGTGATTCGCGACTATTTGCACATTGCCGATGTGGCGGCAGCCTTCAGCTCAGCCCTCCACTACAAAGGCAGTAATTCCATTTTTAATATCGGCTCAGGGGCGGGCCTCTCCCTGAATGAATTGGTGACTATTCTTTCCGCAGAGCTGGGAAGAAAACTCGAAGTGATTTACAAACCAGGACGCGATTTCGACGTGAAGTCGAATGTTCTATGCTGCAAACGTGCCCAGCAAGAATTGCAGTGGCAACCAAGGATTTCCATGGCTGCAGGTTTAAGCCGCACCCTCACCTGGTTGGGTGAACACACGCCAACTCCCGGTTGAATTCAACGCGCACAGAAGCGCACCCGCATGAAGGCCGAATCCTTCGGGGGTGTTAATTCCCCTGGATCAAACGGAGGCATTTCGGCCTTGGCCGCCATGGGAGCTGCAGCGGCATAGGGGGGGCGATCATCCTCGGCCTGCACCTCCAGGGGTTTCAGGGAGGTCAACCCAAGCGCCGAAGCCACATCCTGGGCCCGGTGGAAGGCCTGGCGGTAGGCCGCTGCGAGCAGGGCTCGTCGGGTTTCACCCGAGCGCGCTGGATCGGCTTCGGCACTCACCGGCGCCAGGCGCACCCCGGGTTGGGCACCCACCTGGCGGATGAGGGCCTGCAGACGGCTGGGTTCCAGGAGGCCACTCACCTGGAGAGATGCCTGGTTGATCGCAGACCTGCCGGACTCCGCAGGACGCTGCCAGGTGGAGGGAGAGGACACCCGCAGCTCTCTCACCTGAAGACCCTGAAGAGCGGCACGAAGAGAGGCCAGTCGCTCCTGCAACAGGGCCAGAGCCCCCTCACTGCTGCGCTGCTCCGCCTCCAGCGACAACGAGAAGCGCAACTGCCCAATCGGCAATTCCTGCTCGGCGCTCCCCCGCGCTTCCAGGAGGGTGCCATCGCAGCGGAGTTGGATCTCGGCGTGGGCTGGGCTAGGCAGACATGGAAGCAGGAGCAGGAGAGCGGCAGAAGCGCCCCATCGCTGAGCGAGGGAGGGGACAAGGGACCGGGACAATCTCCTCACAGAACGCTTTGCTCCCACTGCCAGGACCCCACCAACCTAGTCAGGGGCACCTCGTGAGGCAGCGGCAGCCCCTGCGAACGGCGGGGAATCGGGGCTGCAGACCGTGCCCAGGGGAGGCACCACCCCAGAGAGGAGATAGGCCACTTCATGGCGAGCCACGCAGGCGCTTGGATTCCGCAACACCGTATGGCCGGGGCCATTCACACTCAGGAGCCGGCCTTGGGCCAGCTCCCTGGCCATCGCCAGAGACGACTGAAAAGGAAACACCGGATCAAAACGGTGTCCGATCACCAGAACGGAACCTGGGGTGGGAGTGGCCCAAGGGCCGTGATAGGGCGCGGCGGCCGCCGGCCAGGCTGCACAGCGGGCGTCACTCCACACCGTCCAGGCCCCAAGGTGACCGGAGCGGCTCCGAGCTCGCTCCGCCAATGCCTGAATCGCCCCCCGCTGGCGCGGTTGGGGGGTTTCGCTGCAGCGCAGGGCCAGGGTCTGCTCCGGGGTCCCATCCCCCGTTGGCATCTCCGCCAACCCCTCCTTTCGAGCCCCACGGAGCAGGGCATCGAGGAACCGGGCCGCCCCCTCCCACCCCCCGCCGGAGCCATCGGCCGGCACGGTCTGCAGCCGCTGGCGCAGCTGGCTGAACACCTCACCGGTGCCCAGCCGCTGGTCGCCCCAGCGAAGGGGACCTTGCCGCAGGCGGGCCAGGAGTTCGCCATAGCGCCGCTCCCCCCCGGCCTCCGGGCCGCCCCCGGCGGAGGGTGCAAAGGCACAGCGGGGACGCCCCACGGCGGCACAGCGGCGAACAAAGGCCACCAGGGTGGCTCCGGTGCCCAGATCCCGCTCCAGCCGAAAGTCGGTGCCCTCCATCACCAGGGGATTGCCGTTGTCGCCCCAGGCGTAGGGATCAACGGCCCCATCCAGCACCAGAGCGCCCAGGGTACGGGGATAGAGGTTGGCGTAGGTGGCCCCGATCAGGCTCGCCACCCCGCTGGCCCGCAGCCGCAGGGTGGGCTCCCCCAGGGCCTGACGCAACAGCTCCAGGTCTCTGGCGCTATCAGCCGAGCTCAAGTGGGGAAGCAGCTGACCCTGGTGGCGTTCGCAGGCGCGGGCCAGCTCGGCCCAGCTGTCGAACCAGCGGGTTTCCTCAGCCGGGCCCACCGGAAGGCTGGGGGGCTGGCGGGCGCGCCAGCTGCGGGCTTTCTCCTCGGAGGGCCAGCAGTGCAGAGCGCCAGGTTCACCCCGGCTGCCGGTGCCTCGCCGCTGCCAGGTCAGCAGATCGAACCGGCTGCGGATGGCAGAGGGGAGAGCCCCGGCCATGGCGCCCAGGGAGAGCGCATCGGGAGCCCCCGGGGCCCCATCGAGCAGAACCAAGGTTCCAAGGCGCGGGCCAGGACCGATGGCCCGCAGACGCTCCACCCGTAGTGCCAACTGGGCTCCGAGTGGGCGCCGATGATCCAGGGGGACAGGCAAGGTGGCACAGTCCATCCGAGGCTCCAACCCTGGGCTCCCCAGCACTGGACAGGGGCCCCAGGAAAGGGTGCCGCCTCCCCGTCCAGGCCCGTCGCCCTGAAGCTGGGCCAGCACCGGAGCAGGCAAGACAGCAAGGATCAGGGCCCCCATCCCCGCGACAACAGTTCTCACCAGGGATCCTCCCCAAGGGTCCCCGCCTGGCACCCCTCCAGGGTGGTGTGAAGCGCCGGAGCCCATGCCCCCGGGGCAAAGGCCCGGCGATCCCCATGGCCCGGCAGCAGCCAGCGCACATCCATGGGGAGCAGGGCCTCCACGGAACGCACCTGCTCGGGCCAGTTCCACCAGCAATAGCGGCGGGAGGCCACCACCTGTTGCAGGCGTTCGCTCCACCAGAGGTGATCGCCACTGAAGAGCACCTGCCCCTCCTCGCTGCCCGCCGCCCCGAGCACGGCCACCATGGAGCCCGCCGTGTGTCCTGGCGTGGGCACCAGCAGCACGCCTGGGGGGCCCTCCACTGGAGCTCGCCCATCCACAAGATGCTCGGCCCCGGGAGCGGCGTCGGCATCGGCGCGATGCATCCAGCGGGGGCAGCTGAAATGGGCGGCCCAGCGGGCGTGATCGGCCACATCGTCGCGGTGGGTGAGAACGATGGCCACCAGGCCACCGAGGGAGGCGATGCGGCGGGCGAGGGGGGCGTTAAAGCGGGGGGAATCGATCAGCACGTTGCCCCCGGCATCGGGGGAGCGCACCAGCAGATAGCTGCTCGCCCCAAAGCTGAGGCGGGAGGCCCAGCCGCAGTCGTGGATTTCGGCAAGGGGGTGGGACACCAGGGGGGCGGGGAAGCCATTGCTCGCCAGAGCGGTGCTGTGGCGCCTGAGGAGCTCGGCGGGGGAGCCGATGGCCGCCACCGGGCAGGCCTGTTGGGCCAACAGGGCCCGCACCGTGGCCAGCTCCCCCTCCGGCTGCCGCGCCACTCGGGCCTGGCCCCCGCCAGGGGCGAAGTGGGCTGGATCCCAACGCCAGCAGGTGCCGCAGTCGATGCAGCTGGCATCGACATAAAAGGGTCCTGGGGCGTTGGCGGCCAGGCGGCGGGCCGGGCGGGCCATGGGGGTGACGATGCTGCAGCGAGGCTACGCAGGGCACCGCCCCCTAGTCCCAGGGCCAGGGAAGCGACTGCAGCCAGGCCACCCGAGCGAAGGCGAGATCGCGCTCAGGGCCGGCAGCGGGAACGTGGAACCCGGTGCAGCTGCCGTTGTGCAGACGTCCATCCGGGCAGATGGTTCGGTTCACCTGCACATCGACCCAGCGGGCCCGCTTGGTGTGGGCGCCCTGCAGACGGGCCCTCTTGAGGGACCCCCGCAGCATCACCACCCCATTCAGATCGGCATTCGACAGATCCGCCCCCGTCAGGTCTGTATCCACCAGCAGGGCCCCCACACCCGTGTCATCGCTGACTTCCTCGTCCCCCCCCGCATCTTTGGAACAGTTTCCAAGGGGGTAACAGGGGTGAGTGGGATCGGCCGTCAGCCGCGGATCGTCTGCCTCCTCCGCCTCCACCAACCGCAGGCCCAGATGGGCACGACGCAGATTCGCACCCACGAAGGTGGTGCGCTCGAGGCGGGCGGCGGCCAGGTTCGTGCCCATCAGGTTGGCCCCATCGAAGCGGCCGTCGGTCAGCCTGGCTCGGCCCAGATTGGCGCCACTGAAATCGGCGCCGCGGGCGTTGGCTGCGGTCAGATCAGCACTCTCCAGATCCGACCCGCGAAGGCTGGCCCGCCCTAGGTTCACACCAGTCAGATCAGCACTCTCCAGATCACTCCCCAGCACATCAGCCCCGCTGAGGTCGGCAAAGATGAGGGAGGCCGATTCCAGATCACAGGCGAGAATCAAGGCCCCACGCAGGTTGGTGCCCCAGAGATGGGCGTCGGCCATGTCGGTGCCGATCAGGGTGGCCCGCTCCAACTGGGCGCCGCTGAGATTGGCATTTTCGAGGTCTGTACCCACCAGCCGGGCCCCACGCAGATCGGCCTCGGACAGATCGGCGAAGCGCAGATCAAGCCCGCTGAGATCGGCCCCGGCGCAGCGGGCCCTTGGGCCGATCTCACAGCCCTTGGGAATCAGGCGGCGGCAGGGGGCATCCGGGGGCACCACACACCCCGAATCACGTATAGCTGTATACGTCATGCTGACCTCCTTGGTGCGGAGGCAACAGAGGCCATAAGGATTGGCCGCCTTGGCGGATGGGATCGGTTTCGCAGGAGCCGGAGCGGAGGCGGAGATGCCGGCCCCAGCAAAGAAGGGGGCGAGGGCGCACGCCATCAGGAGGGCTCCACCCAAGGGCAAGAACGTCCGTTCACGCTGTTTCCCAGCGAAAAACATAACGGCTGCAAGAACTTGAATTCGTCAACTCTGACCAGGGTTGGCCGGTTTGTCAGCAGCGCCGCGCATCAGGATCCAATGCGCATAGAGCGAACGGAGCCCTCCCTGGGCCTCCTGCCCGGCCAACCAGCCATTCACCCAGTCGGCCAGATTGGGATCGTTGCCCCCGATGAGCAGCACCAGCCTGACCGGCAGGGCATCGGCGAAGGGGGCCAGCAGGGTGGTTTGGGGGTGCACCACCGCCCAGGCGGCTCCCCCCTCCGCCGTGGAGAGCATCCCATCGAAGCGCTGCGCTCCCTCAGGACTGAAGAACTCCTGATTGCTGGCGATCGGCACCACGATCACACTGGTGCTCCCCCCACCAAGCAGGCGGCCCAGTTCCTGCCGCAGCTCGGGAGACTCGAGGGCCGGATCCAGCAACGCCAGCCGCAGGGGGCGGCCCAGGGGGCGGTTGGGGAGGTCCTGAATGCGACTGACGGATCCATCCCGCACCACGAGGGCCAGATGGGCCTTGAGGTAGGGCTCGCTGGCAAAGAAACGGGCGGCCCGCCCCGGGGTGCCGGCCAGGCCGCCCACCACCAGATCCAGCCGGTCGTCCTCCAACCAACGCTCCAGCTCGGCGGTGGAGCCCTCCACCAGATCGATGCGCTTCAGCCCCAGATCCCGGGCCAGACGCCGGGTGAGATCGAGGTCGAACCCCACCCAGGCGCCGGCACTGTTGCGGTAGGCCCAGGGCATCGCCTCGCGCCTCACCCCGAGCCGCAGCACACCCCGGGCCCGCAGTGCCGGGAGGTTCACCGGCGCAGGGGCGCTCAAAGCCACAGACACCACGGGGAGGAGAGTCTCCAGCGGAGCCCGCTGCAGCACCACCTGATCCTTGTCGTATCGGCCCTGCAGCGCCTGGGCCAGACCAGCACGAACGGCGCTCCCGCCCACCCAGGCCAGGGCTGCCGACAGCCCGAGGCCCAGAAGCAGGGGCGAGGGGCGCAAGCGCAGATTGCCGCGGAGGGCGGTTGACACCAGCACCGCCAGGGTGAGGAGGCCCAGCAGGGTCAGCGACTTCTCAAAGCGATAGATCCACAGCCCCACCAGATCGATCACCTGGAGGAGATCCAGGGACAACCCCTGCATGCGCAAGCCCTCCCGCACGGAGGCCTTCAAGCCGCCCATGCTGCTGGGCAGGCCGATCGCCAGAAAACGGAGCAGGGCTGGCAAGTCCATCGGCTGGTCGACATACCAGCCCAGGAACGGCACACAGACGAGGGCCATCACCTGCCCGAGGCCCGGGAGGGCGTAGGCCACAGCGACGGTGGCCGTCATCTCCTCCTCCGCCCGTTGCCGCTGCTCAGGGGCCTGCCACTCCTGCTGGGCCAGGAGTTGGCGCATGTTGGCCAGCAGGGGTGGCAGGGCCACGGTGACATTGCCGGCGCCGAAGGCCAGCCCCAGGGGACCGGCAGCGACCCACCAGAGCGCCCGGGGCCGCAGGGGGGTGAGGGCGAGCAGCAGCGCCAGCAGCGCCAGGGCCATCGCCAGCGCCGCCACCAGGGTGATCCAGAACACCCCCTGGAGCCGCAGCAGGGCCGCCAGATCGGCGGTGGCCGCGCTGCGGGCCGCGATGGCCACGATGCTCAGGGGAATCAGACCGGCCACGATCCGGTTGAGATCGCGGAAGAGGGCACGCAGCACAGCCAGCGGGCGGAGCAGGTCGTTGCGATCGGGATGGCGCTGGAGCAGCACGCCCAGCACGGCACAGAGGAGCACCACCGCCGGCACGTTGTCGTTGGCCAGGGCCTGAAAGAGGTTGGCGGGCACATAGGTGCGCACCAGATCCAACCGCTCCGGGATGGCTAGCAGGGCGGGCGTGAAGAAATCGGAGCCGATGAGCGGCGGCAGCATGGCGGGCATGAGGAGCACGGCCAGGGCTCCCAGGACCCAGAGCAGCAGCAGCACCGCACCGCCGCGCCGCGCCAGATCCCCCAGGGAGCCCTCCGGCAGCTGGCCCAGGGCATGGAGCACTTCGCACACCAGATAGGGCATCACCACCAGCTGGGAGGCCTGCAGACCCATCACCCCAAGGGGAGCCACCCAGGGAACGGCCGCCGGCAGGAGGCGCCCCAGAACCACCCCGAGCACCGTCGCCAGAAGGCAGCGCATCCCGAGGGATCGGGGCCAGAGGATCCCCACCAACCGCCGTCGTCGGGAGAGGAAGAGCCGGGGGGAGCGGCATTGAAGATCATCCCGCCAGCGGCACACCAGAGCCACCGGCAGACCGTGGCGCTCGGCCAGCTGTTCCGGTGTTTCTCGCCCCTGCAGCGCCTCCAGGGCGACTTGGGCCTTGAATTCCGCAGAGTGCCGGGGCTGGCGCTGCATCAGGGCACGGCCAAGCGCCAGCAGTCAGCCGCAAGGTATCGGCTTCCCCCGCCCGCACAACCCCCGATCGACAGGGGGGAATAATGGAACCACCAAAAGCGGCGGCCATGACGGTCTCCACCCCCGCGATCGCCACCCAGCTGGGCCAGGAGGGCCTGGGCCAACAGCCCTGGTGGGTGGAGCAGTGGATGGAGTTGATCAACTCCTACCGCTACAAGAAACGGCTGGAGCGGGCCTGGGACTACGCCCGCTCGGGCAACGTGGTGTCGATCCGCTTCGAGGGGCGGCGGGTGCATGCCCGGGTGCAGGGCACGGGCGACGACCCCTACAAGGTGAAGCTCTGGCTGGATGTGCTCAACGATGAAGACTGGGGCTATGTGCTCGAGGCCCTCAGCCAGAAGGCCCGCTGGTCGGCCCAGCTACTGGCGGGGATCATGCCCCAGGACATCGAGCGGGCCTTTGCCGCCAGTGGCAAAAGGCTGTTTCCCTTCAAGCTGCAGGAGGTGCGCAGCGAGTGCACCTGCCCGGACAAGGCCAATCCCTGCAAGCACGTGAGCGCGGTGTTCTA
>JBEIGX010000060.1:0-12273 GCA_040381675.1 Aphanothece sp.
AATGTGCTCCTGAAAGATGACAAGAAATATCCCTATCTCTGCATCACCTGGAGTGAGGCCTATCCACGAATTTTCATCACCCGGCGGCGGCGGTTTCGCAGTCCGCTCGATCGTTTTTATGGCCCCTATGTGGATGTGGGCCTGCTGCGCCGCACGCTATTCATGGTGAAGCGGGTGTTCCCCCTCCGCCAGCGGCCCCAACCCCTCTACAAGGACCGCACCTGCTTGAACTACGCCATCGGCCGATGCCCAGGGGTCTGCCAGGAGCGCATCACCTCAGAGGACTACCACCGCACCTTGCAGAAGGTGGCCATGGTGTTTCAGGGGCGCAATGAGGAGCTCCTCGAGCTTCTGCGGGCCCAGATGGACCGTTACGCAGAGCGCCTGGACTTCGAAGCGGCAGCCAAGGTAAGAGATCAGCTGCAGGGTCTGGAAACCCTGACGGCCGATCAGAAGATGAGCGTGGGCGATGCCTCCATCTCCAGGGATGTGGTGGCTCTGGCTGCGGATGAGCGGGTGGCGGCCGTGCAGTTGTTCCAGATGCGGGCCGGAAAGCTGGTGGGACGGCTGGGCTACCTGGCAGAGGTGCAGGGACAGGAGCCGAGCTGGATCCTGCAGCGCATCCTCGAAGAGCACTACAGCCAGGTGGAGCCGGTGGAGATCCCCCCCGATCTGCTGCTGCAACACGTCTTGCCGCAGCACACCCTGATTCAGGAGTGGCTCAGCGAGCGGCGGGGGCGGAAGGTGAAGCTGAGTGTGCCCCAGCGACAACAGAAGGCGGAATTGATTGAGTTGGTCGTACGCAATGCCACCTATGAGTTGGAGCGGGCCCAACGGCACGCGGAGCAGCACCAGCTGGCGCTGGAGGATCTGGCCCAGTTGCTGGAGCTCCCCACACCCCCGCGGCGGATCGAGGGATTCGATATCAGCCATCTGCAGGGAAGCGATGCGGTGGCCTCCCAGGTGGTGTTTGTGGATGGCCTTCCCGCCAAACAGCACTATCGCCGCTACAAGCTTCAGAGCAGCAGCATCCGCAGCGGCCACTCCGACGATTTCATGGCCATGGCTGAAATCATGCGGCGCCGCTTTCGGCGCTGGGCCCAGGCCAAGGCCTCAGGAGCCGATCTGGCCCAGGTGCGTCGCGAGGCTGGTTCCATCCTCCATGGGGAAGGGCTCAATGACTGGCCCGACGTTGTGATGATCGATGGGGGGAAAGGACAGCTCTCGGCCGTGATGGAAGCCCTGCGGGAAATGAATCTGCAGGAGGATCTGGTGGTGTGTTCTCTGGCCAAGGCCAAGGAGGAAGTGTTTCTGCCCGGAGCCAGCCAATCCCTGGAGAGTGAAGCCGACCAGCTTGGGGTGATGCTGCTTCGCCGTCTGCGCGATGAAGCCCACCGTTTTGCCGTGAGCTATCACCGGCAACAGCGGGGGGAGCGGCAGCGACGCTCCCGACTCGGGGATATCCCGGGTGTGGGCCCCAGGCGGGTCAAGGATCTGCTGGCCCATTTCCACTCCGTGGACGCCATCCAACTGGCGAGCCCGGAGCAAATCGCCAGCGCCCCCGGGATCGGCCCCGCTCTGGCGCACCAGATCTGGGATTACTTTCATCCCCAACAGGAGACTGAAGAACCCTGGGAGCCTTCTATGGAATTGGCCCAATGACACCGTCAGAGGCAGGGCATCGTCGCCTCGGGGCCCTTCTCCTTTGGGGTGCCTCCCTCGTTGTGCTGATCGTCCTACTTGGCTGGGCCCCATCTGCAGGCGCGGCACCGGGTCTCTGCGTCGGCCCGGTCTGCGGCGAAGGCTTTGACCGCTCCGGTCCCTATCCCTGGCAGATGCGCATGCGCGTCCAGGACCCTTGGGGGCACCGGGAACGGCTAGTGGTGGATTGCCGCGACGGCTCCATCAGTCCCTTGCTTGGTCCTGTGGAACGGGGATATGCCTCGGCCGTGGGGCGAAGAGCGTGCCGCCAGGCCCCCCTCGAGCCACCCAAACGATGACGAACCTCTATTCCTTTGCATTCTGGAACCTTGAAAATCTGTTTGCCCCGGAGTCATTCCCCGAACGGATCCCTTGGTTGGCCGAACGGATGGCCGACGAACTTAAGGGATGGACGCCGGAGTTGTTCTCCCGCAAGCTTGATCAGCTCACCCGCATTCTCAAACAAATCAATAGCGGCAAGGGAGCTGACGCCCTTGGTGTCTGTGAAGTGGAAAATCGCTACGTTCTCGACCAGCTCTGCGAGCGCCTCAATGGAGCCCTGCCCGCTCGCCGATACATCCCCGTTCATGCCGACAGCAACAAGGACGGTCGAGGAATCGATACGGCCTTTGTGGTGGACAGCAAGCGCCTGACCCTGGTGCCGGACACCTTTTTTTCTCATTTTGTGATGCGGCGTACAGGCACGCGCGACATCAGTCAGGCCACCTTCAAAACCAAAGGGGGGAAAGAGATCGTGCTGCTTTGCAACCACTGGCCCTCCCGTTCAGGCGGCACCCATGAGAGCCGGGGATACCGATTGACGGCAGGGGAATCCCTGGCCTATTTCCACCAGCGCATTCGCGAGGTGGTGGGTGTCGACACACCCATCCTGGCCATGGGTGATTTCAATGACGAACCTTTTGATGAGTCGCTGCAAAACTATGCGGAGGCCACGCGGGAACGTGGCGATGTGGAACGGTCGAGAACCGCGCCGCGTTTTTACAATCTTTCCTGGTGGTTTCGCCCTATCGAAACCAAGGATTGCAAAGGGAAAAAACGTCAAATTTACGGAACAATCTATTTTGAAGGCAATGGTGCCATCTTTGATCAACTGCTGGTGTCCCAGGGATTGCTTCTTGCAACCAGCGGATTGAAGGTGAGAGAGGAAAGCGCACGGGTGGAAATCTTTCCCGAAATGGTGGATTCCAGACCAGGTGAAGGACCGATCCGTTTTGGCCTCGCCAAGGGGAGTGCGGACGAGAATGTGAATAGAAATGGATTCAGCGACCACTTCCCCGTTTCGGTGGTGATCGAAGAAACCTCAGCCTCCTGAAACGTTGGGAAAATCGGCGGCCTTGGGGTCAAGACAGGCCTGCAACACATCCCAGTGGTTGATCTGGTAGCCCAGGGTTGTCGCAACCACAATCAGCTCGTCCTGGCTCTGGCAGCGATCCATGATGAGACAGAGGTCGTCATCGTCATCCGCATCCTTGACTAACCGTTCGAGTTCACTCCAGCTCATCGAATTTTTGCAGAGGAATGGGTATCAACAGGAGATCAAAAACGACGGCGTGGGGTTTCCTGAAAATGGCGCACGCCGCTTTCGGCCTCGGAAGAACTCCGGGAGAGGATCCACACATTGCGCGACTGGCGGCGAGCCACCAAGCCTCCCCGTTCCACCACCGGGGCGCCTGGACGGGCTCCCATCAGGTGGGCCACCTCCGCGGTGGTGAGAGGTGCCGTGGTGCGGAGGGCAAGATCCACCAGCTCCAGCCTCTGGCGCAAAGAGGGAAGGTCGGTCGTGGTCGACTCGTCCTCCGCATTCCAGAGCCAGGGGAGAGAATCCCCGTTCTCAGAGAGTTTTCGCATCAGGCCCATGCCGATCAGGGCCAAGGCCTGTTCAGGCTTGAGGTCCTCCATGAATCCATGCTCTTGTTCAGGAAGAGCGCCAGTGGAGTGATCGGTGTGTTGGGTGGAAGGGGAGCGGGCCATGGGCGAAAGGCTCCTTAAAAGGGGTCGTTGATGCGAAGGTAACGATGGAAATCTCCACCGCAAGTGCTCAACGACCAATTAGGCGACTGAAGCTGGAAAAGACATGCAAGTTAGCTTCGACGCACCCAGCCAGGAGCCCCACCGAACCAACCCTCAATGTCATCTTCTCCAGGCCGATAGGTGGAATTCGGATCAGCAGGGCCCAGATTCATCTGTTCCAACAAATGGTCGATTCCATCCTTTGGTTTGCCGTCCACAGGCGTCTGCTGCAACTGACGTCTGCGGGCCTGGAGAAGCCAGGCCGCCACACCCTGATCTCGATCGGCAAATTTCTGCACGTAGATCCTTTCGTGCAGGGTGACAGGTTGGTCGGCACCAATCCGATCGAGAATGGCCTGAAGTCGGAGGCGAGTACTGGGGGTGAGCATGGCCATTGCTGTTGCTGATTCCTTTGATAGCGAGCCCTGATGGAGAGCCTGTGGCAGAGGGCACAAAACCAGCGGTCATGTCAGCAGCTCCGCACCCTTGCCGGCCTAAGATCCAAACCCCCGTGCCGGACTGCGGGCCGATGTTCGCCCTGTGATCCTTCCCGCGTGAACGATCCCCCATCCCGCCAGAACCGTGCGTTCCGTCCTGCCCTCACCCCGAGTGCTGAGGAACGGGCCTTGCGGCGACGTCGGGAGGCGTTCCAGCTGGGACGCACCCCCATCACAGGAACAGACATCAGCGGAGATGAAAGCGGCGCCAGCTGTGTCATCACCACGGACAGTGAGGGGCACCGGCTCAGGCAGAACAGTCATGTGCAGTCGATTGAGCTGCGCACCTACGTCTTTCTCGATTCCCTCCAACCTCAGCTGGCCGCCTACATGGGCACGGTGAGCCAAGGATTTCTGCCCATCCCTGGAGATGCCTGTCTGTGGCTGGAAGTGTCCCCAGGCATGGCCGTCCATCGGGTCACGGATATCGCTCTCAAAGCCAGCACCGTTCGTCTGGGCCAGATGGTCGTGGAGCGGGCCTTTGGCTCGATCGCGATGTATCACCGGGATCAGAGCAATGTGCTGCACTCCGGCGAAGTGGTGTTGGAGGCCATCGGCAGCAGTGTGGGGCAGCGCAGCCGCTGCGATGTCACCTGGACCGAGATCATCTACGCGATCACCCCCGACCACGCCGTCCTGATCAACCGGCAGAACAGGCGGGGCTCCATGATCCAGGCGGGCATGAGCATGTTCATCCTGGAAACAGAGCCCGCCGGATACGTGTTGATTGCCGCCAATGAGGCCGAAAAGGCCTCAAACATCACGGTGGTGGATGTGAAGGCGGTGGGTGCCTATGGCCGCCTCACCTTGGCCGGAAAAGAAGGGGACGTGAACGAAGCGGCAGCGGCCGCCATGCGAGCCGTGCAGAACATCAACGCCTAAGCGCATCTTCCTACCCAACCCCGAGCAGCGAACGCAGTCCAGGGCCCATCGCTCGAGCTGCTTTGCCGCGGCTACCCAGCCGTGTCTTGAGATGGTCAGACATGCGGGCGTAGCTGCAACCAGCCTCCCGCACGTAAAACACGGGGTCATAGCCAGCACCATTCCCATCGGGTTCGTGGAGAATCTGTCCATAGCAGATCCCGCACCCTTCCAATCGGGTGATGCCCTGGGGATCGGCAAGGGCCATGGCACTCACAAACCGACCTCCTCGGTAGAGCCCATCCCCCAGCTCATGGAGCAGGCGATGAAGCTTCTCCGCATCCGTGGGGGCATAACGGGCGGAATAGATGCCAGGCCTTCCAGCCAGCGCCTCCACTTCCAACCCGGAATCGTCCGCCAAGGTCCATGTTCCGCAGACGTGAGCGACAGTTTCCGCCTTGAGACGGGCATTTTCTGCGTAAGTGAGACCTGTTTCCTCCACCTCCAAATCTTTGGGCTGGGGAATCACCTCCACGTTCACCAAGGCCAACATGGCACTGATCTCGGCCACCTTGTGGGGATTGCCGCTCGCGATCACAAGCCGGGGGGGGGCGCTCATCACTTATGCCTGGCGTGCAGCAGGCATTATCCCGACCAAGGGGGCCGGTGAAGGAGTAGGGGATGGGACCTAGGGTTGCTCCAAGCGAAGGGGAAAGGTTGGGGGCAGGACGGGTTGAACATTCCACCCCCGGAAAACTCCAGGGTTCCTGCCACCACTGGAACATTAGGGAAAAAACCCTGATCTGGGCTCGGGCTGCATCAAGAATCAGCTGATGCTGACGTCAGTGCCGGTAGCTCCCCTAGGTTGCAGATGGGGAAAGGGTCGCTGCGGAGGTGCCCATGCAGACAACTCTGGTGTTGCAGAACCTTCTGTCAGCGCCTGTGCTGTTTTTCTTCCTGGGAATTCTGGCGGTCGTGTTGGGGTCGGATCTGGAGATTCCCTCCCCCCTGCCCAAGCTGTTTTCCCTCTACCTGCTGCTGGCCATCGGTTTCAAAGGCGGAGTGGAGCTGAACCACAGCGGCCTGGGACCGATGGTGCTGGCCACGATCGCCGCAGCGATCCTGATGTCCTTGCTCGTGCCCCTTGGAAGCTTTCTGATCCTCCGCCCCCGATTGGGGGCGGATAACGCGGCCGCGGTGGCCGCTGCCTATGGGTCCATCAGCGCGGTCACATTCATTACGGCTCAGAGCTTCCTGAGTGTGTTGAAGGTTCCCTTTGACGGATTCATGGTGGCGGCACTGGCCCTGATGGAATCTCCAGCCATTGTGGTTGGTGTTGTGATGGCCAAGCTCGCTACCACAGATCTTGGAAAAGCCTCGGGAGTTCATAAGAATGAGCCTATCGCATGGAAAGAAGTTCTACAGGAGGCTTTTTTGAATGGCTCCGTATTTCTGCTGATTGGAAGCCTGCTGATTGGGGCCCTTGTCGCTCAATTCAGCCCCTCCGGAATCGAACGAATGGAGCCTTTCACAGAGAAGCTTTTTTATGGCGTGCTCTGCTTTTTTCTTCTCGATATGGGTTTGGTGGCAGCCCAGCGGTTGCGTGATCTGCGGCAAACGGGAGCTTTCCTAGTGACCTTCGCCATTGCGGCTCCGCTCGTGCATGCCTGCATTGGTCTGGTGGTTGCCAGGCTTCTTGGTCTACCTCAGGGTGATGCCCTTCTGTTCATGGTGCTCAGCGCCAGCGCGTCTTACATCGCCGTTCCTGCCGCTATGCGCATGACCGTGCCTCAGGCCAATCCAAGCTTCTACATCACATCCGCACTGGGCATCACCTTCCCCTTCAATGTGGTGGTCGGAATCCCGCTCTACATGGCGCTGGTTCAGCGCTTCATTCCTGCCACCTGATCACCATGAAGCGCATCGATTTCTTTGTCAGTGAGCGAGAGACCGACCGGATCTGCAAAGCCATCCGCCAGGCTGGGGCGCCCGGCTATTCGGTGATGAAACATGTGACCGGTTGGGGCCTGGCGGGGGAGATTTCCGAGGCCATGGATTTCAGCGGCCTTGGGGCCAATGCCCACGTGGTGGTGTTCTGCGAAGCGGACCTCCTTGAATCCCTCCGAACCCAGGTGCATCCCCTGTTGAAGCGGTTCGGTGGCGTGGGATTCGTCTCCGATGCGGAGATCTTCTGAACACGTCGACGGACACCTGCGCGAAGCGACCGTCCTCAGGGTTTCTAAAGATTTGTTGCCCCTGGATAAGCGCCCCTTATTGCTGCGGCTGGAAACGGTGATGGCGATTCAGGGCCCAATGGGTTGACGGAAGCATGGGCGCAGGAGCAGGGTTGCTCTCGAACATTCCACCCCCTCCTCCAGGAGCAGGTAATGGCAAACGAAACCATGGGCATCGCCCTCGGCATGATTGAGACCCGGGGCCTGGTGCCTGCCATCGAAGCGGCAGACGCCATGACCAAAGCCGCCGAAGTGCGCCTCATTGGTCGTGAATTCGTCGGCGGCGGCTACGTCACGGTGTTGGTGCGCGGTGAAACCGGTGCCGTAAACGCCGCTGTGCGCGCTGGTGCAGATGCTTGTGAGCGTGTTGGTGACGGCCTGGTTGCCGCTCACATCATTGCTCGCCCCCACCGTGAGGTGGAGCCTGCGCTCAACAGCACCTTCGGTCTGGGATCCAAGGACTGAGGATCAACGCCCTACGCGCTGATTCTCAACCTTCTTTCCACTGACCCAACCGGAGAACCTCCATGAGCAAAAAGTACGACGCTGGGGTCAAGGAGTACCGCGACACGTACTGGACTCCTGATTACGTCCCCCTCGACACCGACCTGCTGGCCTGCTTCAAGTGCACCGGCCAGGAAGGCGTCCCCAAAGAGGAAGTGGCCGCAGCTGTGGCCGCTGAATCCTCCACCGGCACCTGGTCCACCGTCTGGTCTGAACTTCTCACCGACCTCGACTTCTACAAGGGCCGCTGCTACCGCATCGAAGACGTCCCTGGGGACAAGGACGCTTTCTACGCCTTCATCGCCTACCCCCTCGACCTTTTCGAAGAAGGATCGATCACCAACGTTCTCACCTCCCTGGTGGGCAACGTGTTCGGCTTCAAGGCGCTGCGCAACCTGCGCCTGGAGGACATCCGCTTCCCGATGGCCTTCATCAAAACCTGTCAGGGTCCACCGAACGGCATCGTCGTCGAGCGCGACCGGATGAACAAGTACGGCCGTCCCCTTCTGGGTTGCACGATCAAGCCGAAGCTCGGCCTGTCCGGCAAAAACTACGGCCGGGTTGTTTACGAATGCCTCCGCGGTGGACTCGACTTCACCAAGGACGACGAAAACATCAACTCCCAGCCGTTCCAGCGTTGGCAGAACCGCTTTGAGTTCGTGGCCGAAGCCGTTCGTTCCGCTCAGGAGGAAACCGGCGAGAAAAAAGGCCATTACCTCAACTGCACCGCCGCAACTCCCGAGGAGATGTACGAGCGGGCTGAGTTCGCCAAGGAACTCGGGCAGCCGATCATCATGCACGACTACATCACCGGAGGCTTCACGGCCAACACCGGTCTGGCGAAGTGGTGCAGAAAAAACGGCATGCTGCTCCACATCCACCGCGCCATGCACGCGGTGATCGACCGTCACCCCAAGCACGGCATCCACTTCCGGGTGCTGGCCAAGTGCCTCCGCCTGTCCGGTGGCGACCAGCTCCACACCGGTACCGTGGTGGGCAAGCTCGAGGGTGATCGTCAGTCGACCCTTGGCTACATCGACCAGCTTCGCGAATCATTCGTTCCTGAAGATCGCAGCCGGGGCAACTTCTTCGACCAAGACTGGGGTTCCATGGGCGGCGTGTTCGCCGTGGCCTCCGGTGGTATCCACGTCTGGCACATGCCAGCCCTGGTGGCCATCTTCGGCGATGATTCCGTGCTCCAGTTTGGTGGTGGTACCCATGGTCACCCCTGGGGTTCCGCTGCCGGCGCCGCCGCCAACCGCGTGGCTCTCGAAGCCTGCGTGAAGGCCCGCAATGCCGGTCGCGAAATCGAGAAGGAAGGACGTGACATCCTGACGGAAGCTGCCAAGCACAGCCCCGAGCTGGCGATCGCACTCGACACCTGGAAGGAAATCAAGTTCGAATTCGACACCGTCGACAAGCTCGACGTGTAGGGATTCTCGACTCTGCAGGGACCCTGGTCTCCAGGGTTTCTGCGGGTGTCCAGAACAGATGTCACCTCGGCTGATGCCGATTTCAATCCCTCTTTGCACCTATCCCCATGCCTTTCAAAAGTGCAGTGGGTGACTATCAAACAGTCGCCACCCTGGAAACGTTTGGCTTCCTGCCACCGTTCACCCAGGACGAAATCTACGACCAAATCGCCTACATCATTGCCCAGGGTTGGAGTCCTCTTGTAGAGCACGTCCACCCCAGCCGTTCCATGGCCACCTATTGGTCTTACTGGAAGCTGCCTTTCTTTGGCGAGAAAGATCTGGGCGTCATCGTGAATGAGCTGGAAGCCTGCCATCGGGCCTATCCCGATCACCACGTTCGTCTGGTGGGCTACGACGCTTACACCCAAAGCCAGGGCGCCTGCTTTGTGGTGTTTGAGGGTCGCTGAGACTCCCAGTCTCCAGGATCAGCAAAGGCAAAAGGCCACCGTCCATCGATGTGATGGACCGGTGGCCTCTACCCCCTGATCCTTCCCATCTTCTTTTCAGCGTTGTCGGCTGGCATGGTCAGCTGAGCGGTCGTTTTGTTCTTCTTGGTTTTTTACCTCCCGAGTGGTTATGGCGAGTACATCCAGTCGTGAAGCCGCGCTTGAGCGTCGCAGGGCCCTCACCAATGGCGGAAAGAAGGCCGAAGGCCGTTTCAGTTCCGCACCCATCCGGGTGCGCTCAGCTTCCGATGCACGCCCTGCCCGCACCGATGGGGCCGTCGCTTCCGCACCAGCCCCCACCCCAGTCCCTGCTTCTGCCTCTCCCCAACGGAGCGTGCGCTTCAGTGAGAGCGCTCCAACCGTGAGCCGCAGATCCACCAGGGCCGTCAGCAATCCCAGCCGCGATCTTGTGCTCGCTCGCCGAGAAGCCCTTTCCCAGCGAGGAAAGCGGGCGAGCACCTCCAAAGATCGGACCCGGACCGACCTGGCTAACGTCGCCCCCACCCCCTCAAAAGCAGCGGGAAGCTCCAAGGCTCCCTGCAAATGCCAGGAGGGCAACGGATCCCAGCGCTCCACATCCGACTCTCCCACCCTTTCCCTCAGCAACGGGGGAACCCGCAACAGCCTGGGCGGGGGGACAGCGAATCGCGCCAACACCGAGCGCCGCACCAATGGCAAGCGGGCCAGCTCCTACAACCCCAGCCGCGCCCTGGTGCTCGCCCGCAGAGAAGCCCAGTCGAAACGGGGCAAATCGGCGAACACCTCCACCAGCTCCACGGCCGCTTCCGTCGCCCGCCAGGTGAACCCGGATCTCACCAGTCGCGAACTTGCCCAGAAGGTGCGCGAACTGAAATGCAAGGTGGGCTCCGCGGGTAGCCCCCGCAACGCCGGCTCCCGCCCCACCGGTCCCAATCGCAACGGCTCCAAACAAGCCGCCGTTGCCGAGGCTGCAGCCGCGGATGCCCATTGGAAAGTGGGCCTCACCGAGACCAGCAGGGGGCAGATCGTTACCGGCACCCAGGCCAACCGCTCGTTCACGACCACTGGGAACGAGGCTGGCACCTGCCATGTGGTGACAGGAACGGAATATCTCGGCTCAGAGGTGTTCAACAACTTCTGCCAATCGGGCCCCCTGGGAACCCAGCCCGCCAAGGTGGCGATCACCGCCACCAGCCATGGCAACCGGGTCACCGGAAATCAGGTGGGCCGCTCCGACAAGGTCACCGGTGATGAGCCGGGGACATGCAAGAACGTCACGGGCACCGAATACCTTTCCGCCGACCTGAGTCAGGCCTACTGCGGAGTGAACCCCTCCACCCCCCTCAAGGTGGGGCGCACCGCCAGCGTGGCGGGGCAATCCATCTCTGGGGTGATGGTGGGCCGCTCTGAAAAAGTCACCGGCAATGAGCCGGGCTCAGGGCGCAAGCTCACCGGTGACCAGTACGTCACCGAACATCTGGAGGTCGGCGGTCGCTCTCCCCAGAAAGTCGCTGCCTTCCAGACCCTGCGCGGAACAGGGATCACCGGCACCACCGTGGGACGTAGTGGGAGGGTGACGGGTGATGAACCCGGCTCCTGCCGCAACGTCACGGGGGATGAGTACATCGGGTCCGAGCAATATGAGAGCTTCTGCGGTGTGCGCCCCGCGCCGGAAGCCGCCAAGGTGGGATTCAGCGTCACGCCCCGATCCCAGGTCGTGAGTGGAACCCGCACCGGCCGCTCGGAAAAGGTGACCGGAGATGAGCCGGGCACCTGCAAGATCGTGACCGGAACCCCCTATGCAGGGATGGAGGAGGCGGGAAACTGGTGCAGCACGGGGGATGTGCAGCGCATTCGTGAGCGCACACCCGTGCGCATGGGCTCGGTGATGAGCGGAATCCAACCCGGCATCGGTGGAGTGATGACAGGAGCTGGGCGAGGAGCCTGCGAAGACATCAGCGGCACCCCATATGTGGGACCAGATCAAATGGCAGCCGCCTGTGGAATCGCCACTCCTGTGCCAGTGGATTTCCCCCAGCCTCTCAACAGCGCCCCCTGGCAAGAATTCAGCGTGCAATCCCCCTCTCGGGTCGCCCAGATCGAGAGGGAAACCACCGGTGCAGTCACCGGCAGCACCTATGAACATGGTGGCCGAATCACGGGCCCCTTTGATATGGCGGCTGGGAAGGTCACCGGGACTGAGCAGTTCCGTTTCGATCGACGAAGCAGGGATCAGGCTCGGGGGCCCCTAACCGCATTAAGCCCAGCCGTGGAGCCTCCCGGAAAGGAGGTCCCTGCAGGGGATCAACCCAAGTCACGCATCACTGGCGAAGGACTGACCGGTGGACTCACGATCACCGGTGATGACTGGAACAGGGGCAAGCACGTCACAGGAACGGAGGGGCCCTCCGCCAGACGGCGTAACCCCACTAGGCCCGGTACTGGCTCAGCCATGCCCGCCTTCCAGTCGAAGCGCAATGAAGCCCTTCCCGAACCCGTGAGCAGGATCACAGGTTCCAGTGGCAACACCATTGCCGGATCCCTG
>JBEIGX010000061.1:0-12138 GCA_040381675.1 Aphanothece sp.
ACCGCTTCACCTGGTGGCCCGAAAAGGAATACGACTTTTTTGATCGCAAACCCCGCTACGTGCGGACCGGCACCATGGAGGCCTATCTCTGCGGGCACCAGCTCCGGCGCAGCCAGGCCTACCTATGTGGCTCCCCCTCCAAAAGTCAGATCCGCCAGGTGGATGAGCATGAGCTGATCTTCGAATCCCACTACCAGGAGTGGGACATCCTGGAGCACATCCGTCTTGTGGATCAGGACCGCTACCGGGCCCGCTCGATCTATTCCTGGCGCAACGGCGATCTGGAGCTCTCGGAGATTCATCACGAGGAGCGGGTTGAGGGGGCCGGTGCGCCCCTTCTTGAGCCGTCCTGAGGGGGCTGGCCACCTGGTGGGGATGGCTCACCATGGTGACATCCATTTCCTCTCCCATGTTCGCGAAGCGATCGGCCCTGGCCCTGGCGCTGGCTCTTGTCGGCACATCCCTCAGCCTGCCGGGCCGGGTGCAAGCGCAGCAGCAGGCCGCTCCCGCCGCCAATCAGCGGGCCGCCACCACCGATGAGCTCAATACCTACATCGGCATGGGGGCCATCAACATGTGCGGCCTCGCCCAGGCCAAGGTGCCTTTCAAGACCGCCGTGGACACCAACTTGAAGATGTTGGTGTCCGTGCTCTACAGCAAACACGGTGCCAAGGTCCCAGGAGCCCAGGCTCCTCTCACCCAGGAGCAATTGGTGAATGGATCGTTGCTGCAGTTGGTGATGCGCGTGGATGGCATCTGTGGCAAGAATCTCCCAGCCGACTGGAAGAAGGAATTTGACCCCCTTCTCGCCCAGGTGAAGCAAGCCATTCAATCCGCAGGCAAGGGCGCCCAGAAGTAAGCGCCGTTCCACGCCCTTTCCCTTGTGGTTAGGCCATACTCAGGTCCAGTGCAGGTCCAACTCCGACCCGCACTGGACCTTTCTTTCAGGCCCCATGTCCGTTGTGAGAAGGGCCGACTACCGGCCGGCCCCCTACCTGGTGCCCCGCACCCACCTGACCGTCCAGCTCTTCGCGGACCATGCTCTGGTGGCCTGCGATCTCGAGCTGCACCCCAATCCTCTCGCCACGGAGGAGGAGCGGGCCACCCTCCCGCTCAAGGGGGTGGAGCTGGAGCTTCTGGAGCTTCAGTGCGATGGGGAGCGGCTGCCCCCTGAGGCTTACGCCTTGCACGGTGACGGACTTACTCTCCTCTCCCCACCCCAGCGCCCCTTCCGGCTGAGCAGCCGGGTGCGGATCCATCCCCACAGCAACGTCAGCCTGGAGGGGCTCTATGTGAGCGATGGGATGGTCACCAGCCAGTGCGAGCCCGAAGGGTTTCGGCGGATCACCTTTCACCTCGATCGGCCCGATGTGCTGAGTCGCTACCGGGTGCGCATCGAGGCCGATCAGGCTGAGGCGCCCGTGCTGCTCTCCAACGGGAACTGCCTGGAGCATGGGCTTCTTCCGGAGGTTGGCGGGTCCAGCCAACGCCACTTCGCCCTGTGGGACGACCCCTTTCCCAAGCCCTCCTATCTGTTTGCCCTAGTGGCAGGCCACCTGCGGGAAGTGAGCGACACCTTCACCACGGCATCCGGCCGGCAGGTGCGTCTGCGGCTCCACGTGGAAGAGGGCGATGAGCCCTACACGGCCCATGCCATGCACAGCCTGAAACGGGCGATGGAGTGGGAGGAAAAAGTATATGGATTGGAATACGATCTGGATCAATACAACATTGTTGCCGTGCGCCATTTCAACATGGGCGCCATGGAAAACAAGAGCCTGAATCTCTTCAATTCCAAGTTGGTTCTTGCCGACAATCAAACGGCCACCGATGGCGAGCTGGAGAGGGTGGAGAGCGTCATCGCCCACGAATACTTCCACAACTGGACAGGCAATCGCATCACTTGTCGCGACTGGTTTCAGCTCTCCTTGAAAGAGGGACTCACCGTGTTTCGCGATCAGTGTTTCAGTGCCGATCTCCACGGCCATTCCCTGGTGCGGATGGAAACGGCGGCCCTGCTTCGCAACACCCAGTTCCGGGAAGATGGGGGGCCCACGGCCCATCCGATTCGGCCGGACCACTATGAAGCGATCGACAACTTTTACACCACAACGATCTATGAAAAAGGCGCGGAGGTGATCCGGGCGCTGCACACCCTCCTCGGCGACGAGACCTTCATGGCGGGCATCCGGCTCTATGTGCAGCGCCATGACGGCACGGCGGCCACCTGTGAGGACTTTGTGCAGGCCCTGGAGGATGCGGCCCACCAGAGCTGGGCGGCGGAGAAGGCTCCCCTTCGCTTTGATCTCCAGCAATTCCGCCACTGGTATCGCCAGGCGGGAACGCCCACCCTCACCATCCGGCGCCGTTGGCGCCAGAGCACCGGCACTCTGGAGCTCACCATCCGCCAGGCGACGCCACCCACCCCCGGCCAGGCGGAGAAGGTGCCCCTGGTGATTCCCCTCGCCCTGGGCCTGGTGGATCAGGCCGGCCAACCCGTGCCGGTGCGCCTGGCCGGGGAGCCCTCGGGCCCTCCTCCTGGCCCTCGCCTTCCCCGCCACTGGGGACAGGGCACGCGCCTGCTGGTGATCGACCAGGAGACGCACACCGTTCAGCTGGAGGGGTTGCCCCGTCAGAAGACCCCACCGGCCCTGTCGGTGCTGCGGCATTTTTCCGCGCCCGTGAAGGTGAAGCTGGGCCGACCCACACGGGAGATGGTGCACCTGCTGGCGTCCGACAGCGATGCCTTCGCCCGCTGGGATGCGGGGCAAACCCTGTTGCGCCGGGCCGGGCTGCGGCGGGCCGAAGGACAGCCCGACCAGTTGTTGGAGGAGGAACTGATCGATGCCTTCGGGCGGATCCTGGCTGACCCCTCCCTCTCGGAAGCGAGTCGGGCTCTCCTGCTTTCCCTGCCAGGCCTCCAGGAGCTGCAGGAGGACACCCCGGAGCCGGATCCGCCCGCCCTGTTTACGGCGCTGCGGGCCCTGGAGCAACGGTTTGGGGAGGCCCTGGCCGATCCCCTCCAGCAGGTGCTGGAGGGATGCCTCCCCGCCTGGAGCGAACTCTGGCCCGATGGCAGTGGGGCCCGGCAACTTACTGGTCTGATCTGGCGCTGGCGGGTGGCCGCAGGGGATGCGGGCTGCATCGCCGCGGCCCGGGCCGCGGTGGAGGGCTCCTCCATGACCCTGGCGCGGGCAGGGCTCGGGGCCCTGCAGTGTCACCCGTTGCCCGAACGCCAGGCCGCCCTGGACGCCTTCTACCAACGCTGGCAGCACAAGCCCGTGATCCTGGATTCCTGGTTCGCCCTGGAGGCCGGAGCCCCCTTCAAGGATGGGCTGGATCGGGTGAAGGCCCTCTTGGACCATCCCCGCTTCGATCCCATGGCCCCCAATGCGGTGCGGGCCGTGCTGGGAGGGTTGGCCGGCAATGCCCCCGTGTTCCATGCCGCCGATGGATCGGGCTATCAGTTCCTGGCGGATCAGATCAGTCAGCTGGATCAGCGCAATCCCATCACCGCCTCCCGGCTGGTGAAGGTGTTCAGTCGCTGGCGCAGCTTCGGCCCCCAGCGGCGGGAGCAGATGGCCCACGCCCTGCAGCAGCTGGCCGGCGCCAGCCTTTCGCCCAACACCCGTGAAGTTGTCAAACAGTGCCTGGCGGCGTCGCCATCGTGACGGGATCCCGCAAGCCCTTTCTCGGTGCTTCTTTCCCCGTCCCGTCCGATCTGGACCCTGCCGCAGGAGGAGGTGGTTGGTGCCCTGCAATCCACCCCGGAAGGATTAACGGAGCAGGAGGCCACCCTCCGGCTGGAGCGCTGGGGCCCCAACAAGTTGCCCCACCTCAAGCGCCGGCCCCTGCTGCTGCGCCTGGTGGATCAGATGCTCCACTTCATGGCGATCCTGCTCTGGGTGGCGGGCGCCCTGGCTTTTGCCGCTGGCACCCCCCAACTGGGATGGGCCATCTGGGGGGTGGTGCTGATCAACGGCGGCTTCTCCTTCTGGCAGGAATTTCAAGCGGAGCGCACCCTCTCCACCCTGGCGAGCTCCCTGCCCCAACAGGCCCAGGTCTGGCGGGATGGGGTGTTGAGATCCGTGGCGGCGGAAGCCCTGGTGCCCGGTGATCGGGTGTCGCTTGAAGAGGGGGAGAGGGTCCCGGCCGATTGCAGGCTGCTGCGGAGCTCGGCCCTCATGCTCGATCTTTCCGTGCTCACGGGGGAATCCCAACCGGTGCCCCGCCAGATCGACCCCCTCCCCCTGCGTGTAGGGCTCCCGCCGCTGCCTGCAGTGGAGTGCGCGAATCTGCTGCTGGCGGGCACCACGGTGGCCAGCGGCCGGGGGGAGGCCATGGTGTACGCCACAGGCCTGGAGACGGAATTCGGCCATGTGGCCCATCTCACGGCCTCCACCAAGCGAGGGATCAGCACCCTGGAGCAACAGGTGGGGAAGATCGTGCACACCATCACCCTGGTGGCGGTGAGCATGGCCCTGGTGGCCTTTGCCCTGAATCTCTTCCTGGTGGGGATGGGCCCCCTGGAGAGCCTGGTGTTTGCGGTGGGCATCCTGGTGGCCAACGTGCCGGAGGGCCTCCTCCCCACGGTCACCCTGGCCCTGGCCATCAATGTGCAGCGCATGGCCCGGAAACAGGCCCTGGTGCGACGGCTCTCCGCGGTGGAAACCCTGGGTTCGGTGAGTGTGATCTGCAGCGACAAGACCGGCACCCTCACCTGCAACCGGATGGAGCTGGAGGAGGTGTGGCTGCCGGAGGAGTGGGCGGAGGGTCGAAGGTTGTTGTTGGCAGGAAGCGCTCTTTGCAGTAACGCCCAACTGGGCCTATCGAGCCCCTCGGGAGACGCCACCGAAGTCGCCCTTCTGCTGGCCGCTCAGGCCGCGGGGTTGGATCTGCCAGCTCTGCGGGCACGCCATCCTCGGCTCCTGGAGGTGCCCTTTGATTCCCATCGCCGCCGCATGAGCGTGGTGGTGGAGTGGCGCCCTGGAGACGATGGCTTACCGCTGCTGGCCGCCAGCGGCCGGTTGGTGCTGACCAAGGGGGCCCCCCTGGAGATGCTGGCTCAATGCAACGCCTGGCTGATGGCGTCTCAGGCCGTGCCCATGCAGGCCGCCTCGCGGGAGCTGGTGCGGCGGGCGAACGATCGGATGGCGGCCCAGGGCTATCGCGTGCTCGCCCTGGCCATGGCGCCGGTGGGTGAGGGCAGCTGCAGTGAAACCTTGGAACACAACCAGATCCTGGTGGGGCTGCTGGGCCTTTACGACCCCCCCCGACCGGAGGTGCCCCAGGCCATTCGCCAGTGCAGGGAAGCGGGCATCAAAGTCACCATGGTGACGGGGGACTACGGGCTCACCGCCCAGGCGGTGGCCCAGCAGTTGGGCTTGCTGGATCCCTCCCCCTCTGCCGGCATGCGTTCGATGGCGGATCCGGTGCGGGTGATCGATGGGGAAACCCTCGCCCAGATCCGGGATCTCCAGTTGCGCCAACTCCTGAAATACAGACACCGGTTGGTGTTTGCCCGGGTGAGCCCGGAACAGAAACTGCGCCTGGTGCAGGCCTACCGCTCCCTTGGGGAGGTGGTGGCCGTCACGGGGGATGGGGTGAACGATGCGCCGGCCCTGCGGGCCGCCGATGTGGGCCTGGCGATGGGGCGCTCCGGCACGGATGTGGCCAGGGAGGCGGCCGACATCGTGCTGCTGGACGACAACTTCGCCACCCTCGTGACGGCCATCCGCTACGGGCGCTCGGTGGTGACCAACATCAGCAAGTTCATCACCTACGTGCTCGCCTCCAACGTGCCCGAGGTGGCCCCGTTCCTGGCCATGGTGGTGTTTCGGTTGCCGGCCGCCCTCACCGTGCTGCAAATCCTGGCGGTCGACCTCGGCACCGACCTCCTGCCTGCCCTCGGCCTGGGAAGCGATCCGCCGGAGCCCCAGCTGATGCGCGCCCCGCCCCGTCACCGCGACCAACCCCTGCTGAATCGGCCGGTGATGGTGCGGGCCTATCTGGTGCTGGGCCTCACGGAAGCGGCCCTCTCCCTGGGGGGCTACTTGAAGGTGTGGCGCGATCACGGCGTCACTCTCCCCCAGCTGCGGCTGCTCGCGCCCCAGCTGTTGCATCACACCGCCCTGCCCTGGGTGGAGGGGGTGCAGCAGCAGGCGAGCACCCTGGCCTTCGCCTTGATCGTGGCCGGCCAGATGGGGGCCCTGCTGGCCTGCCGCAGCGACAGGCTGCCCTTCTGGCGCCTGCTCGGCGTGCCCAACCCCCTGCTCTGGCTGGGATTGCTGAGTGAGCCGCTGCTGGCCACCGGCTTGATCCTGCTGCCCGCCTTGGCCGGCGTGTTTGGCTTCCTGCCCCTCAGCCCGGGAGATGGGCCCCTGCTGGTGGCCGCCCCCATGGTGGTGCTCTTGGCGGACACGGCCTTCAAGGCGCGACCCTGGGGCCTGCAACGCCGCCAGATCTGACATGCTGGCCCGGACCGCGCGCCCCGGCCATGCCCTTCGGCCTGCCCCCTATCCGCCAACGGCAGACCACCCCATCAGATTCCTGGGAGCCGCCCACCGCCAGCTGGAGCCACCCCATCGGCGCTGGCTGGGACCAGCCCTACACGGTGCGGTACGCCAGCAATCTGGATGACGGTCCCAACCATGGCATGCCCCTGGGGGGGCTGGGGGCGGGGTGCATCGGCCGGGCACCGGATGGCACGTTCAACCTGTGGCACCTGGATGGGGGGGAGCACTGGTTTGGCGTGCTCCCCGACTGCCAGTTCGCCCTTTATGAAAACGATGGGCAATCCAGCCAGGCCCTAGCGCTGGCCACCCAACCGGAGCGGGACGACAGCCGCTCCCCCGCCGAGGAAGGAGCCCAGAACGAAGCTCCCCTCGGCGCCTGGAACTGGCTGCCGGCCGGCAGCGGCACCTATTCCGCCCGCTATCCCTGGAGCGCCACCCACTACTCCGGGGTGTTTCAGACCCAGGTGCGCTGTGAGGCCTTCAGCCCCATCCTGCCGGGCGACTACCAGCGCAGCAGCTATCCGGTGGCGGTGTTCGTGTGGACGCTTCACAACCCCACCCCCCAGCCCCTGACGATGTCATTGCTGGTGAGTTGGCGCAACACCTGCGGTTGGTTCACCAACACCGATCCCTCGGCCGAGGTGCACTTTCGCGACGATGGCAGCCCGGAACACAACTACGTGCCGGCCATCGGACGGAGCGAGGGGCAGCGCAACCGCCTCATCAGTCAGGCCGGGTTGAAGGGCGTGGTGCTGGAGGGGAGCCAGGCGACCACGGCTGCTCCGGGGGAAGGGGATGGCCAGTGGTGTGTGGCCGTTCCGGATGAGACGTCCTTCGCCGGCCAGGGCGTGGAGATCTTCCGCTGCGGCCGCTGGAATCCCTGGGGTGATGGGGAGGAGATCTGGGGGCCCTTCTCCCGGGATGGCTCCCTGCCGGAGAGCAACAACGACCGGCACAGCGGCCGGAACGATCCTGCCAGTGCCGCCCTGGCGGTGCGCTGCACCCTGGAGCCCGGCCAGACCCTGGAGCTGCCGGTGGTGCTGGCCTGGGATCTGCCTCTCACGGCCTTCGCCACCGGCTGTCACGCCCGCCGGCGCTACACCGATTTCTTTGGCTCGGGCGGGAATCAGGCCGCGGCGATCGCCGCCGAAGCCCTGCGCGACTGGCCCTCCTGGCGTGCCCAGATCCAGTCCTGGCAAGCCCCGGTGCTGGAGCGCCAGGATCTGCCGGAGGCGCTGCGCATGGCCCTCTTCAATGAGCTCTACGACCTGGCGAGTGGCGGCACCCTCTGGACCGCCGCCACGCCGGAGGATCCGGTGGGGCGCTTCGGAGTGCTGGAGTGCCTCGACTACGCCTGGTATGAAAGCCTCGACGTGCGGCTCTACGGCTCCTTTGCCCTGCTGCAGCTCTGGCCCGAGCTGGACAAGGCCGTGCTCCGCAGCTTTGCTCGGGCCATCCCCCCTGCCGATGCCACCCCCCGGCCCATCGGCTGGTATTTCACCCAGGGCAAGGGGCGGGTGGAGGCCCCCCGCAAGGTGGCTGGCGCCACCCCCCACGATCTGGGCGCCCCCAACGAGCGGCCGTTCGACGCCACCAACTACACCGCCTACCAGGACTGCAATCTCTGGAAGGATCTGGCCAGCGACTTCGTGCTCCAGGTGTGGCGCACCTTCCTGTTGGCCCCCACGGGGGAGGATCTCAATTTCCTGGCCCAGTGCTGGCCGGCGGCCGTACAGGCCCTCCGCTATCTCAAGACCTTTGATGCCAATGGGGATGGCCTGCCGGACAACGGCGGCGCCCCAGACCAGACTTTTGACGACTGGCCCCTTCAGGGGGTGAGCGCCTACTGCGGAGCGCTCTGGATCGCGGCCCTGGAGGCGGCCCTGGCGATGGGCCAGCGGCTCCAGCTCCACCTGGGGCTCGATACGGCGGCGGAACAGCGGGAATTCGGCCTCTGGCTGGAGCAATCCCGCACCAACTTCGACCGGCTGCTGTGGAACGGGGAGTTTTATTCGATTGATGCCGAAAGCGGCACGCCCGTGGTGATGGCCGATCAGCTCTGCGGGGATTTCTATGCCCGGCTCCTGGGGCTGGCCCCGGTGGTGGCCGATGAGAGGGCCCAATCCTCCCTGCGGGCCATCCGGGAGGCCTGTTTCGAGCGCTTTGAGGGGGGGCGCCTGGGGGTGGCCAACGGCCTGCGCCGGGATGGCACACCCCTCGATCCCAAGGGCACCCACCCCCTGGAAGTGTGGACCGGCATCAACTTCGGCCTGGCGGCTTACTACCGCCTGATGGGAGACACCACCACGGCGCTGGCCATCACCTCCGCCGTGGTGGATCAGGTGTACAGCGGCGGATTGCAGTTCCGCACCCCCGAGGCGATCACGGCGGTGCGCACCTTCCGAGCCTGCCACTACCTGCGGGCCATGGCGATCTGGGCTCTCTGGGCCACCCACACGGGCTGGCAACCGATCCCGGGGGCTGGGCGGCAGGCGGTGGCCCTGCCATGAGGGGCTGGTGCGAACGGGTGTTCATGCCTCTGTTGATGCCCTTGCTCATGGCCCTCCTCCTGGGGGTTCACCCCGCTCCGGCCGGGGCCCTGATCCACGCCCACCCCGATACCGACACGGCCACGGGGGTGGTGCGCAGCCTGGAAACCCTCCGCGACCTGGACTACCGCAGCTGGCAGGTGGTGGCCTACAGGGAGGGGCCCCAAGGCGGACCGATGCGCCTGCGGATCGTGGGCTACCCCGGCCGGGTGCGGCTCGACCATCCCACTCCCTTGCTGGTGTCCAGTGGCCGCCGCCTCTGGGAGCTGGCGGATCTCACCCTGGCCAACCCCAAGCTGGTGGGGGATGGGCGGGATGCGGCAGCGGAATTTGATCTGGCGCCCCTGCTGGAGGATCTGCAGAGCAATCGCCCCCTGCGGCTGGAGTTGCCCGGCGTGTTCAGCGAACTGCCCGTGCCCCCCTACGTGGTGGGGGAATGGCGCCAACTGCCCACCTGGGAGGATCCCGCCCCGGCTCCATGAGCGACTGGAGCCGTTGGATGGATCGGGCCCTCCAGCTGGCGGCGCTGGGCGAGTGGCGCACCAGCCCCAATCCCCTGGTGGGAGCCGTGGTGCTGGATGGGTCGGGTGAGCTGGTGGGGGAGGGCTTCCATGCCAGGGCGGGGGAGCCCCATGCGGAAGTGGGGGCCCTGCGCCAGGCGGGTGATCGGGCCCGGGGCGGCACCCTGGTGGTGACCCTGGAGCCCTGTTGCCACCATGGGCGCACGCCTCCGTGCTGTGATGCCGTGATCGCCGCGGGGCTGGCCCGGGTGGTGGTGGCCCTCACCGATCCGGATCCCCGGGTGGGGGGGGAGGGCCTGGCCCGGTTGCGGGCGGCGGGGCTGGAGGTGGTGGAGGGCGTGGGGGAGGCGAAGGCCAGGGCGCAGAACCGGGCCTTTCTGCACCGTTGCCTGCAGGGGCGGCCCTTGGGGGTGCTCAAGTGGGCCATGAGCCTGGATGGCCGCACCGCCTTGCCCAACGGGGAAAGCCAGTGGATCAGCGGGCCGGCGGCCCGGCAGTGGGTGCATGGGTTGCGGGCGGGATGTGATGCGGTGATCGTGGGGGGCGGCACGGTGCGCTTCGACAATCCCCGGCTCACCAGTCGGGGGCGCCGCCAACCGGAACCCCTGCGGGTGGTGCTCAGCCGGGAGCTGGATCTCCCTGCCGCTGCCCATCTCTGGGATCGGGAGGCGCCCACCCTGGTGGCCCATGGCCCGGAGGCCCTCAAGGAGGCCTGCAACCGGATCGACGCCCTGGGCGTGGAACGGCTGGCCCTGGAGCGCTGCACCCCCCTGGCCCTGCTGGAGGCCCTCGCCCAGCGGGGCTGCAACCAGGTGCTCTGGGAATGTGGCCCGGCCCTGGCAGCGGCGGCCCTGCAGGAGGGGTGCGTGCAGGAGGTGGTGGCGGTGATCGCTCCCAAGCTCCTCGGTGGGGAGCTGGCCCGCACGCCCCTGGGGCTTCTGGGGGCCGAACGGATGGCGGATGTGGCCCATCTGGCCACGGCGGAGGTGGGCTGGTTGGCGGGCGACCTCCGTTGGCGGTTGGCGTTGGAGGGCCCATGGTCGCTCCGCTGAGTCCGGCGAAGATGGTGCTGGTGGAGGCGCCCCTGCGGTGGCCCGTGCCCCTGGCGGCGGTGCTGTTGGCGGCCCTGGCCTGGGTGGGCCTGGATCTGCTGGCGGCACGCATGCCGAAGGGATCCACCACCCGGCTGCTGCTGCGGCGGGCACGGCTGAGTGTGGCCCTCACCCTGCTGCTGGCGGGCCTGCTGGGGTGGCTCCACGGCCAGGTGGAAGCGCTGGGATGGGATCTGCCAAGCGACGGGCAGGGGGTGCGGGACGCCCTGCTCACCCTGGGTGTGATGTGGACTCTCCTGCGCCTGAAGTCCAGCCTGCTGGGGAAGCTCGCCGTGGAGGAGGTTCTGTGGGGCGGGCGCGGGGAGCGGGAGCGGGCCGCGGCCCTCGATCTGATCGACAAGACCGTGACGGGCCTCGTGGCCCTGCTGGGGGGGCTGGCGGTGCTCAAGCTGCTGGGGGTGTCTGCCGCGGTGCTGCTCACCGCCAGTGGCCTGGGGGCGGCTGCCCTGGGATTCGGCGCCCGCACGCTGGTGGAAAACCTGTTGAGCGGCCTGATGCTTTACCTGAACCGGCCCTTCGCCGTGGGTGATCAGATCGAGCTGCCCATCCAGAAGCTGGGCGGCATGGTGCGGGGCATCGGGCTCTTCAGCAGCGAGCTGCTCACCCCGGATGGGGATCTGCTCTATGTGCCCAATGGCCTGTTCCTTCACTCCGTCGTGGTGAACAGCAGCCGCCGGCCTCACCGCCGGCTGCTGCTGGAGATGGGGGTGGAGCCGGGCTCGCGGGAGGAGGCGGAAGGGTTGGTGAAAGAGCTGGGGGCCTGGTTGGCCCGGAACCCGCGGGTGAGAGAGGATCTGCCCCAACGGGTGAGCTTCAGCGGCGTGAAGGATGGGGCGTTGCAGCTGCGGCTGGAATGTGGCCTCAGCGACGACCTCGAGGCCTTCCATGCCCTGCGGCAGGAGCTGCTGCTGGAGGTGAACGATCAGCTGGCCCGCCGCGGGGGGAAACTGGCCTCGGGGGGGATCGCCCCTTGAAGCCAGCTAGATCAGCTCTGGATGGCGCGGATCCCCTTTGAATGGACCCTCCACATCGCTGGTGATCCAGCCTCCGTAGAAGCCGCCGGGTTGGGGCACCACCCGCTCTCCATCCACCCAGCAGCCATCCATCGGACCGGCGTAGAGGGCAATCCAGCCGGCCAGGGGCGCGAAGGCCGCCGTGGGTTCCGGGTAGAACCACCCCACCCGCTCCAGGGCCCGGCCATCCGGGGCCACCACATCGAGATAGCGGGCCACCCCCTTCCACTCGCAGAAGCTGCGCCCGGCTGCGGGCCGCAGCATGGCCGGGTCGAACGCCTCCGGGGGCAGATAGAAGGTGGGGGGATGGAAGGTTTCCAGCACCCGGTAGGAGCGGTGGGTGTCGACCAGCAGGCGTCCCAGGGCCTCCACGCGGATGGGCTTTTCGCAGAGCACCAGGGCCGGGGGGCGGGGGTAGGCGGCAACCA
>JBEIGX010000062.1:0-12068 GCA_040381675.1 Aphanothece sp.
CTGGAGCGACCCGATAGAGCATCCCAAATGTGGGATGGCTGAGATACCGCTCTGCGCTCACGAGCCACAACGAACTGATTCCATTAAAGATCACAGGGCGCAAGGGGCCCATGCGAAGAAGGATTTTCAGGAGAAGCCGGCCCTCCAGCGCAGGATCAGCAACAGCAGCAAGGCGGCCGAGCCCACGAGCGTTGGGAGCAGGCCACTGGCCTTGGGGTGATACAGACGATCGGGGGGCAACCAGTGCCCACCGCGAGCCATCAGGGCTTCTGCTCCCTGCTCAGATCGCAGCAAAACGTTAGCCAGGAGCCGTTCTCCGACGGCCAGCACCAGGCCCAGGCCCGTTTTCCAACCCAGAGATTTGAGGTTCACCGCCCGGGTGGCCAGGGCCCGCAGCAGATTTTGCAACTCCTCCTGCACCAGCGGTAGGAACCGCAACGACAACAGCAGGGTGAAGCCGAGCCGTTCCATGGGCCAACCCAGCCAGGCGAGGGGCCGGAGCCACCAGTTGATCGCCCACACCAGGGCCTCCGGTGCGGTGGTGAGCAGCAGGAGGTTGGCACTGTGCACCACGGTGAAGAGCAGGGTGGAGGCATTGATGCCCAGCTCGGCCGATTTGCGGGTCACCACCACGGGTCCCAGGGAGAGGGGCCCCAAGGCCACGGGCCCCCAGCGGCCGATCTCCCAGGGCAAACCGCTGCGCTCCACAGGAGTGTCCCCCTGGGAGGGCACCAGGAGGATTTCCCCCGGGGGGCGCTGGAGCCCAGCGCTGGGGGCGGGCGAGGCCGGCAACAGCAGCGACAGGAGGCCCACCAGGGCCGCGAAGGCCAACAGGGCCGGCACCGACCGTCGCCAGAGGCGCAGCGGCACCCCGCTGAACAGGGTCACCAGCAGGAGCAGTCCCACCAACGACAACCGCCAGCGGGGGCCCGCCAGGACGGGCGTGACAAGCAATGCCAGGGTCCAGGCCAGCTTCAACCGGGGGTCGAGACGGTGGAGCCAGCTGGTGCCCTCCAGGCCCGCGGCATCCACGTATTGCCCGATCGGGACCTGGCGCAGCCAGTCCATCAGCGGCGATCAATCCCTTGGCGCGCCTGATCCCGCTCCGCATCGCGCTGCTGTTTCCCCCTCCAGAAGAGGCGGATGGGGGTGCCCTCAAACCCCAGACCCTCCCGGATCTGCCGCTCCACATAGCGACGGTAGGTGTCGCCAAAAAGCTTGGGTTCGTTCACGAACAAAGTGAAGCTGGGGGGTCTGGAGGCCACCTGAGTGCCGTAGTAGAGGCGCCCCTGGCGCCCTCCCCGGGTGGCTGGGGGCGAGCGCCACTGGAGCGCCTCCTGCAGCACCTCGTTCACCACCGAGGTGCTCACCCGGCGCTGGTGCTGCTCCACCGCAGCGGCGGCCAGGGGAAAAATGCCCTGCACTCGCTGCCCCGTGAGGGCGGAAGTGAACAGCATGGGAGCCCAATCAAGGAAATAGAGCCGGTTGCGGAGCTCCCGTTCCATCTGGGTGAGGGTATGGCTGTCCTTCTCCACCGCATCCCATTTGTTCACCACCACCACACAGGCCCGGCCGGCATCCTCGATGCGGCCGGCCAGCCGTTGGTCCTGCTCGGTGACGCCATCGAGGGCATCGATCACCAGCACGCAGATGTCGCTGCGATCAATGGCCTTGAAGCTGCGGTTGATGCCAAAGAACTCCGGGCCATACTCCACGCTGCTGCGGCGGCGGATGCCCGCCGTATCAAGGAGTTTCCAGATGCGCCCATCCCGCTCCAGCGTGGTGTCGATCGTGTCGCGGGTGGTGCCCCTGATGGGGCTCACGATGGCCCGCTGCTCGCCGCAGATGGCGTTGAGGAGGCTCGACTTGCCCACATTCGGCCGGCCCACGATGGCCAGCTGGATGGGCTCCTCCCCCTCTTCCTCCGGGGCCGGGGGGAGCAGGGTCACCAGTTGATCCAGCAGCTCGCCCGTGCCGGCGCCATGGATGGCGGAGATGGCATAGGGCTCTCCCAGCCCCAGGCTCCAAAACTCTGAGGCCATGGCCAGACCCTGCTGGGGCGACTCGCACTTGTTGACGGCCACCAGCACGGGCGCCTTCTGGAAGCGGAGCCACTCGGCGATGCTTTCATCGGCGGCGGTGATGCCCTGCTGCCCATCCACCACCAGCACGGCCGCTGCGGCCTCCTCCAGGGCGAGCTTGGCCTGCTCCCGGATCTCCGGGAGGAATTCACTGTCGTCGGCAAACACTAGGCCCCCCGTGTCCACCACCTTGAAGTGGTGATCCCGCCAGAAGGCCTCCTGATAAGTGCGATCCCGGGTGACCCCGGGCTGATCGTGAACGATGGCCTCCCGGCTGCGGCACAGCCGGTTGACAAAAGTCGACTTCCCCACGTTGGGGCGCCCGAGGATGGCCACCACCGGAAGAGCCACGTTTTAAACCCATCCGTCTGGTGCTACAACGACCCTACCGTGCGGACCCGTCCCCGAGGGACGGTTGCCCTGGGGCAACCAGCAAATTGGCCAAACCCAGAGCTGGAGCAGTGGCGCTCCTGTTAAGTGTTGGCCATGGATTCCGGCCTCTCCGAGCCTTCGCCGCCCACAAGCAACCCCATCTCCGCGGAGGGAGCAGCCCGCCAGGTTCTGCCGGTGCGAGCCGTGGTGCTGTGCTGCGATGGCCTTTACCAGCGCACGCTGGTGCAGCGGACCCGGAGCCACTTTCAACTGGTGGGCGTGGTGGTGCAACATCCGCCCCAGGCCTCGCCCGCCCGGCGCTGGGATCGCCTCCGCCGCTATCGGGATCCCCGGGCCGTGCTGCGCCAGGCCTGGTCGCGCATGGCTCTGCGGCCCTATGAGCGCCGCGGCCAGGAGCTGGAGGATCGCCTGTTCCGGCCGGAGGGCCGCGAACCCACCCTGCCCGTGGACGTATCGGTCCATCACACCTCGGCCATCAATGGGACCGAGACCGTGGACTTTTTGCGCGCCCTGGCACCAGACCTGATTCTGGTGAACGGCACCCAGCTCCTGCGGGAGCCGATCCTCTCCCTGCGGCCCCAGATCCGCCACGGGATCGTGAACCTGCACACCGGGCTGTCCCCCTATTCCCGGGGCGCCAACTGCAACCTCTACATGGTGCTGGAAGGCCATCCGGAGCTGGTGGGGGTGACGGTGCATCACATCGATCCAGGGATCGACAGCGGCGACATCATTCGCTCGGCCCAGGTGCCGATGGAGCCGGACGACAGCTTCGAAACCATCGATGTGCGCAGTTTTGATGTGGGCATCAACCTGCTGCTGGAAGGCGCCCGGGATCTGGTGGAAGGCCGGGCCCTCCGGGTACGCCAGTGGGAGAAGGGCAAGCTGTTCCTGCAACGCACCGGCTACCACTACGAACCCTGGCAGCGGCTCCAGGCCAATCGGCTCCTGCAGGGGGGGATGTTGCGCGACTACCTGGCCCACAAGGAGGCCCGGGACGCTGGACTCCAGCTCGTCGGGAGCGCTGAGGAGGGCGTGGCCGCCCGGGGGAGCCTGGTGTAATGGCGCTGCTGAAACGGGTAGCCAATCGGGGGCTGGATCTGCTGTTCGTGCCAGGCACGGGCCCCCTCTGGCGCCAACGGCTGAAAGGCCAGATTCTCTGCCTGCTGTATCACCGGGTGGATACGCCCGGCCGGATCCCCTTCCTCGATCGCTACGGCGTGCCGCCGATCCCCCCCCAGGAGCTGAAGGGGGAGCTGGCTTTTCTCCTGGCCAGGGGGGCGGAGTTTCTCACCTTCGCCGACCTGCGCAGGGGCCGGTTCCCTGGCCCAGATCGCTTCGGGGTGATCGTCTGCTTCGACGATGGCCTGCGCTGCAACTACACCATGGGCCTGGAGGTGCTCGACGGGCTCCAGATCCCTGGCGTGATCTTTCAATCCACGGCGCTGGTGGGAGCCACCACCCTGATCTGGGAGCACACCCTCTACTTCCACAGCTTTGATCCCCAGCGGGCCGACGTGCTGCGCGATGTGGCCCACGCCCGCCTGCCCGCCTGCAGTCCCTACGACGGCGATGCCCTAGTGGCCCACCTGCGGGACGAACAGCCGGTGGGGGAGGTGGAAGCGTTGCTGGCGGAGGTGAGCGAGCGCACCCACAGCGCCAGAGAGCTTCAGGAGCTGGCGCAAGCGCTCTACCCAACCGCCGACCAGCTCCGCTCCCTGCAGGGCGGCCCCCATGAGATCGGCAGCCATGGCCACCATCACTATCCCCGCAGCGGCATCGACGAACAGACCTTCCGGTCCGAGCTGATCCGTTCCCGGGACGACCTCGAAGCGATCCTGGGTCAGCGGCCCCTGGCCTATTCCTACCCCTTCAACAGCCACGGCCCCGGCGACGCCGCAATCTGCCAGGAGCATTACGCACAGGTGGCCACCGTCGACGCCCGGCCCATCACCCGGTCCACCCCCTTCCACGAACTGCCCCGCTGCACCTGGCCCGGCCCCCTGCGCCACGCCCTGCAGCGCCGCCGCTGGCTCCTCACCGGCCATCTCTGAGGCCGGCATCCTTCGCCCCCCGTCCCCTCAGCCCACCGGCAGGTCGCCGGGATGGCCGAAGCGCGCATCCGCTGGAGGCTCCAGCAAGGGAGGCAGAGGTCCGGCGTCAGGGAGGGGGTTGCCCTGCTCCGCCAGCTGGGCCATGAGCCAGTTCACCGCAGTGGCCCGGCGGGTGCGGCGTGGGTAGAGCTCCCCGATGCGGTAGCCGGCGAACCCGAGTTGCTGCTTCAGCAACTGCTTGTGGGCGGCCGGCACGGAGCGGGTGAGGGCCACGCTGGCGGGCCGCTGGGCGATCACCTCCGGCGCCTGGGGGAAGGCCTCAGCCCAGGAGGCAGGGGTTTCGGCCCCTGCCAGCCAGGGGGAGGGCGAGCCCCCGGCCCCCTGGGTGGGCTGGTAGCCCAGCCGCTGCCACACCAGCTCGCACACGAAGCGGTCGCTGATGCGATCCGCCAGCACGGCCTCCAGCAGGACACGGCTGAGGGGATGGAGCGGGGGAGCGGGGGCGGAGCTCATGGAGCTGGCATCCGACAATCGACACACCATGATGGCCACCCTTTCCCCACCCCTTGCCCTCGCTGGCAACGGCACCCCCAGGCATCTCAGCTGCCGGGTGCTGCAATCCCCCCTTGCGGGCGTGAGCGACCAGGTGTTCCGGGGGCTGGTGCGGCGCTGGGCGCCGGACGCCCTTCTCTTCACTGAGATGGTGAACGCCACGAGCCTGGAGCTAGGCCACGGCCGCCGGAAAGTGGAGGAGCTGGCGGAGGAGATCGGGCCCATCGGCGTGCAGTTGCTGGATCACCGTCCAGGGGCCATGGCGGAGGCCGCCCGACGGGCCGAAGCCGCAGGCGCCTTCCTGATCGACATCAACATGGGCTGCCCGGTGAAGAAGATCGCCCGCAAGGGAGGGGGCAGCAGCCTCATCCGCGACCCGGACCTGGCTGCCCGCATCGTGGAAACGGTGGCTGGGGCCGTGGCCATTCCGGTGACGGTGAAGACGCGGCTGGGGTGGTGCCACCCCGAAGCCAGCCCGGGGGCCACCCCAGCCATCCCGGACAGCCCTGCCAGCCCTGCCGTGGCCTGGTGCCAGCGCCTGCAGGAGGCCGGCGCCCAGATGGTCACCCTCCATGGACGCACCCGGGAGCAGGGGTTCCGCGGCCGGGCCGACTGGCCGGCCATCGCCGCGGTGAAACAGTCCCTCACCATCCCCCTCGTGGCCAACGGCGACATCCACACCCCGGCCGATGCCCTGCGCTGCCTGGCCATCACCGGTGCCGATGGGGTGATGGTGGGTCGGGGCACCATGGGGGCCCCCTGGCTGGTGGGCCAGATCGCCGCGGCCCTGGCTGGCCAGCCCGTGCCCCCCGATCCGGGCCCCGCCGAGCGGCTGGCCCTGGCCCAGAACCAACTGGAGAGCCTGCTGGGGCGCCATGGCGACCATGGCCTCCTGATCGCCCGCAAGCACATGGCCTGGACCTGCACCGGCTTTGACGGGGCGCCCCAGCTGCGCCACGCCCTGATGGCCGCCGCCACCCCCACAACGGCCCTGGCCCTGCTGGCCGAGGCCCACAGCCGGGTGGCGGGCCTGGGCTAGGGCAGCACGGATGGCCAGCTGCGGCGGAGCAGCAGCAGGGAGAAGTAGGGCTGGGCCTCCGCTGGGACAGCGGCCGCGGGCCCCAGCCGCTGGTCGGGCCAGCCCACCCGCTGGGCCAGGAGCGCGTGATCGAGCAGCCCCTGGGCCGCCAGGCGCTGGCGCACCCAGGGCCAGCGACGGCCGAGCTTGAGCAACACCACCACGCCCTCCCGGTGGGCAGCCAGGAGCTGGTCCAGGGCCTCCGGCGTCTCTGGGGTAGGGCGGATGAGCAGGGGCTCCTGCTGCAACGCCAGGGGCCAGGGGCCGGGGGGGCCACAGGCGGCGGCAGCCGCCGCTGCCAGGGAGGTGATGCCCGGCACCACCTTCAGCGGCACGGTCGGATGGCGGGCCGCCAGGGCCAGCAGCACGTAGGAGCCTGAGGCGTAGAGGGAGGCATCCCCCTCACAGAGCAGGACCACGGCCTGGCCGGCAGCCACTTCGGCGGCCAGGGCCCCGGCGGCGGCATGCCAGGCCAGGCGCCGGGGTTGGGCCTCCTCCACCATCGGAAGCACCAGGGGCAGCCGCCGCTGGTTGGTGTTGATCCAGGGCGCCGCAATGCGGGCGGCCATGCCGTCGGCCCCCTCCTGGGCCACCGGGTAGGCCACCGTGGCGGCAGCCCGGATGGCCCGCACCGCCGCCACGGTGAGCAGGTCGGGATCGCCGGGCCCTACTCCCACCAGGGTTACCCCGGCGGGAGCGGGCTCAGGGATGGGGAGCTCTGGAGGGGGCAGGGTCAAGGGGAATCGGCAACGGGCTTTCTAAGCTGGGTGGGCTGTGGGGTCGATCCATGAGTCATCTGCAGATCTTTCCCGACCAGGGGAGCCATCCCTTGCCCAGCCTCTCCTCCAACGATCCGGCCATCATCGCGGCCGAGCTCGCGACCCGGGGCATCGGCTTCCAGCGCTGGCCCGCCCGGGTGGAGCTGGGTGAGAGGGCTGAACCGGAGGAGATCCTGGCGGCCTATGCCGGGGAGATCGCCACCGTGCAGGCCAGCGGCCCCTATCCCACGGTGGACGCGATCCGACTCACCCCCGACCACCCCGATCGGGAGGCCCTGCGCCAGAAGTTTCTGGCGGAGCACACCCATAACGAAGATGAGGTGCGCTTTTTCGTGGAGGGCCAGGGCCTCTTCTGCCTGCACATCGGCGAGGAGGTGTTGCAGGTGCTCTGCCAGGCGGAAGATTGGATCCGGGTGCCGGCCGGCACCCGCCACTGGTTTGACATGGGGGCGGCGCCGCGCTTCACCGCCATCCGCTTTTTCGACAATCCCCAGGGCTGGGTGGCTCAGTTCACCGGCGATCTGATCGCCGAGCGCTATCCCTTGCTGGAAACGGCCTGAGGGGCCCACCAGCCAGAGAACCCATCAGGCCATCAGGGGGAGAAGGAAGGTGACCAGCAGGGCCACGGCATACCCCAGCAGGGAGATCCCAAACAGCAGGCGGGCCTGATGCTGCAGATGGAGGCAGGCCCGGCGCCGCTCAGGATCGGTGGGGCAGGAGCCCCGGGTGGCCTGTCGCCACAAGGCCAGCCCCGCCAACAGCAACCCCACCCCCGCCAGGGTGAAAACCATGGGCTTGTGCTGGGAGAGAACCACCAGGCCAGGCACGGCGCTCACCAGGCTGGCCATCACCGATCCCGCACCGATCAGCACCAGGGTGGCGGGCAGCACACAGCACACCAGGGTGCCGGAGGTGAAGAGCAGGCTGAGGAGCTGGATGGAGCGCAACCGGCGCCCCTGGGCCAGGGCTCGGCCCCCATCGGGGGTACGGGGATGGTCCATCAGTTGGGGTTGGCCGTGGCCTTGGCGGCCGGAGCGCTGGAGGTCAGCGGTCCATCCACCCGGCGAACGTCATATCCCGCGTCCCGAATGGCCCGCTTGAGGGCATCGGCATCGATCTTGGCGCCGGGGCGAGCCGTCACTTCCACCAGGCCTTTGGAGAGATCGATGCGCACGGATTCGGTGCCGGGGATGGCCTGAAGGCGCTTCTCGATCCCCTGGGCACAGAAGGAGCACACCATCCCGCTCACCGTGATCCTGTAGAAGGAGGCACCCGCCCAGGCCGCCGCCTGAGTGAAGGTGGCCAGCCCGAAGGCCAGAAGGGGAAGAAGGCGTCGTGGAAAGGTCATGGGTCAGGGTCGGGGTGTCAGAACGTGTAGGTCAGGTTGAAGCGGGCCGCCCCCTTGGTGCTCACACCAGCCTCCGCCAGGATCCGGCGATGGATCACCCGGAGCAGGGGAGTGATCTCCACACCCTCCTCGAGCCCCTCCATGGTGCGGGCTTCCACCATCAGCCAGGGCTGCCAGCGGTTGTAATCGGCGACGGTGAGGGCCACACCGGCCCGGGCCGAGGTCATCAGTCGGCCAATGTCGGCGGCCTGGAACCACCGGGCCGAAGCCGCCAGGTAGAGCCGCCTGGTCTCCCAGTCCGCCTGGGCCCAGGGCGACCAGCCCAGGCGATTGTCAGAGGGGCTGCCGTCATCATGAAAGATGGTGAGCAGGCCAACGCCAGCACCCGCCCAGAGATTGGCCTGATAGTGCTCACCGTTCCAGCGGTGCACGCGCTGGGTCAGCGACACCAGGCTCCAGAGTTCCTGGCTGCCTTGGCTGGGGCTCTCCGCGGAGGAGTCCTGATCATGGCTTTGCCCTGCTGCCTCCTGCTGCCCCTGGCCCGGGTGCTGCCCACCCGGGTGGACGGGGGAGGGGTCGACCTGATGGGTCGTTTTTTTGGTCTCCCCAGCGTGATTCCCTTCCTTGCTCCCCTGGTGGCTTGCCTGAGGCACCAACCAGTGCAGGGCAGGACCCACTCCGCTCGTGCGGGTGAGGGCTGGGGTCACGGTGAAGAACGACCAGTGGGGATCGAACTCCCCACTGATGATGGTGCTGCCCTTGTGGCCGAGAGGAGCCGCCAGGCCTGGCGCGTGGTGCACGACGACCCAGAGCCCAGCGAGCAAAGGCAGCCCCCGAGCAACCCATGCGAATGCGGGCAGGAAGGACTGCAAGGGAACGGCATCCACCATCGAATTCTAAAAATTTTAACTCAAGGTTTCCGCGCCTGCTCCTCAAACCCTCTCCACAGCATGGGTCTAGCTGTGCATGCGCGGATCATCGGCGCTGCTGGTGCGTTGGCAGCTTTCGAACTGCTAGATCAGCGTGATCGCCTGCTGGAGAACGGGCTCTGCCATGGCTTGCGGCTCAGGGGGTGGGGGTGGGGAGCATCGGCAGGGCGGCGGGAGCGGCGGCCGGCGGCCCGTAGCCCCCGAGACGGCCGAACCGATCAGCGGCCGCTTCCACAAAGCCGCTCTCGCCGCTGATCTCCGGATTGGTGACCTGCCGCATCCGCCCATCGATGAACAGGATCAGCTCCGCCATGCCGCTGCGGCTGCGCAGACTCAGCACCAATCCCTTGGCCTGGTCCCCGTTGAGGGTCATCTGGCCATTGGCCACGGCGCTGGCGACGCTGTTGCGCGTGTCGTAGGCGAGCGAATACTTGCGGCGGTAGAGCTCGTAGTTGGCCGTCTGGCCGAACAGCTGGCTGAAGGTCCAGGAGCTGTAGAGCACCAGGCCGGTGGTGATGCCGATGTTGATCAGCACCGGATGGGTCTTCTCCCAGCCCTGCTTGCTGATCATCGCCAGCGCAGCTAAGGACAGGATGCCGGCGGCGGTGCTCAGCGACAGGGTGGCGATGCGGCCGGCGAAGTAGAAGGAGCCCACCCGGCAGGCCATCATCTGACCGCGGTGCATTTCTTTCATCTGGAACTGAAGCCGCTGCTTCTGGCCCTCGCTGATCGGATCGGGGCCGCCCTGGGTGGGCAGTAGGGCAATGCTGCGGGCGAGGCCCTCGGTGAAGGCGGCCGTCTGGCCCGCATCCTCCGTGCACATCTTGAAGTCGTCGGCATGGCTTTGCACGGCTCCGAACACCCCCCCGAGCAACAGCAGCCCGAGAGCCAGCTGGGCTCCGCAGAGGGCGCCATGGCCCAGCACCGAGGGTCGCGGCGGCTCACTGCCGACCACCACCAGATGGCGGTACCAGGGACCCGGCGGCGCGGCACTTCGCTCGGCCGCCCGGGCCGGGGGAGGGCTGCCATCGGTGCCGACATGCATGCTGGGAACCCAGGGCGAAGGCGCCGATTAGGCGGGTTTTAGCGTCCGCCCTCCGGTTCGGCCATGGCCAATGGGGGGCGGAGCGCCGGGGGAAGCTCAGCTGTGGAAGCGAGGTGCGGACCAGAGGCTCGCCAGCAGCTCCGCCTCCGCCGCCGCCAGCTCCTCCAGCCGCCCCATCACCGCGGCTCGCGGTGCGGCCCGCTCGGCCAGCACCCAGTAGAGGCCAAAATGGCGCGCCTCACTGGCCAGCAGATCGCCGTAAAGCTCCCGCAGCTCCGGATCGGGGCTGTGGGCCGCCAACAGGGCCATCCGTTCGTGGCTGCGGGCCTCGATCAGCCCCGCCACCAGGAAGCTGTCGAGCCGCCGCTGGGGCTCCTGCCGCCGCACCAGGGATGCCAGGGAGGCGCCATAGGGCGGGGCAGCCAGGGGCCGCAAGGAGATGCCGCGTCGCTGCAGCAGGGCCTGCACCCTCTCGAAATGCTCCAGTTCCTCCCGGGCCAGGGGGCTGAGCACGGCCGCCAGATCCCCATCAGAGGGGTAGCGGAACATCAGCTGCAGGGCCACCCCGGCCGCCTTGCGCTCGCAGTGGGCGTGGTCGATCAGCACCAGATCGGCATGGGCCAGGGCCTGCTCCAGCCAGGCCGAAGATGTGGGGGCCGCCAACCAGCGGATGCGGGAGGTGGCGGTGGTGGTCGTCATGGATCCTGGGCCCGCAAGTGCCCCACCAGCCCCTCCAGGGCCAGGGTGTAGCTGGCAGGCCCGAACCCCGCCACCACCCCGACGGCCCGATCGGCCAGATAAGACTGATGGCGAAAGGCCTCGCGGGCGTGCACGTTGCTCAGGTGGAGCTCGACATAAGGAAGGGCCACCCCCAGCAGGGCATCCCGCAGGGCAATGGAGGTGTGGGTGAAGGCCCCGGCGTTGATCAACACACCATCAGCCTGGCCTCGGGCGGCATGGATCCGATCCACGAGGGCCCCTTCATGGTTGCTCTGGAAACAGGCCAACTCCACCCCCAGCCCCTGGGCCTGCAGGTGGAGCTGCTCCTCGATGGTCTCCAGGGTCTGGGCGCCGTAGAGGCCTGGTTCCCGCAGGCCCAGGAGATTGAGATTGGGGCCGTTGAGCAGAAGAACGTTCAACACCAGGGTTCAGGCAGCCTCCACAGCGATCGTAGGGAGAGGGCCGGGGAGCGAAAAGAACGGGACGGGCGGCTGGTAAGTTGGAATGGTGTGGTTCGGGTCGGTGCCCGAGTGGTTAATGGGGGCGGACTGTAAATCCGCTGGCTCTGCCTACGTTGGTTCAAATCCAACCCGGCCCACCTTTCCACATGCCCTTGTAGCTCAGCGGTAGAGCACTCCCTTGGTAAGGGAGAGGTCACGAGTTCAAGTCTCGTCAAGGGCTTCCTGAACAGCTGGCCGCCCTGGCCTTGGGGGCTGAGCCAGGCCATGGCAACCCCTCTCCTTGGAATGGAGGAATAACCAGCATGCAACTGCTAGATCATCTTGCTTGGCACTGGCTGGCAGCACGCCAGGGCTTGACTGCGGCGCCGGGCCGCATGGGCGATGCCCACCTGACAGATGGCCAGGAGCCGCTGCGGGTTGGCTTTTGGGGGATCCATCGGCACGCCATGGCTCACGAGCAGCGGCCTTATGCTGTTGTACAGGTAGCTGTACAGCGCGATGCAGGTCGTCAGTTTTTCCGAGGCCCGCGAGAGCTTCAAGGCGGTGCTCGATCGCGTGGCAGCCGATGCCGATGTGACCCTCATCACCCGGCGCCACGCTCAGGGCGCTGTGGTGATGTCGCTCGACA
>JBEIGX010000063.1:0-11501 GCA_040381675.1 Aphanothece sp.
AGATGGCCGAAGTGAGCGCTGAAGATCTTGCGTGAGACCTCTTCAAGATCGCTCGTGTGGCTGTCGAAGTCGTGAGCGTTGGCGTGGAGGTTCCAAATCCAGGTGGTGGTTTTGGGACCTTTGGCGAGGGTGCGGTCGAAGTGTCCGGGCTTCTCGAAAAGCTCGAACGTCGCCGGAACGGGGTTCCGGTCGACCATGGCCTCCGCCTTTTTCCCACGCTCTGGTGGGCTGATGGTCATCGAGAGGTTCCTCGAGGGACGGAATCGAGGTGGTGGTCCACCCCTTCGATGGCAACCGGCAAAGCCGAAGCCATCGGTGGGGCCCACGGAGGCAGAGTCGCGAGCGACCGCTGCTTTCTGTGGGCTCCAGTCGACAAGGGAAAACCCTTGCATGGACTGGCGCTTTGGGCCCCGATAGGGGACCGCTGGCGGAAGTATAGGGGCCGAAAACAAGCGTTTTTGCCCCCCAGTTACAAAGGTTCAATCCCTGGCCTTTCAAGGCTGTGACAGGGGTCTGAAGGTTGGTTTTTTATATCGAATTCCTGTTTCTTCGTGCCTCTCAATTGCATGTTCTTTCGCGGCCTCTGGCACGGCGGCCTTGGCTCCGCCTGGCAGCACCGGTTTCGCCGCTTGTGTCACTGAGCAGAATGCTCAGATTGTGGGAGTTTCCGTGTGCGTGGTCGGCAGCGCCGTCTCTGGCTCGCAGGGGTGTTGGGTTTGGCTTTGGTGCTGCAGCTCCTCCTCGCTCCTGCTGCAGCCCAGGCCCTGAACCTGCCCTTCCAGGGAAGGGGATCCACCCCCTCGCGCCCTACCCCGCGAGCTGCTTCGCAACGGCTTCAAGAAGTGCCGCCCCCGGATTGGGTGCAGCAACTGCAGGGGGCTCTGGAAGAGCGGGATCCCCGCGTGCGGATCCTCTCTCCTGCGGCTGACAGCCTGCTCCCAGAGGGACCCTGGACCCTGCGAGTGGACGTTGCGGATTGGCCCCTGGTGGATGCGGGGTCGCTCGGCCTAGGCCCCCACCTGGTGGTTCAGCTAGATGGCCAGTTGCCGATCCCCCTGGTGGAGAGCCAGCTGGAGATGCCCCCCCTCACCCCAGGCAGCCACTTGCTCACCGTCTATGCCGCCAAGCCCTGGGGGGAGGCGCACAAGGGGCCCTTCGCGCTGCAACAGATCCGGCTCCATCGCCTGGCTGAAAACACCGCCACCCTTCCCGCTCCCGGCACACCCCAACTCCTCCCGGTCAGCCCCGCTGGCCCCGCCGGCGATCCCCCCCTCTTGCTCGACTGGCTGCTGCTGGATGCCCCCTTGCAAGGCTTGCGCACGGACTCCCTGGGCTGGCGCCTCCGGGTCACCCTCAATGGCGAGAGCGTGCTTCTGGATCGGCAGGCGCCGCTCTGGCTCAAGGGCTGGAGACCTGGAAGCAATGCCCTCCTTCTTGAGCTGCTCGATGGCCGCGGGGAGCTGCTCAATCCTCCTTTCAATAGTGTGCTCGAGGAGGTGATCGTCCCCGGCGTCACGGGGGTGCAGCGGCCCCATCCCGGCCCCCTCACGGAGCAGGAACGGGCTGTTCTCCTGGGAGAGCAACCTCCCCCTTCCGCCTTGTTCCCTGTCCCACCAGCGGACGACCTGGTGCTCGCCCCGACCGTTGATCAGGAGCAGCAGCCGGGGCCGCCTCCGTCGCCTTCGTCCAGCCCTGAGGACACGCTTCCCCCCCCTCAGGTTGTCCCGACCTCCCCTCCCCCCAGCCTTTTGTCAGAACAGCCCCCCGAACCCGCCTTGCCTTCTGAACCCTTGGCCGTGCCCCAGCCTCTGGCAGAACCGCCGGTCGCTCCCCCTTCCGACCTTTCCCCGTCCTTGATCTCTCCTGTGCCATCGAGCCCACCGGTGGCCGTGCCGGCCAGGGAGGAGGTGAACCCCGATGGCACCTTGAAGCGCGCCCCCCGATCCGGCCCTCTGGAGCGATTGAGGCAGCGATGGAAGGGATGACCCAGGTGGGCAACGCCCAGAAGCCCCTGGCGGCCATCGGCTTTAGCCCAGGGGCCGTGCCCCTCTTGCAGCAACTCGAGCAAGCCTGGGATGGGCTGATCGTCCGTTGGCCCCATGCGGAAGAAAGCCCGGAATCCTGGCTTCGTGCCTCCTGGCCGGAGGTGTCCGGCGTCGTGGCCATCGGGGCCTGTGGGCTGGTGCTGCGTCTGGTGGCGCCCCTGCTGGGAGATAAGAGCACGGATCCAGCGGTGGTGGTCCTTGATCCCGAGGGGCGGTGGGTGGTGCCCCTGCTGGGCAGCCATGGGGCTGGCGGCGATGCCCTCGCCCATGCGCTGGCGGGGTTGCTGGGGGCAACGGTGGTGTTCACGGGACAGTCGTCCAGCCAGGGACGTCTGGCGCTGGATGCGTTCGGCACCGCCTGGGGTTGGCGCCGAGGCGAAGGCGACTGGACGGCCCTCATGGTGGCGGCAGCCCGGGGTGGGGCGGAGGGTGCTCTGGCTGTGGCCCAGGAGGGCGGGGACGAGCGTTGGCAAGGCTTGGAAGCAGCACGGGGGATGGCCCCTCAGGCCAGCGCACCGGCCATGGCCATCAGCGTCCACCAGGGTGAGGGCTGTCGCTGGCATCCCCCCTTGCTGTGGCTTGGGGTGGGCTGCGAACGGCACACCAGCCTGTCGCTCCTGGAAGAGCTGGTGGACTCCACCCTGGCAGCTGGGGGGTTTGCCCCTCAGGCCGTGGCGGGGTTGGCCAGCTGCACCCGCAAGGGGGATGAGGACGCCCTGCTCGCCTTGGCGTCGCGCCGTGGCTGGCCTCTGCGGCTCTACACCGCAGAGCAACTGTCGGCCGTGGCCGTGCCCCATCCATCGGAGGTGGTGGCCAGAGAGATGGGCACGGCCAGCGTGGCCGAGGCCAGCGCCCTGCTGGCCGCCGCCCAGGCGGGTCCGCCTGCTGACAAGGAGGGCGTTCCCCTCCCCCTGGACCGCTTGCTGGTGCCCAAGCGGATCGCCCGCGCTCGGTCGGATCAGCGAGGTGCCGCCACCCTGGCGATCGCCCTGGCCGATCGGCAGTGGGCTCCCCAGCGGGGCAGTCTCCACCTGGTGGGCAGTGGTCCAGGAGCTCTTTCCCTTCTCACGGCTGAGGCCCGCCGCGCCCTGGCTCAATGCTCCGCCTGGGTGGGTTACGGCCCCTATCTGGATCTGTTGGACCCCCTCAGGCGCCCGGATCAACTGCGGGTGGAGGGGCGCCTCACGGAAGAGATTGGACGCTGCGAGGAGGCCCTTGCCCTCGCCCGGGAGGGGCTTTCCGTGGCCCTGATTTCTTCTGGAGACAGCGGCATCTATGGCATGGCTGGCCTGGCCCTCGAGCTCTGGTGGGCCCTGCCTGCATTGGATCGCCCTGCTTTTGAGGTGCATCCTGGTGTTTCCGCCCTGCAGATGGCTGCTGCTCGGGTCGGTGCCCCGTTGATGCACGATTTCTGCACCATCAGCCTGAGCGATCGGCTGACCCCTTGGCCGTTGATTGAGCGCCGTTTGCAGGCGGCGGCGGAAGGAGATTTCGTCGTTGCGCTTTACAACCCCCGATCCCAGGATCGGCATTGGCAACTGGAGCGGGCCCGGGAGCTGCTGTTGGCGCACCGCCCCCCAACCACGCCCGTGCTCCTGGCCCGTCAGCTGTCCAGGCCCGGCGAGAGCTGCGACATCCACACCCTGGCGTCCTTCCCCTGTGAGGCGGTGGACATGGTGACCCTGGTGCTGGTGGGCAATGGCCAGACCCGAGAGCAGGAGGGAAGGCTGCTCACGCCAAGGGGGTACCTCTCTGCTGGGGGGAGTGGCCAATCGGGATGACAGGATTCGAACCTGCGGCCCCTTCGTCCCGAACGAAGTGCGCTACCAAGCTGCGCTACATCCCGTGAATCCAATCCTAGGAGATCACTCCCATTCGGCCAGCCCATCGCTCCAAGGCTCGGGTCCCCAGGGAAAGCCTGAATGGCTGAGGGTCAAGGCCCCCCAGCGGGAGCGGATCGGTGAGGTGGCCGACCTGCTGCAGGATCTGCGCCTGAACACGGTCTGTCAGGAGGCCAGTTGCCCCAACATCGGCGAGTGCTTTGCGGGCGGTACGGCTACCTTTCTGATCATGGGGCCAGGATGCACCCGGGCCTGTCCCTATTGCGACATCGACTTCGATCGGAGCGTTCGCCCCCTGGATCCCACCGAGCCCGATCGGTTAGCTGAAGCAGTGGTGCGGCTCGGCCTGAGCCATGTGGTGATCACGTCCGTGAATCGGGATGATCTGGAGGATGGGGGTGCCGCCCAGTTTGTGGCCTGCATTTCCGAGGTGCGCCGCCGCTCCCCCCTCACCACGATCGAGGTGTTGATTCCTGATTTCTGCGGGAATGGGGAGGCCTTGGCCCAGGTGATGGAGGCGGCCCCCCATGTGCTAAACCACAACATCGAGACGGTGCCCAGGCTCTACAGGTCTGTACGGCCCCAGGGCGACTACCAACGCTCGTTGCTCTTGTTGCGCCAGGTTCATGAACGTTGGCCCCGTGCCTATGTCAAGTCGGGTTTGATGGTGGGCCTCGGGGAGCGGGACGAGGAGGTGATGGCCGTGATGGACGACCTGCGCCTCCAGGGTGTCGATATTGTCACCCTCGGGCAATATCTGTCCCCAGGTCCCAAACATCTGGCTGTGCAGAGATTTGTCACCCCCGATCAGTTTGAGGCTTACCGCAGCCATGGGGAGGGACCCCTGGGATTTTTGCAGGTGGTGAGCAGTCCCCTGACCCGCAGCAGCTACCACGCCGGCGAGGTGCATCGCCTGATGCGTGAGCACCCGCGTTAAGGCATGTGGTTTGTAAATAACTTTTGAATCGCGCGGCCAACTTTATAGAGAAGATCATGCTGACGCTGTCTCCAACCTCCATCTCCTAAAGCAACAATCGTGAGTGGATGACTTTCACCTATTGCCAGGGGAATGGAAAAGCGATTGATCTGACTGCCACTGAGAATTCCCCCTTGAATCGCCATGCCCTTACGGATTAAACCGATGGGTTGATCACCTGCCGCATGGCAAGGGTCAGCCCGTCCCAGCGCCCATCTAAGACCGGATTGTGAGAAATAGACTTTTTCAAATCCACAACGCACAGGACGTCCCAACTGACGGCGGGGTGCCCTGGATAGACCCTGACCAATGGCGAAGGACAACCTCAGGGAAACCTCCTCCACATGACGCAAAAGTCCAGGAAAAGCGGAGTCACTCCTCCACTTCAGGGTTTCAGCAGGGTTGCCATAGGACTGCTGAAACCTCTGCACAACGTGTTGCTTTAACGGCTCATGCCCTGTGACCAGCCAGCGCATCGATTGCACAATAAAACGTAGATTAAGTAATAAGTCTTCGCGGTAAATCATGCCGGATGCAATTGCTCACACCGATCCAGCAGCGTTTCAGCTGTCTGCAGTTGATGGATGCATTGCGAGGGTGCAGCACCTGGACCCGAGGCACAGAATTGAAAAATTAAGACACAGATATCACAGGCAAGTGAGTCTGTTAAGGAATCATGGTATAGCGATACGGCTTCCGCAATCTTCCGAGCTCTTTCCGCTTCCAACTCGGCAGCATCCACGAATCCAAGTTGAAGCCATGCAAAGGCAAGTCTTGTTTTTGCAATGCAGAACGTCGGATCGAAGGAAACCGCCTGCCTGGCCCAAGCCAGCCTCTCATCTGGGGTCAATCGCTCCGTGAATACATCCAACAGATATCCCGGGCCAACAATTTCTGGTATGGGGGTGGCTGGTCTCGAGGCAAGGCGTTTTTCAAGTGGCTCTCCAAAACAAGGAAAGCATCCGCTGAGTCTATGGATTCATAGACACTCTGAACTTTCACTCCTCCAATAGAGGATGCAAGTTGACTGAAGGCACTTCTCACCGGTGCGAATAAGCGCGAAGCGCCAGACAACATGAAAATGTCAACGAAGGCTTGTTGCGCTTCGGAAAAATTCCCATATCCTGGCACGAGATCCGCAACAGTCCAGACACGATCAAACCGGCCAACAAGATAGGAGATGTAGTCTCCATTGTCAGAAAAGATAACCAGGGGCAAACCCGACCCGCCAGCCAACCCCTTAATAAAATGATCAACAAAACCCGTTGGCAAATACTTTTCAACTGGCATGGACTGGCTCCAATTTCCGGTGATAATATCGCCCGCACGGATATGAAGAGCATAATACATGCGCCGTTGTTGACTAGAAACAACTCCCCGAATCGGAGAGGACCAGCCTATTTCAGAGAACGACCCCAGGAATCGCTCGTGGGCAGACTGAAATTCTCCCCAGCAAAGGCATGCACTTCAAAATTAATGGGTACAATAATGGATGAATTCTGATGCTGATAACAAAACTTGCGTGATTCCTCTAGGGTCATAATCCCTAGGGCTGGATGCTTAACGTCCGATGGAAAATCCGCTTCTGGGATCTCAAACTTGTCAAGAAAGTCTTGCGAAAAGATCTCCAACGGGTGATGCAGTTCTGCGCACTCGTTCCTAGGCCAGGCAAATCCAAACTTGCCATCAAGTGCCTTGGCAATCGACCAAGCATTCACAATGGCGCACAATCGGCTTCCAAGGCGATCGCTTTGATTGGCCAAAATCAAAGGGCCTGGCCGATCAGCGATGACCGATGGAATCACAACTAGATATTAGTGAAGAATGAATTTTGCCACAAATCCTGTTCATCTTTGCTGGGGGATTTGGAAGAATTGCATGCGAGGACACTGAGAAGTAGATCTTGACGGTGAGACGGCACTCGGAGTAAATTGGCAATATTAATCTTTTGTTCTTGTGAAAAAGATAATTCAAGATCTTGTCTCTCTTTCGGGTTACACCCTGATCGATCTGGATTTTCTTGCCCTGCTTAAGGAGGATTTGGAAAAGGATCGCACTTCGTTGGCTCTTCTTCGCGGCAACACCCGATCCCTTCCTCACATCGCCATGGTCTTGGAAGATCTTCGCCGCGGGGATCGGGCCAATCGGCCTGGCAAACCAACTGGAGCTGTCGAAAGCGCAACTGGCGCAAGATCTTTTTGTTCTCCTTCAGCTCCATGATCGGGCGGACACCCATTTCTTCGTTGAATTTTGTGCCACCGATGGGGTGGGACTTAGCAATACTCACCTCCTTGAGAAGCAACTCGGATGGCAGGGGATATTGGCTGAGCCGGCCAAGTGCTGGCATCAAGCACTCCAGGCTAACCGGCATTGCACGATTGACTTCAGATGCATCACTGAAGAATCCGGACGATTGGTTGACTTTCTTGAAGTGGAAAGCGATCCCAACTCTGAGCTTTATATTTCCCCAGAGCTATCGAGTCTGGTTTCGCACGCTGACAATGGTGATTGGGCTTCAGAGATCAGGCGCAACCATTCCAATTGTTATCAGGTGGAAACCCTCTCCCTCAACGACTTGCTTTCGCAGCACAATGCCCATCGCGACATTGGCTATCTCTCATTGGATACGGAAGGGAGTGAATTGGAGATCCTCAAGGCGTTCAACTTTGATGCTTACAAGATTCATGTCATTACTGTCGAGCACAATCATAAGTCTGATCTGCGCTCAGGACTTCACTCCCTCCTCTCGGAGAAGGGGTACAAACGGGTATGTGAGGAGGTCTCAGACTTTGATGATTGGTATGTCCTGAACGACGCTGGATCTGGGGCTTAGGCCACCACCTGCTCCCGCTGGGCCAATCCCACGGTGGCCAGCTCACTGGGGGGCACGAGCACCTTGAAGTGTCCTTGCCAGTTGGCCCAATCAGCAAGGATCGCCGCTGCCTTCTCGCTTCCGGTCCGTCGGTGGTGCTCCTCCAGCAAGGGGCGAAGCAAGCCCTCCTGTTCGGGCGTGGTGAGGGGGTGGAGGGTCACGGTGTCTGGATTGAGCAGTCGTTGCAGGTTGTCCTCTTCATCGAGCAGGAACGCCACGCCACCGGTCATCCCCGCGGCCACGTTGCGACCCGTGCGGCCCAGCACCACCACCACGCCCCCGGTCATGTATTCGCAGCAGTGGTCGCCGCTGCCTTCCACGACGGTTGTCGCCCCGCTGTTGCGCACGGCGAAGCGCTCCCCCGCCCGCCCCAGGGCGTAGAGCTCCCCTCCAGTGGCCCCATACAGGCAGGTGTTGCCCAGAATTACCTGGTCTCCTGGATCGGTGCAGTCGGGGGGAGGGACCAGGGTGAGGGTTCCTCCACTCATTCCTTTCCCCACATAGTCGTTGGCTTCTCCCACCAGCTTCAGGTGCATGCCTTGAAGCAGGAAGGCCCCGAAGCTCTGACCCGCGGCTCCGTTCAGGGTGAGGTCCAACGCACCCTTGAATCCTTTGTCGCCATGGCGTCCGGCGATTTCGCCGGCCAGCCTGGTGCCCACGCTGCGGTCGGTGTTCACGACGGCCAGAGTTCGCTGCACCTGGCCGTGGTGCTCCATCGCCTGAAGCACCTCAGGATCAGCCAGAAGCTGGTCCTCCAGGATCGGCCCGTTGCCGTGGGCGTCCGGCTCGTGCTGGAGCCAAGACCGATCCGTCGCCGCGGGCATGGATCCCAGGAGCGAAGAGAGATCCAAGGACGTGGTTTTGGTGAGGGCGACCTGGCGGGGGCGCAACAGCTCGTTGCGTCCGATCAGTTCATCCAGCTGGGCCACGCCCAGCACGCTCAGCAGTTGCCTCACCTCCTCGGCCACGAAGAGGAAGAAGTTCACCACGTGCTCAGGCAGACCGGTGAACCGTTTGCGCAGGGCTTCTTTCTGGGTGGCCACGCCCACCGGACAATTGTTGGTGTGGCAAACCCTGGCCATGATGCAGCCCTCGGCAATCATCGCCACGGAGCCGAAGCCAAATTCCTCCGCTCCCAGCAGGGCGGCCACGATCACATCCCAACCCGTCTTCAGGCCCCCATCCACCCGCAGAAGCACCCGATCCCGAAGTCCGTTCTCCAGAAGGGAGCGATGCACTTCCGTCAGTCCTAGTTCCCATGGGCTTCCCGCATGTTTGATGGAGCTCAGGGGCGAGGCACCCGTACCGCCGTCATGGCCTGAGATCTGGATCACGTCTGCGTTGGCCTTTGCCACCCCGGCGGCGATTGTGCCGATGCCGATTTCAGCCACCAGCTTCACGGACACCTTGGCGGCGGGATGGACCTGGTGCAGGTCGAAGATCAGTTGGGCCAGGTCCTCAATGGAATAGATGTCGTGATGCGGGGGAGGAGAGATCAGGGCTACCCCTGGTTTGCTGTGGCGCAGCCCGGCGATGTAGGCATCCACCTTCGGGCTGGGGAGTTGGCCCCCTTCTCCGGGCTTGGCGCCCTGGGCCACCTTGATCTCCAGCTGCTTGCCGCTGCGCAGGTATTCGGCGGTGACACCAAACCGGCCAGAGGCGATCTGCTTGATCGCAGAACAGGCCGTGTCCCCATTCATCAGGCCCCGCACGGAGGGCAGGGTGGGGGAGAGGCCGCCCCCATCCACATCCTGGAGAACCGTGAAACGGACGGGGTCTTCCCCACCCTCGCCGCTGTTGCTCTTGCCGCCGATCCGGTTCATGGCGATGGCCAACACCTCATGGGCTTCCCGGGAGAGGGCACCCAGGCTCATCCCTCCGGTGCAGAACCTGCGGCACAGGCTCTCCACGCTCTCCACCTGGTCGAGGGGGAGGGGCGTGGGCGCCGGGGTGAGTTCCACCAGGTCGCGGAGGGCCGTGAGGGGCCTGCCTTCCATCAGCTTCTGGTAGGTGCTGAAGTGGTCGTAGCCCGGACCTGCGGCCACCGCGGCATGGAGTGCCTTGGCCATTTCCGGGCTGTTCATGTGGAATTCGCCGCCGGTGCGGTATTGCACGAATCCCATGAACTCCAGCTTGGAGCGGTTGAGCTCGGGGAAGGCCTTGGTGTGGAAGGCGAGGGTTTCGCTGGCCAGATCTGTCAGGGTTAACCCGGCAATCCGGCTGGTGGTGCCTCGGAAGGCCAGATCGATGAGGTCGGCACCGATGCCGATGGCCTCGAAGATCTGGGCCCCGTGATAGCTAGCGAGGAGGGAGATGCCGATTTTGGAAAGGATCTTCCGTAGCCCATCCTCCAGGGCTTGGCGCACATTGCTCTGGGCCTTGTCGACCGAAAGGGCTGGGATTTTCCCGCGTTCAATGAGCGACTGAGTTTTGGGGTGGGCGAGCCAATGGCGGGTGGTTTCCCAGGCCATCCAGGGACACACGGCGCTGGCGCCGTAGCCGATCAGGCAGGCCAGGTGGTGGGTGCTCCAGCACTGGGCCGTTTCCACCACGATGGAGGCCTGCAGCCGGAGGCCCTGACGCAGGAGGTGGTGATGCACCGCTCCCACGGCCAGCAGGGGGGGGATCGTGGTGAGGAGGGCACTGATGCCCCCGCCGGCGCGATCGGAGATCACCAGGATCTGGTTGCCCCCGCGTACGGCGGCCTCCGCTTCAAAGGTGAGGCGATCCAGGGCTGATTTCAGGCCGGATGGACCCTCTGCGACGGGCAGCAGGGTGGAGAGGGTGACCAGGCCAAGGCCCTGATCTCCGAGGGCAGCGAGTTCCGATTCGTTCAGCACCGGAGTGGAGAGACGCAGCACGGCAGCTCCCGCGGGGTCGGGTCGGAGGGCGGATCCACGGCGGCCCAGGTGCATCTCCAGGCTCATCACCAGCCGCTCCCTGAGGGGGTCAATCGGTGGGTTGGTGACCTGGGCGAAACGCTGTTTGAAGTAGTCGTAAAGGAGATGGGGCTTGCTGGAGAGCACGGCCAGGGGGATGTCATCTCCCATGCAGTAGGTGGGTTCCTTGCCCTGGGAGGCCATGTCCTCGATCACGAGCTCCAGGTCTTCGGCGGTGAAGCCAAAGGCGGTCTGCAGCTGCAGGAGGTCCAGTTCGCTTCGCTGTCGCTCCCCTTGCCAGCGCCCGGCGGGCAGGGTGCGGCGATGCTCGGCGATCCATGCGGCGTAGGGGTGCCGTTCGGCCGCCTCGGCCTTCACATCCCAATTGCGAAGAAGGCGGTGGTTCACCAGGTCGACCGCGAGCATCTGGCCAGGCCCCAGCCGCCCCTTTTCCAGGATCTGGGCCTCTTCCAATTCCACCACTCCCGTTTCCGATCCCATCACCACGAAACCTTCGCGAGTGATGCAGTAGCGGGCTGGGCGCAAGCCGTTGCGATCCAGGGTGGCTCCCACCGTCCGGCCATCGCTGAACACCAGCAGGGCTGGGCCATCCCAGGGTTCCTGCAGACAGGCGTTGTACTCGTAGAAGGCCTTGATGGCCGGTCTGCTCTCCAGGTCGGGCTGGCCCTGATAGGCCTCGGGCACCAGGGTGAGCAGGCTGTCGGTGATGGGCCTGCCACTGCGCACCATCAGCTCAAGGGTCCCATCCAGGTTGGCGGAGTCGCTGAAGGCCGGATTCACAAGGGGGCGCAGATCGGCGGCCGCCTCTCCCCACACCGCTTCCAGGTTGGCTTCCGCGGCGCTGGCCCAGTTGATGTTGCCGAGCAG
>JBEIGX010000064.1:0-11493 GCA_040381675.1 Aphanothece sp.
CCCCGGGGTGGGCCCAGAGCACAGCTACCTCAAGGGCATCGGCCGGGCCGAGTATGCCGCCGTCACCGATGCGGAGGCCCTCGATGCCCTGCAGCTTCTTTGCCAACTGGAGGGCATCATCCCGGCCCTCGAGACGGCCCACGCCTTCGCCTGGCTGGAAAAGCTATGCCCCACCCTGGCCCCCGGCACCGAAGTGGTGTTGAACCTTTCGGGCCGCGGCGACAAGGACGTGAACACGGTGGCTGAGCGTCTGGAGGAGCTGAACCGCTAGAGGGGATCCTCTTCCCAGCTGAAGCGGGGCAGCCTGGCCAGGGTGTCCTGCATGCTGCGGGCCCAGGTTTCCATGGACCGGGTGATCAACACCGAATCCTTTTGAAGCTTCAGGCGCCGACTCACTTCCAAGCCATCCCTGGGAACCATGGCCACCTCGAACGGAGGCCCAACGGTGAGATTGGATCGACGGGTTACCACCTGGGACACCAGGCAAAGACGGGCCGCATCCTCCAGACTCATGCCGTGGTGCCCGATGTAATCCAGCGGGGGTTTGCCATATTTGCTTTCACCAATCTGCAGAAAGGGAGTTTCTTGTGTGGCCATGATCGCATTCCCCTGGGGGTAAATGAGATAGAGCCCATGGGGCTGGCCAGCGATCTGTCCGCCGAGAATGAAGCTGGCTTCGCCGGTGGCACCAGCCTCGCGGAGGGAATGGTGATAATTTCGTTGAACGGCAACACTGAGGTTGCCAATGTAATCGGCGGCTTCAAATAAATAACGGGCCAGAAGTAGGTCGGGGGGATTGGTCTTGTCCTCTTTGCCGGGTCCGGCTGGCAATCCCGCTTCCCGGTCGGCAACAACCGCTTGGTGATCGTCAATGTCGCGGCGGATGCGGTTGAGAACGGCCTGCGTTGTACCCAGATTGCCAGCCGCCATGATCACAAAGATGCGATCAGCCGCTGGCTTGAATACATGCATTTTGCTGTAGGAGGATATGTAATCGACTCCGGCGTTGGTTCTTGAATCAGAGGCAAAAACCAGGCCCGTATCCAGCAGAAAAGCCAGGCAATAGGTCATGACATCACGAAAGAATCTTGCTCAACAGAGACGCCTTTGCAGCAGGTGCGCCACAGATCTCACCCCCGCGCTCGCCGTAGCGTAGGCCATGCGCATGGGGCCCACGAGGGCCACCACTCCTCGGCCCCCATCCCCCGTTCGGTAGGGGCACTGCACAACGGCGCATTGCCCGAGCGCCTTGTGGGGATGTTCGCTGCCGATCCACACCAGGCTCTCCAGATCCGTGGCCCCCTGGGGGCCCAGCACCTGGTCGGGATGGGTTTCCACCAGCTGCACCAGGGGCAACAGGGAGGAGGTGCGGGTGAATTCGGGCTGGGCTAGCAATCCCCCCAGCCCGGAGGCCACCACCGTTCCCGCCCCGTCCCCTGTGAGCAGGGTGTGGCTATCCAGGGCCTGGCGCAACAGCCTTCCGCTCGAGGCCAATTCCGCCGGTAACAGTTCCCAGGAGATGGGCCCATCGCCGGGCTGCTGCAACTGGCGGTTGGTCCACCGTTCGAGGATCGGCAATTCCGTCTGGATGCCAGCGGGCATGCGCAAGTGCAGGCTGGTGCTGAGGCCACTCCCCTGAACCAGGATCACCAGCAGGCTCTCGCCACTGGGCATCAGGCGGATGTCCTGGAGTTTGGGGGCTCGGCTGCGGGGGCGGGTGATCAGGCTCAGCAGTCCGGTCAGATCCGAAAGGCGCCGGGCCACATAGACCAGGAGATCATCCAGGGCGGCCCATTGGAGGCTGAGGCCGGCCAGCTCCCGCTCGAGTTGGGTGGCCGCGGCGCCCGGAGCGGGCAGTAACTCGTCGACATAGAGCCGATAGCCCAGTTGGCTCGGGATTCGGCCCGCGGACGTGTGCGGTTGGGTGAGCAGTCCCCGCTGTTCCAGGGCCCCCATGGCCGAGCGCACGGTGGCGGGGCTGGCCGGAAATCCGAAACGGCGTACGAGGGTGTTGCTGCCCACGGGCTCCACCGTGTCGACGTAGTGGCGGACGGTGGCCTGGAGCACCTCTTGTTGGCGGCGGGAGAGGGAATGCACCAGACCCTGAAGGGAGAAAAAGATGATACGCAGATTGTCGGGGTGCGGGCTTAATAGCGAGGAATGGAAGGATCCACGCGCACGCTCCAGGCATCGATCCCCCCCTGCAGGTTCCAAACCTCGCTGTAACCCTGAGCCTCCATCAGCCAGCAGGCGAACTGCCAGCTGCGCACTCCCGCATGGCACAGCACCACGATGGGGCGGTCTCGCCTCAGGAGGGTGTCCACCTCCCCCATCCAGTCCGCAGAGCGGCTCAAGGGAAGGTGCTCCACGGGATAGGGCAGTTGGGCCAGGGTCAGTTCCTGGGCTTCCCGCACGTCCACCAGCTGGAGGGCTTCGCCAGCCTGGAGCCGATCGGCGAGCTCCTCAGGGGTGAGAGACAGGGGCGCTGGAGGAGAGGGTGGCAGCGACATGGCAGGTCCGAAGCGGGAGGGCAGGATGGTGGCATCCCGCTGAAGCCGAATGAAGGGTCGGCCCTTCCTTGCCGTTCTCCTGATGGTGGCCCTGCTGGCCCTCGGCTTGGGTGGGGGCGGCTGGTGGCTCCTGTGGAACCGGGGTCCCCTCCAGCTACAGCACCACACCCTCACCATTCCCCGGGCAGCCCGCTTTGTGCCTCGGCAGGCTCCCCTCAGCCTCTACATCTTCAGCGATGGGGAGCAACCCGTGGATTACGCCAGGGCCGTGGCTCCCCTTCGCCAACGGGAGGGCGCCACAAAGGCGGTGGAGCGGCTCCGGGATGGGGCCTTTGCGGCGGCGGGGCTCAACTATCACGATGAGTTGGCCGGCTGGTTGGCGCCAGAGATCGGCCTGAGCCTCTTCGATGCCCCTGGCCATGAGCCAGGCAGCAGCTGGCTGCTCGTGCTTTCCAGCAAGGACGGGGAGGGGGCCCGCCGGTTTCTGCAGCGCTTCTGGCAATCCCGCAGCCTGGCGGGCAGTGGTCTGCAGATCAGCCAATACCGCGGCATGGGATTGATCAGCGGCAGGGGCGCCCTGGTGGGACGGGATCCGGTGCCCCTGGCCACGGCCCTCGTACAGGACGACCTGGTGCTCATCGCCTCCGGGCGCACCACCCTGGAGCGGGCCCTGGATGTGTCCCAGATCGATGCCCTCAATGAGGCTGGCCTTACCCCCCTGAAGGAGGGGGTGGAGCAACTGGGCGAGGGCATGGCCCTGGTGGTGGCCCGTTCCGAGGCCTTTGCTCCCTGGCTGGGGCTCCCCGACATCCAGGGCCCGGACGCCAGCGTCAGTCCCCTTCTGGTGGGAGCCCTCCATCCCCATGGCCGCGAGTTGGAGCTCCAGGGTGTCCTGCATGTGAACGAATCCCCGGCGGCGTCTTCCCCAAAGACCGGCGCTGGGGCCCGGGATGCCCTGGCTACGGAAACCCTTCTCCTCAAGGGCCTTGGCGGGGAATCCCAGAGCCTGGCCCTCCTGCGCAACCCGGCCGCCCTACTGGCCCAGCCCTGGCTGAAGCCCCTCGTGCAGGCCATCATCAGCCCCCCCGGGAGCGGCCCCCTGCCCCTGCAGCTGGCGGCCGTGGATCCAGGGGTGCTGCTGGTCTCTAGGGCCCCGGAGGGATGGTTGCTGGGCACCAGCGACCAGACCCCCCGCCCCGAGGCCCTGGAAGCGCCCCTGGCTGCTGAAGGGCTGATTGATGCTCCTCTCGATGTGGACGGGGAGACCGTGACGGTGTGGACCCGCCTTGGTGCCCGACAGGGGGCAGGGGATCAGCTGCAGGCCGCCGTCTCCGGGTGGTGGCGCCCCCGGGATGGGGTGGCCTGGTGGGGAGGCAACCTGTCCCTTCTGCACCAGAAGGCGGCGGGTCGCAGCGTGCTGGCGCGCCAACAGCAGCTGGAGGATCTGGGCCGGCCTGAGGCCCCCCTGCGCTGGGCGCTGGGGGAAGAGGCGGCCACCCCGCTCCTGCAGCAATGGAGCCCCTGGACGCGCCTGACCACCGTCGCCGGCGGCCCCTTGGCCAAGGGGCTGGAGAGCCTGGCCCTGGCCCTGGAGCCTGCTGACAGCACCGTGGGCTGGACGGCCCGGATCCAATTCGCGGGGCCGCCCCATGGCTGAGGTGGAGCTCCTGCTGTTGCGCCATGGCATCGCCGAAGCGCGAGGGAGCGGCCTGGAGGATGGAGCGAGAGCCCTCACCGACGAAGGACGCCAGCGCACCCGCTTGATCTGCCAGCGGGCCGGCGCCCTGGGCTTGAAGGCTCCCGTGCTGGTGAGCAGTCCCCTCCTGCGCGCCTCCCAGACCGCTGAACTGGCGGTGGAGGCGGGGCTCGCCCCCTCCTTCACCTGCCACGACGGCCTCTCTCCTGGTGCGGATCCCTGGCCCCTGCTCCAGCAGTTGGGCGGTCAGGGGCAGGGGGAGACCCCCCGTCGGTGGCTGCTGGTGGGTCATGAACCCGATCTGGGATCCCTGGCCTGCCGGCTGCTGGCCGCCCCTCCCGGCGCGGTGGCCCTCAAGAAGGCGGGGCTGGCCCTGCTCCGCTGGGACCAGAACCTGTCCCCGACGGCCCCGATGCCCTCCTCTCAGGTGCAGCTGGTGCTCCTGCTGACCCCCCGGATTCTCAGGGGGGGCTGAACACCGACCGCCGAAGTGGCAGCCAGGGCTACCTCCCCGGCCTTCTCCTGACACGTAGGTTCAAAGCATTCGCAACAGTAGGCATGGCGGCCAAGCCCTCCGGTAACAGCTTTGCGGCGACCCCGTCTTCGGTCAGCGCAGCGGATGCCGCCCCCACGCCAGGGGATGCTGCGCCACCCGCCACTCCCGTGACGATCCCCTTCCGCCCGGGATTGGAGGGGGTGCCGGCCACCCAATCCGCGATCTGCGACATCGACGGACTGCGGGGGGTGCTCACCTATCGGGGGTATCCCCTGGATCAGCTGGCGCGCCAGAGCAGTTTTCTGGAAACGGCCTATCTCCTGATCTGGGGGGAGCTGCCCACGATCTTCCAGCTGCGGGAATTCGAGCAGGAGGTGCAGATGCACCGCCGGGTGAGTTTTCGCATCCGGGACATGATGAAGTGCTTTCCGGAATCCGGCCATCCGATGGATGCCCTGCAGGCCAGTGCGGCCTCCCTGGGTCTGTTCTATTCCCGGAGGGCCCTCAACGATCCCCAGTACGTTGCGGCGGCAGTGGTGCGGCTGATCGCCAAGATCCCCACCATGGTGGCGGCCTTCCAGCTGATCCGCAAAGGGCAGGACCCCATCCAGCCCCGGGACGATCTGTCCTATGCCGCCAACTTTCTTTACATGCTCACCGAGAGGGAGCCCGATCTGACGGCGGCGCGGATCTTCGATGCCTGCTTGATCCTTCACGCGGAGCACAGCCTCAATGCCAGCACCTTCAGCGCCAGGGTCACGGCGAGCACGCTCACCGATCCTTATGCGGTGGTGGCCTCGGCTGTGGGCACCCTGGCCGGCCCCCTGCACGGGGGGGCCAATGAGGACGTGCTGGAGATGCTGGAGGAGATCGGCACGGTGGATCAGGTCGAGCCCTGGCTCGATCGGGCCATCGCCAACAAACAGAAGATCATGGGCTTTGGCCACCGGGAATACCGGGTGAAGGATCCGCGGGCCGTGATCCTGCAGGGTCTGGCTGAGGAGCTCTTCACCCGTTTTGGCTCCGACCCGATGTACGACCTGGCTCGGGCTCTGGAGGCGGCGGCTTCAGATCGCCTGGGGCCCAAGGGCATTTATCCCAATGTGGATTTCTACTCGGGCCTGGTGTATCGCAAGCTTGGGATTCCCCGGGATCTCTTCACGCCGATCTTTGCCATCGCCCGCACGGCCGGTTGGCTGGCCCACTGGCGGGAGCAGCTGGGTGCCAACCGCATCTACCGGCCCACCCAGATCTACACAGGGTCACCCGAGCGTCTGTGGCTCCCCCTGGAGCAGCGACCCATGCCCACCTAGGTCGTTCGCTGGAGGGGAGTTCCGCCAAGAGCGTGGCTCTCCGATTAAGTTGCCTGCCAATTGGAGCATCGTCTTCATGCCGTTGACACCGCCGGTCACTCCTGGCTTCGTCACCCCGGGATTGGATCTTCAAGCCAGCTTCACCTCTCTGCTGGAAGGTCTGGGGGTCAGTCCCGGGCTGGCCAGAGTGATCTGGCTTCCCCTGCCCATGCTTCTGGTCCTCATTGCGGCCGTGGTGGGTGTCCTGGTGAATGTCTGGCTGGAGCGCAAGATTTCAGCGGCGGTGCAGCAGCGCATCGGGCCGGAATACGCGGGTGCCCTTGGCATCCTTCAGCCCATGGCCGATGGGTTGAAGCTGTTGGTGAAGGAGGACGTGATTCCGGCCAGGGCGGACGGGTTGCTGTTCACGCTGGGCCCCGTGTTGGTCCTGGTGCCTGTGATCCTGTCCTGGTTGGTGGTTCCTTTTGGTCAGAACCTGCTGATCAGCAACGTGGGGGTGGGGATTTTTCTCTGGATTTCCCTCAGCAGCATCCAGCCCATCGGCCTGTTGATGAGTGGTTATGCCAGTAACAACAAATATTCCTTGCTTGGTGGGTTAAGGGCTGCGGCCCAATCCATCAGTTATGAAATTCCTCTGGCTCTCTCTGTTCTGGCGATTGTCATGATGAGCAACTCTCTGAGCACTGTGGATATTGTCAATCAGCAGACCGGGGCAGGCATTCTCAGCTGGAACATCTGGCGTCAGCCAGTGGGTTTCCTCATTTTTTGGATCTGTGCTCTGGCTGAATGTGAGCGATTGCCCTTTGACCTCCCAGAGGCGGAAGAAGAGCTTGTGGCTGGCTACCAGACAGAATATGCAGGAATGAAATTTGCTCTCTTTTATCTTGGGAGTTATATCAATCTTGTCCTTTCGGCTCTCCTGGTTTCCGTTCTCTACCTCGGAGGTTGGGGATTTCCTGTGCCCGTTGAGTGGCTGGCCCAGTGGTTTGGCCAATCGATCGATAGCCCCCTGATCCAGGTGTTCACCGCCAGTGTGGGCATTGTGATGACCGTGCTCAAGGCCTACCTGCTGGTGTTTTTTGCCATCCTCCTGAGGTGGACTGTCCCCCGGGTTCGGATCGACCAGTTGCTCGATCTGGGTTGGAAATTCCTCCTTCCCATTGCCCTGGTCAATCTTCTGGTGACGGCGGCTCTCAAGCTGGCCTTCCCTTTGGCCTTCGGAGGTTGACCCAAGCAACGGCCTGGCATCGTCAGTTGTCCACGAAGTCAGGCATCATGGTTTCACTCGAAGTTCTTACCCCTTAACTCCCATGTTTGGCTTTCTCCAAAAGGTTGGTGATTACACCAAAGATGCCGTGAGTGCTGCCAAATACATCAGCCAGGGTCTGGGGGTCACCTTTGACCACCTCCGCCGCAGGCCGATCACGATCCAGTATCCCTACGAGAAGCTGATCCCCTCGGAACGCTACCGAGGTCGCATTCATTACGAGTTTGATAAATGCATCGCCTGTGAGGTTTGCGTCAGGGTTTGCCCCATCAACCTCCCCGTTGTGGACTGGGTGATGAACAAAAGTACCAAAAAGAAAGAACTTCGAAACTACTCAATTGACTTTGGGGTGTGTATTTTTTGCGGAAATTGTGTGGAGTATTGCCCCACCAATTGTCTCTCGATGACGGAGGAATACGAGCTCGCAGCCTACGACCGCCATAGCCTCAATTACGACAACATTGCCCTTGGCAGGCTGCCCACCAGTGTGACGACGGATCCCTCCGTGTTCCCCCTGCGGGAGCTGGCCTACCTGCCCAAGGGTGTGATCGAGCCCCACGGCGTGCCTGCCTCATCTCCCCGCGCTGGCAAGCTACCCGCTGAGATCCTGTCGGAAACCTCCAGCCCACCCAGCCCTTCCAGCTCCAAGGAGCAGACGCCATGACCATTGCATCGACGACGGAGCAGTTTTGTTTCCTTGTGCTCGCAGCCGTTTTGGTGATGGGCTCTCTAGGTGTTGTGCTGTTGGAAAACATTGTTTACTCAGCTTTTCTGCTGGGGGGTGTTTTCCTCTCCGTGGCAGGTCTTTACTTGCTCCTGAATGCAAGTTTTGTGGCCGCAGCCCAGGTTCTTGTCTATGTCGGCGCGGTGAATGTGCTCATCCTTTTTGCCATCATGCTGGTGAACAAAAAGGAAACGCTCTCTACTATCCCCGGCCTTCTCTCTCGCCGCCTCCTTTCTGGTGGTGTGTGCATCGGTCTTTTCGTTCTTTTGCTACGGGTCGCCTTCACCACAGCCTGGCCTATTCCCGGTCCCCCCTCCATTGGCGAAGAAGCCACGTTCCGAATTGGTGAGCATTTCTTCACGGATTACTTGCTTCCCTTCGAGCTGGCTTCCGTGCTCTTGCTGATGTCCATGATCGGTGCCATCGTCCTGGCCCGTAGGGATGTCTTTTCCAGTGATGTGATCACCGGTGAGCCAGCGGACCAAGGGCTGATCGAGAAAGCCCGCACCCCTTTGCTGGTGGATCGGGCCAAGTCATCCTCAACCCCTTGATGACCTGTCCTAAAGCTTTATCCTCCCCTTCCCTCATCCACCATGCCACTCACCAGCCCCATCCCGTTGCAGGCGTTTCTCACCCTTGCCGCCCTCCTTTTCTGTATTGGGGTCTGGGGCCTGATCAACAGCCGTAATGCGGTCAGAGTGCTGATGAGCATCGAGTTAATGCTCAATGCGGTGAACATCAACCTCATGGCCTTTTCCAACTATGTGGATGGTCAGCTGGTGAGGGGTCAGGTGTTTGCCATTTTTGTGATTACGGTTGCAGCGGCTGAAGCAGCGGTCGGTCTGGCCATCCTCCTGTCGCTCTACCGCAACCGGGAGACGGTGGATATGGAACGCTTCAACCTCCTCCGCTGGTAACCCCTCGCCGATGCGCCTCGAACGGGTCTGGCTGATCATCCGGCAAGACAGCCAGGTAGCCCGGAGGGAGGCCCACCTTTGTCTTCAGGAGCTCAAGGAGATCGGGGTCAGGGTCAGCGTGGCAGAAAGCGGCCTTTCCACCAACCCCTTCCCAGGTTTGCTGGCCACCGAATCGGAACGGCCTGACCTCGCCCTGGTCCTGGGGGGTGATGGGACCGTTCTGGGGGCCGCACGGCACCTGGCTCCCCTGGATGTGCCCATCCTGTGTTTCAACGTTGGCGGCAACCTGGGCTTTCTCACCCACGACCGTCGCCTGCTCCGAGACACCCTTTGGACACGGCTGCGGGACGATCATTTCGCCCTCGAGCGACGCATGATGCTCGCTGCGTCCATTGATACGGGCGATGGGGTTCTGCAAGGACCCCACACGGCCCTCAATGATTTTTATCTGAGGCCCTGCCTCGATGAACTTTCGCCCACCTGTCAGCTGGAGTTGGACATTGACGGGGAGGTGGTGGATCAATACCGGGGTGATGGCTTGATCATCGCCACCCCCACAGGTTCCACCGGTTACTCCATGGCCGCGGGCGGACCGATTCTGCATCCCGGCATCGAAGCCATGGTGATCAACCCCATCTGCCCGATGAGCCTCTCCAGCCGAGCCATTGTGGTGCCTCCCCGATCCCGGCTCACCATCTGGCCCCTGGGGGAAAGCTCCCGTCGGGTGCGGCTGTGGAAAGATGGGGTTCAGGCCACGGTGCTGGAACCCGGCGATCGCTGTGTGGTGCAGCGCAGCGACTGTGTGGCCCTGATGGTGGTTCTCAACCAAAACCCGTCGTACTACAGCACCCTCACGCAAAAACTTCACTGGGCGGGGAGCCTCACCAGTGCCCTCCCCTCCCCGAATTAGACCTTTGCCCAGAACAGAAGATGCCCTTGGAAATCGAGCGTCGCTTTCTTGTCACTGGAGATGCCTGGCATGTCCATGTGGGCTGGGTGGCTGAGTTGCGTCAGGGCTATCTCCAGAGCAGGGAGGATGGGCTCACCACGCGCATTCGCCTGCAGCAGGAAGGGAGTGAGGAAGAGAAGGCCTGGCTCACGATTAAGGCCGTGTCCGATGGAGCCTCCGTGGCCACGCGGCAGGAATTTGAGTATGCGATTCCCGTTGCCGATGCGGAGGCCCTCCTGGCCCTGTCGTCCTGGCGTCTGGAAAAACGCCGTCATGGATTGCTGCTCCCCGGAGGTGGGGAGTGGGTTCTGGACGTTTTCCGTGGGGCCAATGCCCCCCTTTTGATTGCGGAAGTGGAACTCCTCCATGCTGATCAGGAGGTTGTGATTCCTCCCTGGTGTGGCCCGGAAATCACCGGATTGCATCAGCTGAGCAATGCGTCTCTGGCGCGTCAGCCCTGGCAAAGCTGGGACGCTTCCGAACGGCTGTGCTTCCAATCCAATTAACGTGGCGATGGACTGGAGGGGAGAGTGCAGCAATTAAAGCCATCTCTGCAGATCTTTCCGTGATCCATGGCCCAGTTAATCAAGGCCACACGATTCTTTGCCCCTGTTTTTGCAAAGATATTGCTGACGTGATTATCCACCGTTCTTTTACTGATTGTTAATTGGCTTGCAATTTCCTGATTCGTGAGGCCGGTGGCCACTAATTCAATGATCTCCAGCTCCCGTTCCGAGAGATCTGCCCGACTCACCTCCACCCCTTGGGGCGTTGGCTGGTCGCGGAGGTTGCTCTCGGGCATGGAGACCATTCCAGTCGGGTCATCCTAGGGAGGATCCTGGTTCATGATGTTGCCGATCGAAGCTGTTTTCTGTGAAGCTTGCGCAAGCTCTGGAGTCCGGCCAGTTCACCATTACGGCTGAGGTGACTCCTCCCCGCGGAGGGGACGTGACACGCACTCTGGAGGCTGCCGCTGCATTGAAGGGCCTGGTTCATGCCGTGAATGTGACGGATGGCAGCAGGGCGGTGATGCGGATGAGCAGTTTGGCCGTGTGCCGGCTGCTGTTGGATCAGGGCATTGAGCCCGTGTTGCAGCTCACCTGCCGGGATCGCAATCGCATCGCCCTCCAAGCGGAGCTTCTGGGGGCCCATGCTCTTGGGATTCCCAATGTTCTGTGTCTCACGGGCGATCCTGTGCGCGCTGGTGATCAGCCTGCGGCACGGCCCGTGAACGAGTTGGAGGCGGTTCGCTTGTTGAAACTGGTCTCCAGCTTGAATGCCGGCACCGACCCGGTGAAGGGACTCCTGCCCGATGGGGGCATCCAGTTGTTTTGCGGGGCCGCAGCCGATCCCCACTCCCCCAGTTGGAGCGGTCTGGTCAGTCGGGTTCGCAGGAAGGTGGAGGCCGGTGCCCGCTTCATGCAAACCCAGATGGTGATGCACCCTGATGCCCTGAAGCGGTTTGTGGAGGAGATCACGGGTCCCTTGGGCATTCCGGTTCTGGCGGGGGTGTTTCTGCTCAAATCCGCCCGCAATGCTCAGTTCATCAACAGAGTGGTGCCCGGGGCCGCCATTCCCGACCATCTGATTGATCGCCTGGCGGCAGCCGCCGATCCCGCAG
>JBEIGX010000065.1:0-11394 GCA_040381675.1 Aphanothece sp.
CGCCATCGACGACCTGAGCGCCCAGCTGGTCCAGCTGCAGAGCGGCAGCGTCGACGTGCCCTGGGAAGATTTCGAGGCCTATGAGAAGGAGCGGGGGCGCCTGCGGGAGGAGCGGCGCCTACTGCGGATCCTGCAGCAGCAGGCGGAGGAAACCCTCGCCCATGAGCTCACCCTGGCCCTGCAGTTCAGCAGCGAGGGCACCCTGGTGAGCCTCAAGGCCCCCCAATTGCGGGGGGGGGTGTCGCCGGCGGTGATCGTGGAGAAGGTGAAGGGGCCTGGCCAGTTCCCCCTGCTCCTTTGCCTCACCGATGACAACATCTGGATCCTGGTGCCCTGCACCGCCGTGGTGAGCCTCCATGCCGAGCTCAGCTGCCTGCAGGTGAGCCAGCTGGAGGCGCCCGAGCTGCACCACGCCGGCGAGCTGCGCCACGGGGATCAGGCCAGCGGCGGCCTGGCCCTGGCCGTGGCCTCCATGGCCCGCCGCCACGACATGCACACCCCCCAGTACGACCTGGCCGGGGAGGTGCGCAGCCAGGCGGAGATCGTGCGGGAGCTGGAGGCGGAGCTGGAGGACCATCCCGCCCACCGCTGGGGCGATCGCAAGCACCTCAAGAAACATCGGCGCCGCATGGAGGAGCTGGAGATGGAGCTGGAGGAGCGGCAGAAGCTCCTGCACTTCCGCTCCAACCGCCATTGGGACACCTTCCTGGCCCTGATCGACATCTTGCGCTTCTTCGGCGCCCTCGGCGGCGCCGAGGGTCTGGAGCCCACCGAGGTGGGACGCACCGTGGCCGCTCTGCGGGGTGATAACGAGCTCTGGCTGGGTCTGGCCCTGATGAGCGGCCACCTCGACGCCCTCGAACCCCCCGATCTTGCAGCCGTGCTGGAAGCCATCTCCACGGAAGTGAACCGGCCCGATCTCTGGTGTGGCTTCCCCCCACCCCCCGCCGCCGAGGAGGCCCTCCACGACATCCGGGGGCTTCGGCGCCAGCTGGAGCGCCAGCAGGAGCTGGGGCGGGTGGTGGTGCCCGTGTGGTGGGAGCCGGAACTCACGGGCCTCGTGGCCCGCTGGGCCCGGGGCGCCTCCTGGAATGAGGTGATCGGCAACACCTCCCTCGATGAGGGCGACGTGGTGCGGGTGCTGCGGCGCACCGTGGATCTGCTGGCTCAGATCCCCTACTGCGAAGCCATCAGCGACCAGCTGCGTCGTAACGCCCGCCGTGCCTTGGGAGCCATCAACCGCTTCCCGGTGTGCGAAGTGGAAGACCTTCTGGGGGCCTCAGCCGCGCCGCAGGACCAACCAGATGACCAGCAACAGCAGGCTGATGCTGGTGACGGCGTAGATGGTGTCGGCGTAGGGGGTCCAGATCATGCGACGCCTCTTTCCGACGACCCTGCTGAGGGGGCTCCTGGCCCCTGAGCGGGGAGCAAGTTTTCCAGGGCATTGGCGATCGCCTCGGCGATCGCGGCCTTGCCCTCCACCCGCCGTTGCCCCCCCTTGCTGACGATCCAGGCCACCTGCAGGTCCTCGCTGATCTCCTCCCCCCGGTTGGCCACCACCACCGCATAGCGGCCCAAGCGGCGCACCGCTTCAGCGATCAGCTGGGCGTGGCTCACCCCCTCCATGTATTTGAAGCTCACGATCGGCATCCCTGGCGCCCTTTCTGCCACCGCGTCGATCACCTTCTCCGTGGGCTCAAGGGGCACCACCAGCTCCCTCTGGCCGCTGCCGATCTTGCCGGGATGCACGTCCCTGGGCCGGTAGTCGGCCACGGCGGCGGAGAGCACGGCCGCCTCCGCCCCGACCTCCACCTCCGCCAGCACCTGCTCCCGGTAGGCGTCGTAGCTGGGGGCGATGACCACCGCCGGGAGCCAGGCCTCTGGCCGCCAGCCCCCATCTCCCAGGATCAGCTGGCTGTCGGCGCCCCGCCTCAGCAGTTCCTCGTGGATCGTGGCCCCCAGCTGGCCGCGAAACTTGCTCGTGATCCGCCGCACCCCATCGAGGGGCACGGGCGTGGGACCGCCCGTCACCAGGATCCGCCGCTGTCGCAGGGGCGAGCGGCTCAGGGCCCGGCACACGGCCGCCACGATCAGCTCCTCCTCCGGCAGGTTGTGCTTGCCGTAGGCATCCCGTGGTGGCACGAAATGCACCCCCAGCTCCGCGAGCCGGCGGCAGTTGGCCTCCAGCACGCTGTGGTGCATGGAGCCATGCATGGTGGGCGCCATCAGCACTGAGGTGGTTCCCCGTGCCAGCCGGCCCAGGGCGGAGGCCAGTGTGGCGTTGAGCAGGGAATCGGCGATGCCGTTGGCGGCCTTGCCGATGGTGTTGTAGGTGGCGGGGGCCACCAGGTAGGCGGCGAACGCCTCGCCGTCGCTGAGGTGTTCGGCCCGCCAGCTGAGTTCCCGTACCAGGGGCCGGCAGGTGCTCCACTCCAGGGCGTCGGCGCCGACGTAGCGCAGGGCTTCCGGTGAGCAGAAGGCCGTCACCTGGGCACCCCGGCGCCGCAGGGCCCGGGCCAGGAGGGGGGCCTTCATGGCCGCGATGCCCGCCCCTACCAGCAGGGCGATCGCCTGGCCCTCCAGGTGGCCCGAGAGCAGGGGCACGTCGTGGTCACCGATGGCCGCGCTCGCCGGGGGGGTGAAGCTCCAGTCGAAGGGGCCGGCCACGGCCTAGATCCCCAGCCGCTGCCAGATCACATCGAGCTGGGCCCGATGCAGATCGGTGGCGAAGCAGGCTTCCAGCTCTTCCGGGCTCAGGCGGCCTGTCACCGCGGGATCGGCCGCCAGGGCGGCGCGGAAGTCGCCCCCTTCCGTGTTCCATGCCCCATGGGCATGGTGCTGCACCAGCCGGTAGGCCTCCTCCCGGCTCAGCCCAGCCGCCACCAGCGCCAGCAGCACCCGCTGGCTGAACACCACCCCGCCGTAGACGTTCATGTTGCGGGCCATGTTCTCGGGGTACACCCCCAGCCCCTTCACCACCTCGGTCATCTCCCGCAGCATGAAGTGCAGGGTCACGGAGCAGTCGGGCAGCATCATGCGCTCCACCGAGCTGTGGCTGATGTCACGCTCGTGCCAGAGGGCCATGTTTTCCAGGGCCGCCACCGTGTAGCTGCGCAGCACCCTGGCCAGACCGCTGATGCGCTCGCTGCGGATGGGATTGCGCTTGTGGGGCATGGCGGAGCTCCCTTTTTGCCCCTTGGCGAAGTTTTCCTCCACTTCCAGCACGTCGCTGCGCTGAAGATTGCGGATCTCCGTCGAAAAGCGCTCCAGGGAGGCGCCGATCAACGCGAGGGTCTGAACGTAGTCGGCATGGCGATCGCGGCTGATCACCTGAGTGCTGGCCGTGTCGGGCTCCAGCCCCAGGATCCGGCAGGTGATGGCCTCCACCTCGGGATCGGTGTTGGCGTAAGTGCCCATGGCACCGCTCACCTGACCCACGGCCACGATGGTTTTCAGGCGGGCCAGCCGCTCCTGGTTGCGCAGGGTTTCCGCCAGCCAGCCCGCCACCTTGAAGCCAAAGGTGATCGGCTCGCCATGGATCGCATGGGAACGGCCGATCATCACCGTGTCCTTGTGGGAGCGGGCCAGCTCTCGCAGGGCTTCGATCAACCGGGTCAGTTCCTTCTCCAGCTCCCCCACCGAGGCCTTCAGCTGCAGGGCCAGGCCCGTGTCCAGCACATCCGAGCTGGTCATGCCCACATGGATGTAGCGGCCTGCATCCCCCACGTGTTCATTCACGTTGGTGAGGAAGGCGATCACGTCGTGCCGCACCTCCGCTTCGATCTCCAGGATCCGGGGCACGGAGAAGGCCGCCCTCTCGCGAATCTGCGCCATGGCTTCGGCGGGCACCCGCCCCAGATCCGCATTGGCCTGGCAGGCGGCGATCTCTACCTCCAGCCAGCTGCGAAACTTGGCCTCCTCACTCCAGAGAGACCCCATTTCAGGCAGGGTATAGCGCTCGATCAAGGGCGGACGATGGAGGGCCTTCCCAACTTATCGGGAAGGCCGCTTCGCCTTTGGAATCACTCTGCCGATGACGACGCCCGGATCACTGTCCCCAGGGTGGGGTGGGAAAACTTAAGAAAAGCAGCAAAATTTCATCCTTCCAACTCTGATCAGGCCGCGGAGGTGAGCTTGCGGTGGGCTACTTCCAGGTGCAGCAGGTTGCCCCAGGATTGTTGACGGACCCAGCAACGGCCACCGCGACAATGAATCAACTGAAATGGGGGCAGATCTTCAGGATGGTCGTGCAGGCGGACGAAGCTGCCCGGGCGCAGCAGCTCAAACACATTGGCGAGCTGGATGGAGCTCTCCCGTGTCATGGTCGCCTTTCGAGGTGGCGATATCCTCTCTTCCCTGTCGGGAGAAGGCCCCTCTCCTCGGTTTTTGTTTCGTTTTCTGCGTGGGAATCATGACCAAACGGCAGCGGTTGGATCTGCTGCTGTTGCAGCGGGGGCTCGCCAGCAGTCGGGAGCAGGCGCAACAGTTGATCCGGGCCGGCTGGGTGCGCCAGGCCGGTCGGGTGCTTGACAAGCCTGGAACCGCCTTGCCCCCGGATACCCCCCTGGAGGTGGAAGCCCGCCCCCGCTTCGTGTCCCGCGGCGGCGACAAGCTGGAAGCGGGGCTGCAGGCCTTTGCGATTCCCCTCCACGGGCGGGTTTGCCTCGATGCGGGCCTCTCCACCGGTGGCTTCAGCGATTGCCTGCTCCAGCATGGAGCCAGCCGGATCTATGGCATCGATGTGGGCTACGGCCAGGTGGCCTGGAGCCTGCGCACCGATCCCCGGATGGTGCTGCGGGAACGCACCAACGTGCGGTATCTCCTGCCTGCCGAGCTTTACGGGCCAGAGGATCCCTGGCCCGATCTGGCGGTGGCCGACCTCTCCTTCATTTCCCTGACTTGCGTGCTGCCCGCCCTGGGCGCCTTGCTCCGCCCCCCCTCCCCGCAGGATCCGGTGGAGATGGTGCTGTTGGTGAAGCCCCAGTTTGAGGTGGGGCGGGAGGGGGTGGGCAAGGGCGGTGTGGTGCGGGATCCTGCGGCCCATGCCCGGGCCATTGGCCGGGTGCTGGAGGCCGCCGAAGCCCTCGGGTGGCAGGGCCGGGGGCTCACGGGATCTCCGATCACCGGCCCGGCCGGCAACCATGAATATCTGCTTTGGCTGGCCTCCAGTCCCTGTGGCCCGCTCCAGGAGGAGGAAAGCCATAGCCCCCTCGTCCTGGAGACGATTCGGGCAGTGGTGGCCGCCACCCTCCGCCCTGCTGCCCAGCCTGCGGCCGGAGAGGAGCTCCCCTAGATCGCGGTGCTGTCCCGGTCGCCCGTGCGGATGCGAATCACCGACTCCACCGGAGAGATGAAGATCTTGCCGTCGCCGATCTCACCGGTGCGGGCGGCCTCTTGGATGGCATCCACCACGGTGGCCACCCGCTCGTCGTCCACCACGATTTCCAGTTTCAGTTTCTGCAGGAATTCCACGGTGAATTCCGAACCCCGATAGCGCTCAACCTGGCCTTTCTGCCGGCCAAAGCCCCTCACTTCGCTCACGGTCATGCCCACAATCCCCGCATTCACCAGCGCAATCTTCACGTCTTCGAGCTTGAAGGGGCGGATGATGGCCTCAATCTTTTTCATGGTTCAGGGTGTGAGGGGGAAGCGGTTGTGGTTTGGGGAAAGTCTCTCAGACTCGGGGCCGGATCGCAGGGTGTGACTGTGATCAGCAAAACTATCTTTAGGCCGCAAAGGGGAGGGCTCGGGGGTGGCCGTTGCTACCAACTCACCGCTCCCCGTGTCCTGGCTCCCTTGGTCCCCATCTGTTCCTTCCATGTCCGTCACCCCCCCGACAGCCACCACCACCCCCCTGTATGGCCAGCGGGCGATTGAAGAGGGCGAATTGGTCTGTTTCGCCAATCCCAGAATCGGCCGGTCCTATGAGGTGGCGATCGAGCTGCCGGAATTCACCTGCCAGTGCCCCTACTCGGGGTATCCCGACTTCGCGGTGCTGCGGTTGCTCTACCAGCCCGGCCCCCTGGTGCTGGAGCTCAAGGCCCTGAAGCTCTACATCAACAGCTATCGCAACCGCACCATCTCCCACGAGGAGGTGGCCAACCGGATCCTGGACGAACTGGTGGAAGCCTGTGATCCCCAGTGGATGGAGCTGGTTGCGGATTTCAATCCCCGGGGCAATGTGCACACGGTGGTGCGGGTCAGCCACGGGGAGCGTCAGCCCTGTTGAGGGGTCTGCTCAGGGGTTTCGATCTCCGCCAGGAGGGTGGGCAGTTCCCTGGCGAAGGCCGTGAGGTTGCGGTTGCACAGGCCGGCCGCATGAAGACGCCGCTCCCCGTCCCGTTGCTCCTCCAGCACCCAGAGCTGGCGGGTGGCCACCAGGCTGAGCCCCCCACCGAGCAGGGCGATGGCAAAGCCGCTGTACACCAGGGGAACCCCTGGATCCCGTTTGAGAAGAATGCCGCTGGCAGGCAGCACCCCTGCCACCCTGATGGGTAAACCCTGCACCTCCTGAGGCTCTCCGCCGGGTTGGAGCCGGGCCAGGGAGCTGCCATCAGCCGCAAACACCTCCACCGGCCCCTCCTCGCTGGTGAGGGTGAGCAATACGGGCTGGCTGCCATCGGGTCGGGTGGGCAGCAGCAAACCCCACACCTGCTCCCCCAGCTGGGGGAAGAGCTGGAGGGGAAGCTCCAGCACGGGGGAGCGGCCCAGTTGGATCTGGATCGCGGCCAGGGTCCAGTCCGCCTGGTAAAGCGTCATGCCCCTGTAGCGGAGTGGGTGGTTGACGCTGATCTCCGCCTGCTGGGCAGTGGAGGCGGAGGCGGAGGCGTCGGCAGGGGGGGGAATCAGGCGCAGCTGGGAGGTGAACTGTTCCGGCCGGCCGGCCGGATCCCGGCGGATGGCAAAGGCGTCAAGGGCCAGGGTGACCTGGGGCCGTCCCTGCCGATCCAGCAGCTCCAGCTCCCGGCCTGGAGCCAGAAACTGTTCGAGCCGCTGGCCTGCCAGGGCACCCCAGGCCGAACCCACCATCAACACCACCATCCCCGCGTGCACCAGCAGAGGCCCCACACGCCCCACCAGCCCTTTGCGGGCAGCCAGGCGCCCCTCCTGGCTCCGCACGCTCCACCCCCGATCCCGCAGACGCTGGCTCAGAACAGACAGCCCGTCGGCTCTCGGATGGGTGAGGGTTTCTCCCAGGGCCAGCTTGCTCAGCTGGCGGGGGGTGGTGTAGTCGATCCAGCGCAGGGAGGCCTGCAGGGCCGGCCATTGCCGCCGCCAGCTGCAGAGGATCAGGGCCAGGCCCAACAGGGCCAGGAGCGCCAGAAACCAGCCGCTGGAATACACATGATCGAGTTGGAATCGCAGGATCCCCTCTCCCTTCAGCCAGCCCAGCCAAGGTGCGTCGTCGTAGCGCTGGTGATAAAACTCCAGGCTCTCTTTCTGGGGGATGGCGGTGCCGATGCCGCTGGCCACGGCGATCAGCAGGAGCAGCACGATCGCGAGCCGGAGATCGGCGATCCAGGCCACCAGGCGCAGGAGTCGTCGCCAGGAACCCGTGGCAGGGGAGACGGTGGTCATACGAGGTGGGCTGCCAGGGTGAGTGCGCCGGTGGTGAGCAGCACCACGCCGCTGATGGGCGGGATCCAGCGGCCCACGAGACGGAGTTGCAACAAGCTGGGCAGGCTTGCCGCCAGGGTGCCCGCCAGCAGCAGGGGCAGCACCTGGCCTGCACCGAAGCAGGTGAGCAGGAGCATCCCCACGAGGGGCTTGCCGTTCTGGGCCATCCAGGCCAGCAGGACGGCCAACACAGGAGTGGTGCAGGGCGTGGCGGCCAAGCCGAAGGCCAGCCCCGCCGCCAGGGGGGCCAGGGGGGCCGGCACCTTCTGGCGCCAGCGTTCCGGGTCGGGGCCGGCCGGGAGCTGAAGGGGCACCAGACCCAGCAGATGGAGGCCCATCACGACGGCCACCACAGCCACCACCAGGGAAACGCCTTCAGGTATCTGGCCGTACAGGCGCCCCAGAAGGCTGGTGCCGAAGCCCAGCAGTACCAGGGAGGCCACGATGCCAGCACTGAAGCTCAGGCTCCGCTGCCAAGGCAAAGTTCTGATGGGAGCCCCACCAGGGGAGATCGGGCCGTTTGGGGCCCCGAACCCCGCCAGGTAGGCCAGGGTGACCGGGAGAAGGGAGAGGGAGCAGGGCCCCAGACTGGTGAGCAGGCCCCCGGCAAAGACCAGGGCGAGGGTCAGGGGGGTGGGGTGGCCCAGGGATGCTCTCAGCAGGGCTTCGCTGGAGCGGGTCCAGTCAGCGAGCTGAAGCCCGAGGCTGGTCATCGGCTGTGGAGCGGGCGCGGAGCCTTCAGCCTATCGGGGCTGCAGGCGGCCGCCGCCGGCGCGGACGGACGGTTTCCATCCCTGTGGTTTCGAGGGAGCAGCGCACCAGCAGACCGGCCACCAGCAGGCTGCTCAGTAGGGAGTTGCCCCCGTAGCTCACCATCGGCAGGGGGAGGCCCGTGGTGGGCATGGCCCCACTGGCTACGGCGATGTTGAGGATCGACTGGCCCACCAACAGGATGGTGCAGCCCATGGCCACCAGGCGGTGCTGGTTGCTCATGGTGGAGAGGGCGATCCGCAGGCCGACAAAGCCGAATAACACCAGGAACAGCAGGAACATCAAGCAACCGATGAAGCCGAATTCCTCGGCGAACACGGCAAAGATGAAGTCTGTGGTCTGGATCGGCAGGTATTGGAGTTTTTGTGTGGAGAGCCCAAAACCCTGCCCGAACAATCCTCCTGAGCCAATGGCCAGCAGGCTTTGCACGAGTTGATAGCCGGAACCTTGGTCATCTTTCCAGGGGTCGAGGAAGGAGGTCACCCGATCCCGCTGGTATTGATTGATCAGAATGCTGCTGGCCCCAACCAGGAACCCCCCGCCGGCGGCTCCAAGGAGTTGGAAGAGAGGCAGCCCACCTGCCAGAGCCATCAACCACAGCAGCAACCCTGTGAGGGCCGCGGTGCTGAGGTTGGGCTGCTTGAGGATCAGCAGGATCAGCACGGCAAACACCCCAAGCCACAGGAGCTTCTGATCGGCTCCGATGCGTCGCCAGTGGGAGAACAGAACGGCCCCCTGGAGCACCACAAAGGGTTTCACCAGTTCCGTGGGCTGAATCTGGATCGGGCCCAGCACCAACCATCGGCTGGCCCCGTTCACCGTGCTCCCCACCACCAAGGTGGCAGCCACGAGCAGCCCCCCAATGAGCAGGGCGGTTGGGGCCAGGTGGAGCCAACGCCGCAGGTTGGTGCGGATCGCCAGCCAGAACAGGGCCCAGCTGGCCACCATCCAAAGGCCCTGGCGCTTGATGTAGTAAGCCGCATCGCCCATTTCCCGATCGGCCACCCACCAGCTGGCCGAGGAGAGCACCAGCAAGCCCAGCAGGCTCCAGAGGGCCACCAGGCCGAGCATCAACCGAGCCTCAGCGGGCCACTGGTCCCAGGGCATGGGGAGCAGACCCTGTGGAGAGGAGGACTGGCGGGTCTGGGGGAAGGAATCCATGGAGCTGGCGTGTGGAGCGAGAGCAGATGGGCTGGAATTCTTGAAGCAATCTCCCCATTGAGCCGGCGAAGGCAGGCTTTGTCGAGCCCCTGGATCCACCGACAAAAAAAGCCCAGCACATGCTGGGCTTCACAGGTGAAAGGAAGGGTCAGTTGCCGCAGTTCTGTTGGCGGCGGCCGGTGGCCAGCTCCACCTTCAGGATTTTCCCGCCCTGTTTCATGATTCGCTGCTGTTCAGCAAACCAGCTGTCATAGGGAACCCACTTGGTGAAGTAGGTGTTTTGAATTTCCCTCTGGCTGCGGGCTTTTTCTGGACTGGGTATGCAGGCTGTGACTTTGAACAGGCGCATGGTGTTCCTGAGGGGCGAAGGGTTGATTAGTTGCCCAGCCCAGAGCTGATGTAGTCGAAGTAGACACCCATTTCCCTTCCTGCATCAGGGCCGACAAGGGCAGCGGTGGCTTCCTTCATGGCCTGAATCGACTGAACTGTGGCGCCGATGGGCACGCCAAGGGAGTTGTAGGTTTCCTTCAGCCCGTTGAGCACCCGCTCGTCGAGAATGGAGGTGTCACCAGCCAGCATGGCGTAGGTGGCATAGCGGAGGTAGTAGTCCAGGTCGCGGATGCAGGCGGCATACCGGCGGCAGGTATACATGTTGCCGCCCGGACGGGTGATGTCCGAATAGAGCAACGATTTGGCAACCGCTTCCTTGATGATGGCGGAAGCATTGGCGCTGATGGTGGCTGCAGCCCGGACGCGCAATTCACCGCTGGTGAAATACTTCTCGAGGCGACCCATGGCAGAGCCGTCGAGGTAAAGCCCCTGGACGTCTGCCTGGTTGATGACGTTGGTGATGGCGTCTTGCATGGAATCCCGATGAGGTGGCGGTGGGGGGAATGGATGGGCCTCAGGAGAGGGCGCCGACCACGTAGTCGAAGTAGAAGCCTGCTTCCTCGGCATCACTGCCGGTGAGGATGCTGGTGGCCACCACCTTCATTTCCCGCACGGCTTCTGCCATGGCTTCAAGAGGGGTGCCAAGGGAGCGATACATTTCGCGGGCACCGATGATGCCGATCTCCTCGATGGGAGTGACATCCCCGGCAACCACGCCGTAGGTGACCAGTCGCAGGTAGTAATCCATGTCCCTCAGGCAAGAGGCAGTCATCTCTTCGCCATAGGCGTTGCCGCCAGGGGAGATGACATCGGGCCGCTTCTGGAAGAGCTGGCCAGCGGCCTGCTTCACGATGCGTTCGCGGCTCTCGCTGAGGGCTTGGGCAACGCGCAAGCGGCGTTGGCCTCCTGAGACGAAAGATTTGACCTGGTCGAGTTCGCCAGGGCTGAGGTAGCGGGCTTCGGCGTCCGCGTTGATGATCGAGTTGGAGACGATGCTCATGCAGTTCTGCCTCGAAACAAGCGGTCACCGTTAAGGAGACCGGTATCCGGTGGGTAAGGGTGTGATCGGTTTTGTGCCGATCGCCGAATCATTCTGCGTTAAGGCCCCGCTCCGCCCGGAGCCTCGGTAACAGATCTTCATGGCGATCGTTACGCGAGATCCCTTGGCTTGCAATGAGTTTGGCCATGCACAGATGGCACGGAACGGGTGCTTTTTCTCATCATCTGTTGCAGGAGATTCCGATTCCTCTGTCCCAGCAAAAAAGCCTCCGGCATGCGGAGGCTTTCAGGAAGCGGGGCCGGAGCCAGCCGTCAGATGGCTGATCGAGGGCTCGGTGTGAGGCCCCCATTGCCGCCGTAGAGCTCGGCAGAACGGTTCACCGTGGGGAGCGGGATCCCATCACTGGTGCTGAGCCCGCGGAGGTAGGGCACGGTGTTTTGACCGAAGGCGCTGGC
>JBEIGX010000066.1:0-11272 GCA_040381675.1 Aphanothece sp.
GCCAGAGAACTACTGGAGCAGGTGCGCTCTGCCCCCTCGATGGCGGGCCTGAATCTGGCTGCGGGGGTCAGCACGCCGGAGAGCTACCGCTGGACAGGCCTCTGCAGTGCCACCTTCGATCGCCGGCTCCAATCCTGGCCAGAGCACCCCTATCGGGTGGTGGCGGTGGATTTCGGCATCAAGCGAGCCATCCTGGAACGGTTGGTGGCCCATGGCTGTGAGGTCACCGTGGTGCCGGCCAGCAGCTCCCTGGAGGAGGTGCTGAGCCACCAGCCGGAAGGGGTGTTTCTCTCCAATGGCCCGGGGGATCCGGCCGCCGTCACGGAGGGCATCCACCTTGCCCAAGGGCTTTTGAGCCAGGGCGATCTCCCCATCTTTGGCATCTGCCTGGGTCATCAGATTCTCGGGCTCGCCCTGGGGGGGCGCACCTTCAAGCTGGCCTACGGCCATCGCGGCCTCAACCATCCCTGCGGCACGCCTGGGGAGGTGGAGATCACCAGCCAGAACCACGGCTTCGCCATCGACGCAGCCTCCCTGCCCAGCGATCGGGTGGGGGTGACCCACCAGAACCTCAACGACCAGACGGTGGCCGCCCTCGCCCTCCACCACCAGCCGGTGTTCGGCGTGCAATATCACCCGGAAGCCAGCCCTGGCCCCCACGATGCCGATCATCATTTCCGCCGCTTTACGGCATTGATGGCCGAGAGGCGCCCCTGAAGGGCATTCGATGGCAATTGCGGCAAATTTCCAGCGGGCATGATCCACCCCTGCCAACCGCCACTACACTTCGCCGGTTACCTCGTGCTGGAGATCGACCAATCGCCGACTTGCACCGACTGACCGTCTCGTTGCGGGGGGGCTGTGAACGCCAGAACCAGTGCCTGGTGTTCTGCTTCACAGGTCAGCTCGACGCCTACTCCGACAAGCAATTCACGGAGTTCATCCAGAAGGAGTCGGCTGCAGGCAAGCTCCCCCTTGTGATTGATCTGAGCAAAATCGATTTCATCGACTCCTCAGGTCTGGGCGCCCTCGTCCAGCTGGCCAAGGAATGCACCCAGAAGAAGGTGCAGTTTCTGGTTGTCGGCAATGCCCGCGTGGTGCAAACCGTCAAGCTGGTCAGGTTGGAGGACTTTCTCCATCTCCAGCCTGATCTGCCCACCGCCCTTGACCAGCTCGCCTCCTGACGCCATTTCCCAGCGGGTCCCCGCTGGGGGTGCGGCCACCTGGCTCACGACCCTCCCCATCCTGGCCCCTGAGGCCGAACTCAACATCCTGCAACTGGCCTGGCTGGGAGACGCGGTGTGGGAACTCCACCAGCGTCTGCAGCGCTGCCAGACCCCTGGCCGCCCGGCAGACCTCCACAACCGGGTGATGGCCAAGGTGAAGGCTGGAGCCCAGGCCATCGCCCTCAACCAGCTCCGACCCCATCTCCGACCGGAGGAAGTGGAGATGGTGCGGCGAGGGCGGAACCGGGCGGGCCGGGGTCCTCGGCCCCAAGAGGCCTCCCTGTATGGGCAGGCCACGGGATTTGAGACGATGGTGGGCTGGCTCTTTCTCCAGGATCCGCGCCGCTTGGCCGAACTTTTGGATCACCTTGAGGAAACCGACCCCCTCCACTGCGCAGCGGACCATGAGCCCAACCCCCAATGATTCCAATCGCCGGCGGCCCATCCGGCGTGGCGACGGCCCTGGCATGGGGCCAGGAAGCCCAAGAGACTTCTCCCGAGGCCGGCCAGGTCGGGGCCCGAGCGATCCCCGTAAAATCACAGGCAGCAGCACCTTTCGCCGGCGGGCCCCACGCCCTGATGGCGACGCGCCCTTGGAGAACCGGCGCTGGTCCCGGGATCGGGAAGAGGCCCCTAGCCCTGAGAAATGGCGTCGTCCAGAAGGGGGCAACCGTCCCCGCACCCCCTCCCGCACCCCGTCCCAAGAGGGGCGTCAGTGGCGACCTGCCCGGCGGGAAGAAAGGTTCAGCCGGCCCTTGAGAAATCCACGGCGGGAAAGGCCCGAACTGCCCGAGATGGAGCGCCCCCAGGGGGAAGCCCACGCTGGTGCAGCCCCCAGTGACCTGATCTGGGGACGCCATTCGGCCCAGGCCGCCCTGGAAAGCGGGCGACCGATCCATCGGATCTGGTGCACGCCGGAGATGCGCTTTCGCCCCATCTTTCTGCAGCTCCTGAGGGAAGCCAAGGCGTCGGGCGTGCTGGTGGAGGAGGTGACCTGGGCCCGGCTCGGCCAGATCAGTGGGGGGGCCGTGCACCAGGGCATCGTGCTCCAACCAGCAGCGGCGGACACCCTCGATCTGCCGAGCTTGATCGAAGGGTGCCGGCAGGTAGGGGAATCCCCTCTGTTGGTGGCCGTGGATGGCCTCACTGACCCCCAGAACCTCGGAGCCATTCTTCGAAGTGCGGAGGCCCTGGGGGTCCATGGGCTGGTGCTCCCGCAACGACGCAACGCGGGCCTGACCGGCTCCGTGGCGAAGGTGGCCGCTGGGGCCCTGGAACATCTTCCGGTGGCCCGGGTGGTGAACCTCAACCGGGCTCTGGACAGCTTGCGGCAGGAGGGCTACCGGGTGGTGGGTCTGGATGCCAAAGGCACCGTGAGCCTGGAGGAGGCGGATCTGGAGGGGCCTCTGGTGGTGATCACCGGTTCGGAAGGACAGGGGCTCTCTCTCCTCACCCGCCGAAGCTGCGATCAGCTGGTGCGCATCCCCCTCCGGGGCGCCACCCCCAGTCTCAATGCCTCCGTGGCCACGGCCCTGGTGCTCTACGAGGTGGCCCGCAGGGGGTGGATGCGCGGTCTTCAAGGATCGGCTCCACCGCCACGGCTGGTGCGTCCCAGCCTGGTCACCCAGCCCCTGGAGCTGGAGCCAGACTCGCCCCCTCCCGCTGCCCACCGCTCCACCGAGGAGGACTCCCTGCCGGAAGGCCCCCTTCTGGAGGCCACCCGTGCCGAGCGCAGCGCCCTTCAACCAGAACTGGAAACCGAACCAGAAACTGAAGAAGAGGGTGTTGGCCAGGATGGGGCAACGGCCGAGACCAGGGAGGACACCATCCCTGACACAGCCCTTGCAAGGGAGTCCTTTGCGGACGACATCCATCTCTGAGAAGGGCCAGAGCGACCGGCGATGGGCAGAATGGGGAGATCCCAGCACGCCTCCATGAATCCCCTGCTCTGGCCAGTGCGCAACCTTGCCAACGCAGTTGGCCTTGCCTGGTGGGCACGGGTGGAAACCCGCTCTCCTGATGCGGTGTACTGGTTTGGCCCCTTCGTCAGACGGGGCACCCTGGAAGCCGCCCTGGTTCCCTTCCTTGAAGACCTGCGGATGGAGACCCCAGCGAGCCTGGAGCACCGCCTGCTGCGCACCTCCCGCAGCGAGCCCTACACCGAACTGCCCTCGCCCTCCCTTCCCGCCTAGGCAGGACCCTCTTGGCGGCTGGACTGATAGCGTCCAGCAAACCAATGGTGCGCAGGGATGGGCATTGCCGAATGGCGCGGCAAATTGCAGCGGGGGGAGGTGTCCGCCCGGGACCTCACCGAGGCGGCTCTGGCGCGCATCGAGGCGGTGGAGCCCCAGATTCATTCCTTTCTTGACATCTGCCGGGAGCGGGCCTTGGCGGATGCGGATCACATCGACGCCAGACGGTCTGCTGGGGAAGACCTGCCGCCACTGGCCGGCATCCCGGTGGCGATCAAGGACAACCTCTGCACCCGCGGCATCCGCACCACCTGCTCCAGCCGGATGCTGGAGCACTTCGTGCCGCCCTACGAATCCACGGTGACCGAGCGGCTCTGGCAGGCGGGGGCGGTGCTGATCGGCAAAACGAATCTCGATGAGTTCGCCATGGGCAGCTCAACAGAAACCTCCGCCTTTGGACCCAGCCGCAACCCCTGGGATCCCAGCCGGGTGCCGGGAGGAAGCTCTGGAGGCAGTGCGGCGGCCGTGGCCGCGGGCGAGTGCCTGGTGTCCCTGGGTTCGGATACGGGGGGATCGATCCGGCAGCCCGCAAGTTTCTGTGGTGTGGTGGGGCTCAAACCCACCTACGGCAGGGTGAGCCGCTGGGGATTGGTGGCCTTCGCCAGCTCCCTCGACCAGGTGGGCCCCTTCAGCACAAGCGTGGCGGATGCAGCGGAGGTTCTGCAGATCATCGCCGGCGAAGATCGCCGGGATGCCACCTGCCTGGCTGCGCCAGTTCCCGACTATGGCGCCCAACTCAACCAGCCCCTGGCGGGGATGAAGGTGGGCCTGATCCGGGAGTGCTTCCAGGAACAGGGTCTCGATCCCCAGGTGAAGGCCTCCGTGATGGCCGCCGCCAGAGTGCTGGAGGCCCTGGGGTGCGAGCTGGTGGAGGTGAGCTGCCCCCGCTTCGACGATGGCATCGCCACCTACTACGTGATTGCCCCCTCCGAGGCCTCCGCCAATCTGGCCCGTTACGACGGCGTGAAATACGGCTTGCGCAGTGAGCTCGGCAGCAACGACAACCTGGCCGTGATGACGGCCCGCACCAGGGCCGAGGGGTTTGGCGATGAGGTGCAGCGGCGCATTCTCATCGGCACCTATGCCCTCTCCGCCGGTTATGTGGATGCCTACTACAAGCAGGCCCAACGGGTTCGCACCCTGATCCGCAGGGATTTCGACCAGGCCTTCACCCAGGTGGATGTGCTTCTCTCCCCTACCTCGCCCACCACAGCTTTTCGCTTCGGGGCCCATACGGAGGATCCCCTGGCAATGTATTTGGCCGACCTGCTCACCATTCCCGCCAACCTGGCAGGACTGCCAGCGATCAGCGTGCCCTGTGGCTTTGATGACCAGGGGTTGCCGATCGGGCTACAGCTGATTGCCGGGGTGCTGGAGGAAGGCAAGTTGCTCCAGGTGGCCCATCAATACGAACAGGCCGCCGCCGTGATGCAGGCCCGTCCGATCGCTCCCCTGGTCCCCTAGATGTGGTGGCCGGCAGGGCAATAGCGCCCTAGCCACCACTACTTTTGGTGGGTTGCATCTCCTAAGGTGGGCCCAGCTGTCGGGATGGTGCCGTGAGTTTTGTGTCCCTCCACAACCACAGCGACTACAGCCTGTTGGATGGGGCCTCCCAGTTGCCCGCCCTGGTGGAACGGGCCAAAGAGCTGGGCATGCCGGCCCTGGCCCTGACGGACCATGGGGTGATGTATGGGGCCATCGAACTCTTAAAGAGCTGCAAAAAAGCCGGAATCAAACCGATCATCGGCAACGAAATGTATGTCATCAATGGCAGCATTTCCGATCCCCAGCCCAAGAAGGAGCGGCGTTATCACCTGGTGTTGCTGGCGAAGAACGGCATCGGTTACCGCAACCTGGTGAAGCTCACGAGCCTGTCTCACCTCCAGGGGATGCGGGGCCGTGGCATCTTTGCCCGGGCCTGTATTGATAAGGAGCTCCTCCAGAAGCACAGCGAGGGGCTGATCGCCGCCACCGCCTGCCTGGGGGGGGAAGTGCCCCAGGCCATTCTGCAAGGGCGGCCTGATGTGGCCCGAGAGGTGGCCCGCTGGTATCAGGGGGTCTTTGGCGACGACTATTACCTCGAGATCCAGGATCACGGCGGTCCTGAGGACCGGCTGGTGAATGTGGAGATGGCGCGCATTGGCGAGGAGCTGGGAATCGAACTGGTGGCTACCAACGACGCCCACTACCTCAGCAGTGGCGATGTGGAGGCCCACGATGCCCTGCTCTGTGTGCTCACGGGGAAGTTGATCAGCGATGAAAAACGCCTGCGCTACACGGGCACGGAGTATCTGAAAAGCGAGGCCGAGATGGGTCGGCTGTTTGCCGATCACCTAGAGCCGGAAACCATTGCGCGTGCCATCGCCAACACAGGAAATGTGGCCGAGAAAGTAGAGGACTACGACATTCTTGGCCGCTATCAAATGCCGCGGTTTCCCATTCCCGATGGCCACACCTCCGTGAGCTATCTCAAGGAAGTGGCCATGGCTGGCCTCCGGGAACGGCTGAAGCTCAGCTCCGATGAAGAACCCGAACAGCTCTATCAAGACCGTCTTCTATTTGAGTTGGACGTGATGGAGGAGATGGGGTTCCCCACCTATTTCCTTGTCGTCTGGGATTACATCCGCTTTGCCCGCGATAACGGGATTGCCGTGGGGCCGGGGAGGGGATCGGCCGCAGGTTCCCTGGTGGCCTATTCCCTGGGGATCACAACCATCGATCCTGTCAAACATGGCTTGCTGTTTGAACGCTTCCTCAATCCAGAACGGAAGTCGATGCCTGATATCGACACGGATTTCTGTATCGAACGCAGGGGGGAGGTGATCGACTATGTGACCCGTCGCTACGGGGAAGACAAGGTTGCCCAGATCATCACCTTCAACCGCATGACTTCCAAGGCCGTGCTGAAGGACATAGCCAGGGTGTTGGACATCCCCTATGGGGAAGCGGATCGGCTGGCCAAGCTGATCCCGGTGGTGCGGGGAAAACCCGCCAAACTCTCGGAGATGATTGGTGCCGAATCGCCAGCTCCGGAGTTTCGTGAAAAATACGAATCAGATCCCAAGGTGCGCCACTGGGTGGATCTGGCTCACCGGATTGAGGGCACCAACAAAACCTTTGGAGTCCATGCTGCTGGGGTGGTGATTGCAGCCGATCCCCTTGATGAACTCGTGCCCTTGCAAAGGAACAACGATGGCCAGGTGATCACCCAATACTTCATGGAAGATGTGGAATCCATGGGCCTCCTGAAAATGGATTTCCTGGGGCTGAAGAATCTCACCATGATTGAGAAGGCCACCTCTTTGATTGAAAAGAGCGGCCAGGACAAGATTGATATGGAGGCCCTCCCTGAGGAGGATGAAGCCACCTTTGATCTCCTGGCCAGAGGAGATCTGGAGGGAATCTTCCAGCTGGAATCCAGCGGCATGCGCCAGATCGTGAAAGATCTGAAACCTTCCTCTCTGGAAGATATTTCATCCATCCTCGCCCTCTACCGACCAGGCCCGCTCGATGCGGGATTGATCCCCAAATTCATCAATCGCAAGCACGGCAGGGAGAGCATGGATGTGGTCCATCCCAAGCTCGAGCCGATCCTGCAGGAAACCTACGGAATCATGGTGTACCAGGAGCAAATCATGAAGATTGCTCAGGATCTGGCCGGCTATTCCCTCGGCGAAGCCGATCTTCTGCGCCGGGCCATGGGTAAAAAGAAGAAGTCAGAAATGGAGAAGCATCAAGATATTTTTGTCAAAGGGGCCCAGGAACGGGGCGTGGATGGGCAGGTGGCCACCAGCCTGTTTGAGCAGATGGTGATGTTCGCCGAATATTGCTTCAACAAGAGCCACTCCACCGCCTATGGGGCGGTGACCTACCAAACCGCCTACCTGAAGGCCCACTTCCCAGTGGCCTACATGGCCGCCTTGCTCACGGTGAATGCGGGCGACAGCGACAAGGTGCAGCGCTACATCTCCAATTGCAATGCCATGGGCATTCAGGTGATGGCGCCGGATGTGAACGCCTCGGATGAAGATTTCACGCCCGTGGCCAACCGCATCCTCTTTGGCCTCTCCGCCATTCGCAATCTGGGCGAGGGAGCGATTCGGCTCCTGATCGAAAGCCGGAGGCAGGACGGCCCCTTCACCTCCCTGGCCGATCTTTGCGATCGCCTCCCGGGCAACCAATTGAACCGTCGGGCCCTGGAGGCCCTCATCCACTCAGGCGCCCTGGATGCCCTCCATCCCGAGGGAAACCGAGCCCAGTTGATGGCCGACCTCGATCTGGTGCAGGAGTGGGCCAGTGGCCGGGCCCGAGACCGGGCCAGCGGCCAGGGAAGTTTGCTGGATCTGCTGGGCGGTTCCTCCGGCGCCGGCGAGCAGGCCTCCCCAGATACCTCCCTGGCGCCCAAAGCCGCCCCCGTGGCGGAATATGCCCCCACCGACAAGCTGCGGCTTGAGAAAGAGGTGGTGGGCTTCTATCTCTCCGACCACCCCCTCAAGCAATGGAATGGGGCCCTCAAGTTGCTGGCCCCCATCTCCCTGGCGAGCCTGGAGGAGCAGCCCGATCGGGCCAAGATCAGTCTGCTGACCCTGGTGGCTGATTGCCGGCAGGTGACCACGCGCAAGGGGGATCGCATGGCTGTGCTGCAGCTGGAGGATCTGACCGGAACCTGTGAGGCGGTGGTGTTCCCCAAAAGCTATGGCCGTCTGGCCGATCACCTGATGGTGGATGCCCGCTTGATGGTCTGGGCATCGGTGGATCGGCGGGACGACCGCGTGCAGGTGATCGTGGACGATTGCTGCAGCATCGAGGAGCTGCGCCTGCTGATGGTGGAACTGCCGGTGGACCAGGCTGGTGACATCGCCATTCAGCACCGGCTCCGGGAATGTCTGCAACGCCACAGGCCCGATCAGGAGCTGGGCGTGCAGCGTGTGCCCGTGGTGGCCAAGATCGGAACCGATGGCTCCAGTCGTTACGTCCGACTGGGCCACCAGTTCTGCGTCAGTGACGGAGCGTCCGCCCTCACCACACTGGAATCGGCCCAGTTTCGAGCCTCCCTGCTGGGCGCTTCGGGCGGACGGCTATGAAAGGGATCCAGGAGGGATCCCTCCCTGCTGATTAGGCCCCATCGCGCAGGGCGCGGATGGAGGCTTTCACCCTGGAGAGGTTCACGGAAATCTGTTCGAATCCCAACAGGCTGCCGGAAGCCTCTTCCCAACTGGCAGAAAGCACTCCGTAACTCAATCCGAGCAGGCCCAAGAGAAAGCATCCCCCGGAGGCCAATAGTGTGGCGGAGGGAGGAATATCGAGGATCTGGCGGCTCACCAGCAGATAGCTGGCGATGAACACGCCCATGCCGAGAACGGTGGGAATACCCGTGGCGATGACAATCCTCCGGGCCATCCGGTTGGCCACCGCATCGGGAATCGCCTGATTGATGCGGCGACCAGGGGCCTTCTCAGGCAATGGGAGGGCGGAGGGAGCGGCGGAGAACCCCGCTGTTTTCTCGCTCCCAGAGGAGGATTGCCGTGCCTGTTTCGCCTTGGCAGCGCGTCGCTGCCGATCCGAGGCCATGAACGCTCAGCCGCGGATGCCGAGCTTTTCGATCAGGGCGCCGTAGCGCTCCTCGCTCTGGTGGCGCAGATAGCCGAGAAGGCGCTTGCGCCGGCCAATCATCTTCAGCAGACCCTGGCGGGAGGAAAAATCGTGGATGTTTTTCTGAAGGTGGCTGCTGAGCTGGCTGATCCGATCACTCAGCATCGCCACCTGTACTTCCACAGATCCGGTATCGGTACCGTGTTGCTGATGGGTGTTGATCAGTTCCTGCTTGCGGATCGTGGGTAGCGGCATGGTCAGCGCCCGGCGCTTTGCAATCAATTCCCAACTTTACCGTGTGGCTGCCGCTCCCTCAGGCCGCAGCTCGGGACAACCAGCGCAAGCAATCGCCCAACCACCGCTCCCCATCGGCAGCCGGATCCAAACCCTGGGCGGCCACAGCCCTCAGGGCAGCGTGGATCTCCATCCGGTCGTATCCCATGGCCATCAGGGTGCTCTGAAGTTCATCGCCCAGCAGGGGAAGCCCGCCGGCCTGGCCATCGCCCCCTTCAGAGGCAACGGCAAGCCCGGCGGGGCCCAGCAGCAGGGCGAAGCGGTCGAGAAGCTTCTGCCTGAGCTCCAGGGCCAGCCTCTCGGCTGTGCGTTTGCCCACCCCTGGGGCTTGGCTTAACAGCTTGGTGTTGCCTTCCACGATGGCCCCCACCAGCTCCTCGAGCCCCATGGAGCCCAGAAGGGCCAGCCCCATCTGGGGGCCCACCCCATTGACGGCCACAAGCTCGCGAAACAGCTCCCGTTCATGGCGGCTCTCAAAGCCGAACAGGGTCCAACCGTCGTCCCGAACGGTGTGGTGCACATGCAGGGTGATCGGATCTCCAGAAGGGGGCAGTTGGGCCCAGAGACGCTGGCTCACCTGCACCTCGTAGCCCACGCCCTGGCAAATCACCAGCAGGCCACAGCGGTTTGCCTGCTGCCAGGGATCCTGAAGCTGTCCCTGCAACCAACCAATCATGGACATCCCGTGAACGACCCAGTGTGCCCTCCTTGCCAAGGGGCACGGATCGCTAGCGTCGGATCAGAGAGCAACACCATCGTGCCCAGTGGTCCCTTCCGGGAACTCCCCCCGCCCCAGGCACATTGGGCGGTGCGGTGGTGGCAAGGGGCACTCCACCATTTTTGGGTCATGGTTCTTCTGGGCTCCCTTGCCCTGGGGTTGGGGGCCTGCACGGCGGCCAGCGGCCCACCGCAGGGCACCCTGCTGAATGCCCTGGCGTTGCAGATCCAGCTCACCCAGGCGGATGTGGCGCGGGCGTTGAGCCTCGAGAGCGTGGGAGTGCCCGTGGTGAGCCGAGTGCGGGTGGAGCAGCAGGAGCCCGTGACGATCGGCCAGGGTCAGGGTTTGCGCATCGCGGGCCGCTTCGACTGGCGCCTGGGGAAGGATCCCTTCCGCGTGGACGCTCCCTTCGAGATCTTTCTGGAGCGGGGAGATCGGGGGGAAAGCTGGCGGCTGGCCAGGCCCTCAGGCCAGGCACCGGAGGGGGAGCAGGAGTGGCTCACCTATCCCCTGCCGCTGCGCAACAGCGCCACCTGATCCGGTGACGGGGCGCGCGTCTCTGGACCCACCCCCCACAATGGGTTCCCTTTCTCCTCGGCCCGCCTCTTGGCCCTTCCCCGCCTCCATCCCCGCACGATCGAGGCCGTCAAGGAGCGGGCCGACATCGTGGATGTGGTGGGCGAGCACGTGGTGCTCAAGAAGAAGGGGCGGGAGTTCGTAGGGGTCTGCCCCTTCCACGACGACACCTCACCCTCGATGACGGTGTCGCCCGCGAAGCAGATCTACTACTGCTTCTCCTGCGGGGCGGGGGGGAACGCCATCAAGTTTCTGATGGAGTTCCAGCGCTCAAGCTTCAGTGATGTGGTTCTGGAGCTCGCCCGGCGCTATCAGCTGCCGGTGGAGACCCTGGAGGGTCCCCAGCAGGAACGGCTGCGCCAGCAACTCTCCCGCCGGGATCTCCTGCATCGGGTGCTCAACCTGGCGGCAGGCTGGTTTCAGGCCCAGCTCCGCAGCCCGGAGGGAGAGGGGGCTCTCCGCTACCTGAAGGACACCCGAGGCCTGAGCGAAACCACCCTGGCGGATTTCCAGCTGGGCTTCGCCCCCGATCGCTGGGACGGGCTCCTGTCCCACCTCTCCACCGTGGAGGGCATGGCCCCCGAAATTCTGGAGGCCGCTGGCCTCGTGGTGCC